>JBAYZI010000058.1:0-15675 GCA_041672585.1 Cloacimonadales bacterium (SeqCode) | reverse complement strand
GAATTAAATGCATGTTGAACTGTTGAATCGTTGATTTGTTTAATTGTTTAATAGGCTGATATCGGTTGTGAGACCTCTTAAATCCCCTTGGGGATCAATAGTTTAGCCTGTGTGTTGAATTCTTGTACCCAAGAATTAACCACAGGTACAGACACAAAAAAAGACCTATCCCTGAAAGGGATTAATAGAAAAAACAGTCAAACTATTTAGGACTGGACATAAGAAAAGATCCTTAACACAGAGTTTTAAGAGGAAGAATGAAAAGAGGAATACTTCCACACAATTTTACACAAATTAAAACGATTTTCACAGAGTAAGATTAAGATAGATACGGAACCTCTTAATTCCCCTCTCCAGAGACCTTTCTGCAAAAGGGAAGAGGGGAGCTAAGAGGGTCCGTATTAGTCTTAATCAGTTGCTAAACTGCGTGTTAGGGGTCTTTTCTTCAATTGCTAATTGCTCATTGCTAATTGCTAATTGTTCTTACATAAGATATTCAGAGACCGGGACCAACTTATATCCCATTTTCTGACTCTCTTCAATAAAATGGAGCAGATTGTTTCTTCTTTCCAAAGAGCTGGCATGAGTAATTACCAAGATGTTTTGGTTGTTCTCAAAGAACTTTTGCATCTTATCTATGTAACTATCAACCGTGGCTTTTGAAGGGTCTGGTACATCTAAGAAAATATCCCTGGAAGCAGTAGGAACCCCAAGTTGAAGAGCTATCTTTTTACCCACGCTATTAGGAGTAGTAGCTGAATCAACAAAGTAGAGATTATTAGCTTTACACCACTCTAAAACAGTAGTCATGGCATCAGCGTTTTCGGTAACTCTGCTGCCCATGTGATTATTGATTCCCTTGACCTTGGGAAGTTGCTCATAAAAGCCATTTAACTTGTTAATAATGGTGATTGCATCATCCTCATTAGTGATTACTACCTCACCTGCATTAGCTTCTAAATTGAGTGCCTGCATTGGAGTATGTAAGAGTAGCTCACGGTTCTGAACTTGAAAATATTCCATGACAAATTGAGAATAACGAAGATTGGGTAAGATCGCAAAAGCTACCTCTTGTGGTAATTTTCCCAACTTGACTAATAACGAATCTAACATGAAATTATTATAGTTACCAAAATCATCAATAATCACAGCTAAAAGAGGAGAGCTGTACTCTTCCCAAAGCTCCTCATCCGGCTCAATTTCATCACTATCAGCAACTACTTGGTACTGAAGTGTATCTAAATCAGACTCTTCTAAATTACTCTCTTCAAGCTTGGCTTTATTGCACGCCATTAATAGTGTGAATATAACAATTAAGACTAAATAGCTTACTTTTCTAATTTTGACCATATTACTTTATCTCCAATAATTACGAAATTCTTTTCACAAAAACCGGCATTAACTTCTAAGACATAACGGCTAAGAACGTTGCTCATAATACTCTTTTCTGATAGAGGAGTAGCATTTTCCTGCAAATCTACAATCTCTCCATCTTCATCAATAAACAGTAAATCTAGAGGAATATAAGTATTCTTCATCCAGAAATACATCTCTTTTACTTCAGGATAAATAAAGAGCATTCCTTCATCAGCAGCCATCTCGTGGCGATACATCAAGCCTTGCATCATCTCACTATCTGATTCTGCAAATTCAATTTTGACTAGCAAAGTATCATGCATCTCAGAAGAAAGTATCCGGAGAAACCCCTCCTGTTGAAATTTGATATTATGCTTAATCTGCTCGTTACAACTCAATACAGAGACAAGACTTAACAGTGCAATAATAAGCACTATTATTAAATTAAGATTAATTTGCTTCACTTTGATTAGGTACTCTTTCTACTTTATTGTTGTTTATCGCTTTTGTGTTGTTCGGTTGAACAGAATAATTTCCGATCCAGTTCATCGCAACTAAAACTATGATAAGGAAGATTACTAATAAAATCATTTTAAATCTAAAGTCGCGTCTTTTTCTTTTCTGAGCTTGCTCTCTCAACTCTTCTTGATAACCCATAATTACTCCTTTTAACATAATTATATTTATTAATTCATAACTAACAAAAGTTGTCAATAAAAGATTTATTTTCCTCTAAAAATCAAGTCCCAAATGTTGTCAACTATGAGGCATAATTTTCATTGCTAAAAGTCTAATTTGACAACAAATAAAGCTTACCCTAAAGAGCCTGTAAACTATGATGAATAAAGGAAATTAGACTTGTTTGAAGATTATCAAAAAAAGTTCAAAATAAACAAAGATAATTGTTGACAAAATTAGCCATTTTATATAGTTTGATGATGATATAAATGAAGATAAATTTGTAGCTAAATTTGAAAAGAGTTGCAAGTTTTAATAGTGTATTATGTTTTTAGGAAATTTGCACTTACGATGTTATAACCTATTGAAAATAAACTAATTGAGGTTTAGTATGTCAAATAATGATTATACAGCGAAGAATATTCAAGTTTTAGAAGGTTTAGAAGCTGTTAGAAAAAGACCTGCAATGTATATTGGAGGAACGAGTGAACGCGGACTTCATCACTTGGTATATGAAGTCGTAGATAATAGTATTGATGAGGCTCTAGCCGGTTATTGTGACCAGATTGATGTTATTATACATAAAGACGGGACTGTGGAAGTTCGTGATAATGGTAGAGGAATTCCTGTTGATACACATAAAGAGTTAGGGATTCCTGCGGCTCAAGTCGTAATGACTGTTCTTCACGCAGGCGGTAAATTTGATAGTAGTTCTTATAAAGTTTCCGGAGGATTGCATGGTGTCGGTGTCTCTTGCGTAAACGCCCTTTCAGAATATTTAGAAACAAGAATCTATAAAGATGGTAAAATTTATACCCAAAAATACGCTAAAGGTATTCCCCAAACTAAATTAGAAGTTGTTGGAGATACTGAAAAAAGTGGTACAACAATTATCTTTAAGCCGGATACAACTATCTTCGAAACAGTTAAATTTAGCTTTGATTATCTTAGCTCTCGTCTTAGAGAATTAGCATTCTTAAATAAAGGCGTGAAAATAACATTAGAAGATGAAGATACTGAAAGAAAGCATAACTTTCAATATGAAGGTGGGATTAATGAGTTTGTTCAATACCTGAACACTAACAAGAAGCCAATCTTCAAGAACCCTGTCTATGTTACTAGTGCAAAGGAAGATATGGAATTTGAACTCTCTATTCAATATAATGAAGGGTATCAAGAAAATATCTACTCTTATGCTAATAATATAAACACAATCGAAGGCGGTACTCACTTATCAGGTTTGAAATCCGGACTTACCAGAGCGGTAAATGTCTATTCTAAAGAGAATAACTTTTTGAAAAACGAGAAAGTTGTTCCTTCCGGAAATGATATCAGAGAGGGTTTAACCTGTGTTATTAGTGTGAAACTTAGCGATCCGCAATTCGAAGGTCAAACCAAGACTAAGCTTCAAAACTCTGATGTTGAAGGATTTATTAACTCTTTGGTATATGAGAAGTTACTAGAGTTCTTTGAAGAGAATCCTATTGAAGCTAAAGCGATTTGTAATAAGTCTGTTATGGCTTCCAGAGCTCGTGAAGCTGCCAGGAGAGCCCGTGATTTAACCAGAAGAAAGTCAGTTTTAGAATCAGGTTCTTTACCTGGAAAATTAGCCGACTGTACAAGCCGTAATCCTGAAGAAACAGAGATATTCCTCGTCGAGGGAGACTCTGCGGGTGGTTCAGCTAAACAAGGTAGAGAAAGAGAGTTTCAAGCTATTTTACCTCTTTGGGGAAAAATGCTCAACACAGAAAAAGCACGTATTGATAAAGTGCTTAATAACGATAAAATCCAGCCGATTATCTTAGCTCTCGGAGCCGGTATTGCCGATGATTTTGACATTACCAAGCTTCGCTACGGTAAGATTATAATCATGGCGGATGCTGACGTTGATGGTGCTCATATTGCTACTTTACTGCTTACATTCTTCTATCGTTATATGCTTCCTCTAATTGAAGCCGGAAGAGTATATATTGCTCAGCCACCATTGTTTATGTTGCGTAAAGGAACTAAGAAAACTTATGTTTATACCGATGGTGAAAAAGAAAGCATGTTAGAAGAAATGGGAGTAACAGGCGTGTATGTTCAACGCTACAAAGGTCTTGGTGAAATGAATCCTGATCAATTATGGGAGACTACATTAGACCCTGAAAATCGTTTACTTGTTCAAATTAAAATAGATGACGCTGTAGAAGCTGATAGATTATTCTCAATTCTTATGGGTGATGATGTCGAGCCTCGTAGAGAATTTATCCAAGCCAATGCCAAATATGTGAAAAACCTCGATGTATAACTATAGGAGATTTACAAATGCAAGATGATAAACAAAATATTATTGTAAGACAAATAGAAGAAGAACTCAAAACATCCTATATGGATTATTCAATGAGTGTTATTGTAGCTCGTGCCTTACCTGATGTGAGGGACGGACTTAAGCCATCACAAAGAAGAATCCTCTTTGCGATGAATGAATTAAAGCTGTCTCCCGGTGGACATTTTAGAAAGTGTGCTAAAATCGCCGGTGATACTTCAGGTAACTATCACCCTCATGGTGAACAAGTTGTCTATCCTACTTTAGTAAGACTATCCCAAGATTGGAACCTGCGTTATCCACTGATTAACGGTCAGGGAAACTTTGGTTCTATTGATGGCGATCCACCTGCTGCAATGCGTTATACTGAAGCAAGACTTCATAAAACTGCTATCGATTTAATGATGGATTTAGAAAAAGATACAGTTAATTATAAAAATAACTATGATGAAACAAGAAAAGAGCCGGAAGTATTCCCTACAAGATTACCTAACTTGCTGATTAATGGATCATCAGGTATTGCTGTCGGTATGGCTACTAACATGGCTCCTCACAACTTAGTTGAAGTGTGTGATGGCATCATAGCAACAATTGACAATCCAGATATAACAGCGCTTGAATTAATGCAAATTATACCTGGTCCGGACTTTCCTACCGGTGGCTATATTGTTGGTCGTTCCGGGATTAAAGAGTACTTTGAAACCGGTAGAGGCAAGTTGAAAGTCAGAGGTAAAGCTGATATTCATACTGATAAGAAATCAGGTCAAGAATCTATTATTATTTCTGAAATTCCTTATATGCTGAATAAAACCCTGCTCATCGAAAAGATTGCTTCTTTAGTGAAAGATAAGAGAATAGAAGGCATCAGCGATATTAGAGATGAATCCGGTAGAGACGGGATGAGACTTGTTATTTTCGTTAAGAAAACAGGTGATGCTAATATTGTTCTTAATAAACTTTATGCCTTCTCTCAACTTCAAAACACTTTCGGAGTTATCAACCTAGCACTAAAAGACGGTATTCCTGAAGTAATGCCGGTAAAAGAGTTAATTGAGAACTTTATAGATTTCAGACATAAGGTTATAATTAGAAGAACTAAATTCGAATTAGCTCAAGCGGAAGCGCGCCTGCATATTCTCGAAGGTTTAAGAATTGCCCTAGATAATATTGATGAGATTATTAAATTAATCAGAGCTTCTGCCACTGCTGTCGATGCTAGAGATAACTTAATGGCATCATTCAAGTTAAGTGAGATTCAAGCCAAAGCTATTTTGGACATGAGACTTCAGAGGTTGACAGGATTAGAGAGAGAAAAAATTGAAACTGAATACCAAGAAGTTGCAGCCTTAAGAGATAAACTGGTTGCTATTTTAGGAAGTCATGAACTTCAAATGGATATCATTAAAGAAGAAACTTTAGAGATGAGAGAGAAGTATCCTGATCCACGCAGAACTAAGATTATCGATGGTGAATTAACTATGGATATGGAAGATTTAATTCCTGAAGAAGAAGTTGTAGTTGTCATAACTAAAGATGGCTACATCAAGAGAATGCCGGCTGATCTCTACAAATCCCAAGGTAGAGGCGGAAGAGGTTTATCAGGTTCTAATCTCAAGGAAGAAGACTTTATTCAAAACATCTTTATCGCTTCAACCCATGCTTATATTCTATTCTTCACAGATTACGGTAAGTGCTACTGGTTAAAGGTTTATCAGATTCCATCAGTAGGCAGACAAGCTCGCGGAAAAGCTATTGTTAACCTTATTAATATTCAAAAAGATGAGAATATTAGAGCTTCTGTTGCAGTTAGAGAGTTTGACGAAGAATCATTTATTGTTATGGCAACCCGTAATGGTTTAATTAAGAAATCAACTCTTGATGCTTATTCTAGACCAAGAACTAATGGTATTATCGCAATTAAATTAGTTGACGGTGATGAACTTCTTGAAGCTAAATTAACAGATGGAAAACATGACATTATCTTAGCTACTCATAATGGTTATTGCAACAGATTTACTGAAATAGGAATCCGTCCGCTGGGAAGAAATTCACAAGGTGTGGTCGGTATCAAGCTAAGAGAAGATGACCTTGTTGTTTCCATGATTGTGGTTGCAGAAAATGCTGAAGGATCTGTCTTGTCTATCAGTGAGAATGGTTATGGTAAACGTACAGATTTAGAGAAATATAAAGTAACCAACAGAGGGTCTAAAGGATTTATTACTCTCAAAACTACAATGCGTAACGGATACTTAGTCAAACTCTTAGATATTTCTGATGAAGATGATTTAATGATTACAACTCGTGGCGGAATGATTATCAGACAATCAGGAGAATCCATCTCTTCAATCGGTAGAAACACACAAGGTGTTAGACTTATAAATCTTCATAAAGATGACAAGGTTTACGATGCTACCATAATTAAAAGTGAAGATGCAGAAGAAGCTGAAATAGTAGAAACTGATAATAATAAAGAAGAATAAAAAAATAACTTGACGATAAAATGTTAATTGATAATATATTAATCAATAGATGTATTGGAGGAAGCAAGTGTTATTGCAAAAATACTTCGTAGTCCGTCAGAAATTAGTTAGTGAAGCTCTTTCTGAATACTTTGTAACGACAGAAAAGAATGAACAGTATTTAAATGAAGCAATTAGGTACTCGCTTTTAGCGGAAGGCAAAAGGTTAAGACCTATTCTGCTGTTTGCTGTGTACGAAATGCTTAGAGGTCGTAAGAGTATAAAGTCCTTAGAAAGAATTATGCCTGTAGCAGTTGCCCTTGAAATGGTGCATACTGCCTCGTTAGTGCATGATGACCTCCCGAGTTTAGACAATGCACGTATGAGGAGAGGTCAGCTTAGTAATCATGAAAAGTACAATCCGGCTACTGCAATATTGGTTGGAGATGCTTTAATTACCAAAGCATTTGAAGTGTTGACTGATCTCAAGAATAAAGACAAGGCACTGAAATGCGTAAATATCTTAGCCAAAGCCATTTCTACAAGTGGGATGATTGGCGGTCAAACAGTTGATTTAGAATCAGCTAATAAAAATATTAAAATTAATGTCTTAAAATATATCCATATCAAAAAGACAGGTGCTCTTCTCCAAGCCGCAACCGATATGGGTTGTGCGTTATGTGATGCAGATGAGAATGTTATGATTACGCTAGGAAATTACGCACTTAATTTGGGTTTAGCATACCAAATTATTGATGATATCTTAGATGATATGGGAGCATCGGATATTCTTGGAAAAGAACCGGAAGACAGAGAAAATAATAAAACCAATTACGCTACCCTGCTAGGAGTGGAAGTGGCAAAGAAAAATGCCGAAAAACTCTTATCAGATTCTTACAAAATGATAAAGAATTTCAATAATAACGAAATATTGGTAGAATTAATTGGGATTATCAAGGAAAGGTTACCATAAGTATTATGAAGGTTATAGACATACACACACATATTTTGCCAAATGTTGATGACGGCTCTGATTCGTTAGAGAAGTCACTCAAACATTTGCAAACAATGGCTGAATTAGGGGTAGAGAAGGTCTTTCTCACCCCTCACTACATGATGGGAGAATACGCCAATAATCTGGAAAATGTTAAACAGCACTTCGACGTTTTAAAAGCAGAAGCATCTAAATTAATGATTAACATTGAACTTGTCTTAGGGGCGGAAGTTTATTGTGATCCAACTGTTTTAAAACAAGCTCTTAAAGAGAAACTCACACTTGGAGATTCAAATTATATGCTTTTTGAAACTTCTCTTAATGATATTGCAGATAATACAAAAGAATTCATTTATACATTACAAATGAATAGATTTAGACCAATTCTGGCACATCCTGAAAGGTATAGCTTTGTTCATTCCTATCCGGGAATAGTAAAAGAGTTTATGCGTCGTGATGTCTTGATTCAGGTAAACGCGTCAAGTCTGCTTGGTTATCATGGGAGAAAAGTAAAAGAAGTGGCTTGGAGATTACTCTATAAGGGGTATGCTCATTTTGTGGCTTCTGATGATCACTGCCGGCACTCTGATTATCTGCTTAAGAAAGCATATAACAAAGTAGTGGACAAAATTGATGAGAAAACTGCTAAGTTATTATTTTATGATAATCCTCTAAGGGTTTATAATAATGAAGAAATAATGACTTTTTATTTAGAACTTAGAAGTGAATCTAGCCACAGTAAGCGACGTCCTCGCCCATGGTGGAAAAAGGTATTGTCATTATTGGCACAATAAATGAGAAAAAAGGTATTAATAACCAACCTTGACAGCTATATAGGGCAAGAGCTAATCAGTAAAATAAGACATAAAAGCTATGACTTATTTGCCTTTTATCCTTCAGGTAAAGTTACAGACTGCTATGCAGGCATCAAAGATAAAGTGTCATTAATACCTTTAACTATTGATAATACTCTTATTTTAAAGAAGCATCTGGCTCTTAATAAGTATGATACGATAATTCATATTCCTGAATTTCATACCAGAAGAAGCAATAATCGGGTAACCGGAAGAGTAGCCAACGTCTTTGCTACACAACAGATTATAGAGTATTGTTTGCTTACAGAAGCTACGCTGATTTATTGTTCTTCAGTCTCTATTTATGGTAACACTCCCTTTGAGTTACCAAGTCATGATTTATCTGAAAAAATAGTATTTGGTTACCGTGCTAAAATGGTTGCTGAGATTGAATCGCTGATTGAACAAAACAGATTAAAAGGCTTGCAAGCTGTTATTTTGCGTCCTTCATTGTTGTATGGCGTTCAAAGTAAAGGCTTTGTAAGAACTTTAATTAAACTGGTAAAGCTCAATCTACTTCCCACAATAAACCAACGTATCTTCATTCATCTATGTAATATTAATCTTTTAGTTTCTGTTTTAGAAGAAGCAATAACCAATGAAAAGTGCTTAGGAAAGAACTACAATGTTGCAGACAGTGAGCCTGTGATCCTTAATGATTTGATTAACTATATTAGTAAGTTTCAGAGGAATAAGAATTACAAAACTTTACTAATTCTCAATCTTTATATTGGAAGAAACCTAGCTAATATATTCTATAAATTTAAGTTTACCTATGGGGGCTATTTTCTGGAACGCTTAACTCATAATTGGTTTTACGATATTGAGGATCTTGTTCGTGATTTCACTATCAATAAAATCGATACTATCCCTGCTATTTCTGATGTAATTAAAAGCTAGGTTGCTGTTTATGACCGGTCATAAGAAATCGATAATCATAGGCTTTTTATTTGGACTGATACTTTTAGGTATTTGGGCATCATTCTTTGATTTTTCTCAATTATGGGTGAATGTTAAAAACCTCAGGCTTCATTATTTAGGTCTTAGTCTTCTCTCATATTTAGCTGCCTATTTTATTAGGTCTGTCAGATGGAACAGACTTCTCAAACCCTTAAGAAGTTTCACTTTAAAACAGACTTATCTCTGGTCTTTAGTTGGTAACTTTATAAATTACTTAATCCCGATTAGAGCAGGTGAAGCGGTCAGAGCCATCCTGATCAAGAAGAGTACTAGTACCCCGATTTCTCTGGTTTTACCCTCTATCTTTATAGATAAATTCTTTGATACAATTGGAATATTTGTCATTCTTATTATGATTCCTATTTTGGATATTGAATTAGTTCCGACCATGCAGTGGTTGGTCTATATCTTATTGGCTATCTTTATTATAGGCGTCCTCGTACTAATCGGTGCAATTATAGCAGAGAAGAAATTAATAGCTATTTTAAAGAGAATCTTCTTTTTCATCCCGGATAAATATCAAAACAAAGCTTATAGTATAATCGAGATGTTTGTGGAAGGCACAGCTCTTTTTAAAAATCATCACAGAATCTTTGGAGAAGTAGTTATTTTGACATTAGTAGGAATAGTTCTTGACGGATTATATTTCTATTTAATGTTTAAAGCATTCGGATTTAGCTCCATTAATATAGCCTTGATTTTCTTTGGTTATACATTGCTAAATCTGTCCTACATACTACCTCAGCCTCCGGGTCAGATTGGCAGTAATGAGCTTCTGATGACTCTTATATTTGTCTCAGGCTTGGGAATGAATTATGCAGATGCCGGTTCATTGATGGCAGTTGCCCATTTATTAACAGGATTTGTTGTAACCGGATTAGGTGTCTTAGCGTTAAGTATGATAGGAGTTAAAATGTTAGATTTAATTAATAGGAGTAAAAATGAGTAGTTCTAATGTAGAATTAATAGATAAATTAAAAGGCGTTCGCTTAGAGATTCTTAATGAATTGAAGAAAGTAATTGTTGGTCAAGATGATGTTCTGGAGAAGATTTTAATTGCCCTGTTTGCTAATGGGCACATACTTTTAGAAGGGGTTCCCGGTTTAGCCAAAACTCTTTTAATTTCTAGTCTGTCCAAAGCTTTGAACCTGAAGTTTAGTAGGATTCAGTTTACACCCGACTTAATGCCGTCGGATATCACCGGAACCGATATTCTCTCAGAGAATAAGAGTGATGGGAAAAGGTATTTTGAGTATATTCAAGGACCTATCTTTGCTAACATAATCTTAGCTGATGAGATCAACAGAACACCTCCTAAGACTCAGGCTGCCTTGCTTCAAGCGATGCAGGAGTATGAGATTACTAATGGTAATCAAACTTATAAATTAGACCAACCTTTCATTGTGCTTGCTACTCAGAACCCTATCGAACAAGAAGGCACTTATCCGCTTCCTGAAGCTCAATTAGATAGATTTATGTTCAATATTATCATAGATTATCCTTCTTATGCAGAAGAGATTGAGATTGTAAAAGTAACTACAAAAGCTCAAACTTCTCAAATAAAACCTGTAATAAGCGGTAAAGATATTATAGCAATTCAGAGAGCAATATTGGATATTCCTGTCAGTGAACATGTTTTTGAATATGCTGTGAAGTTAGTTAGGAAGACACGTCCTAACTTAGAAGACAGCGATCCCGAAACTTCCGATTTAATCAGTTGGGGTGCCGGTCCTCGTGCTTCTCAATATTTGGTATTAGCTGCCAAATCACGTGCTGCACTGCAAGGTAGGTTAACTCCTTCTGAAGATGATGTCAAGTTTGTAGCACCTTTAGTCTTGCGACATAGAGTTTTACCATCATTTAAGGCTGAAGCAGAAGGGATTAAATCAACAGATATTATTAATAAACTTTTAAAGTAAATTATGAAAAGACAGCTAACTAGTGTTATTCTTCTCTTAATGTGCCTTGCTCTTTCCGCAGATTTCTATAAATATGTCTGGGATACGGGCAGAAGTCTTGAGGTGAGGGGTAATATCATTGAACAGGATAATAATATTTTAGCCATCGGTAATGGTAAGCAGTTGTATGTCTATTCTATGTTTGATATCTATAACTTTACGCTGAATGGTGCTTACACTTTAGATGAAGATATTCAGGGAATCGAGATATTGACTTCCAAGAATGTTGCTGTGGCGATTAATTCTATTATCTCTTCTAAAGTCAGCATTGATTCTTTAGATACTATGGGCAGAACAATCCCGGTAAATATCTATAATGGTAATGATCTCCAGCAAGATGGCTCCCATCTTTATGTGGCTCATGAAGATACCGGGCTGACTATTTATGATATGGGTAACAACATGTCCTATAATATAATTAGCAATTATCATGATGCGTGGGGATTAAATTCTATTGCTGTTAAATGGCCTCTTCTGTATGCCACCAATAATCATGGAGTAGCCACGATAAACCTTTCAAATGTTACCAGACCTATGCCTTTCGGAACTAACTATAACATCTTTAAATGTGATGCAGTGGCAAATTATAATGATCTCCTCTTTGCTGCTTCAAGTAGAACCTTAAACATCTTGGATATCTCAATTCCGGGAAAGATGAAAAGTAAAGATTCTCTTTACTATCCTTATCTTATTAGAGGTGTGAAAGTTCATAATAACGATTTGTATGTTATTCTGGGAGAAGGTGGTATGGAAATATATACAATTAATGCGAACAATACTTTAACTCATTCCACGTCCTATAATGATGGCAATTATCTCTATGATATTGGCTTTTATGCTGATTATATCTTTATGCTGAGTAAAGACAAATACCTAAGGATTCTCCAGTATAACTAAAAAATCGCTATATCTTTTTCCAAACTCTGCTCTCGATATATCTAACTAGTTTAAAGCATAGATTAAGGCGGTTGTTAGCTTTAGAATGTTTAAATCTGCTTTCTCTAAGATCATTGCCAGCTTTGTAGAAATCTCCAATAATACTACTACCCCAATGTGAGGGTTTTGTTGAATAATCTTCATAAATCTATCGTGATCTATAGAGTAGAGTTTGCAGTCAGTGATAGCTGTAACAGTTGCTGTGCGAAGCTGTTTGCCTAACAATCCTACTTCACCAAAAAAGGGGTAATCCTTATCTATTAATGTGGTTAATGTCTTATTGATGTTATTATCTTGATCAACAAGTGCCATCTTCTTAGAGATACAAACTTTTCCTTGAAACAAGAGAAACAGTTCATTTCCAGCACTATCTTCTTGGAAGATTACCTCATTAGCTTTATAAGAAACTGATTTTAAAGAGTGAGATATTAAGGTCAGTTCTTCAGTAGTTAGCTCTGCAAATATTTTAACTTTCTGCAAATAGTTAATTTCCATGCATACCTCATATTACGATAGCGATGTCATTTTCATCGATAATGTAATCGTCTTTAGGTTTAATTTTAACATTATCATTTTGGTTGAGGAAGTTAATTTTCTTGGTAGATTGTTGAAACTGTTGCTTGATGAATTGATCTATATTAGAAGAATCATCAGAGAGAATATCTTCAATAGAGAATTCAGGTGGCACAGTTACTACTCCGATTAGAACCAATCCTTTTTCTTTCTTCAAATAATCAAACAACTTAATAAAAGTACTGTGAATAAACTCGCTGGGAATTTTGTACTCTTTAAGTCCGCTACCCTCATTGCTTCTTACGAGATTTTGGATAAAGTTGGGTATTGTGGGATTCAGCGTTGAGCTTGCCAAAATATCACCACCAATATCCTCATAAATAACAATATTCTGAATCTTATTTCTTTGCACGCTGGGAATATACTTCTCATGCCTAAGTTGTAAGTTTATTTTTCCCTGTACTTTAAGGAAGCTAATATTATGGGCAGCAATGATAGTTCTTTCATCAGAAGGAGTTGCATCTTTACAGCT
This sequence comes from Cloacimonadales bacterium (SeqCode), assembly GCA_041672585.1. Classification (GTDB taxonomy): domain Bacteria; phylum Cloacimonadota; class Cloacimonadia; order Cloacimonadales; family JAFGVF01; genus JAEKNW01. The sequence goes on along the minus strand of JBAYZI010000058.1, from coordinate 2,127 downwards.
CTCATCAAAGAGGATAATAATCTGTGTAGCCTCTTTAATATTGGCTCGATTCAAGATATCTTGATTAGTGAAATCACCGCAGATAAACTTAATATCAATCTGTTCGTAATTGTTCATGATAGTTGAGATTGTATTTTCCTCTAATTCATTGATAAGCACAACTGTAACAGGGTTAGCATAATTGTGTTCTACTAAGAACTTCAGGATTCTATTGGCACTATGATTCCATCCGCATAACACTATATGATTCTTTAATTTAATCTTATTCAAACCTTTCCTCTCTTTAATTTTCTGATCAATAAAACTACTGGCAATATAAGCAGTAAAAGTTGAGAAAATGATAAAACCGGAGATTATAATCACAATACCAATTATTCGCCCGGCAAAAGTAACAGGATAATAATCTCCATAGCCGACTGTTGTGATGGTTACGATAGTCCACCAGATGCCATCAAATACCGATTTAATATTAACATCTTGGTTTATTGAACTAGGTTCAAAAATAGTAATTGCAGTAGCTCCTATAAGTATAAATAAAACAATAAGCAAAGCTATCTTCAAAAAGTCGAAGACTCTTTTATTGCTATGAATAAATTTTAGGAAACTATTATGTTTATGCATTTCACCTCAAATGTTTATTTCATAAACAATTTAATGGAAACACAAGAAAAAACAATTATTTATTTTAATTTTAAAGAGTATTTGGCTGTTGGATTATTGATAAAGATTTTTAATGGGGTTTTTAATTGTAGTGGCTTGATGCTCTTAACCCCGTCAACTAGTTGCCACCCATCTTGAGGCTTCTGTAGAGACACAACATTTTGTGTCTCCATAATATAAGACCACACCCCGCCGAAATTCGGCACCCCTCTCCACAGAGATTCGCTTCGCAAATGAAGAGGGGAGTAAGACCTCACCCCGCCGGAAATACCGGCACCCCTCCACAGAGGTGAATTGAAGAAAATACCACACCCCGTCAGCAAGCTGCCACCCCTCTCCGGAAATTTGCCTTGCAAATGAAGAGGGGAATTAAGAGACTCCGTATCAGCAACAATCTTAATACGTGGCTAAAAATTCTTTTTCTTTCTTCTTCGTGAAATTCGTGAAATTCGTGGATAGATCTCTTTTTCTTCAATTGCTAATTAGCAAACTTATTGCTTCCAGCAACGCATCTCTATTATCTCCCATCTTATGTTCATTAACAATAGCTTCCCGGATTATATTTTCTAAATCTTCTTCATTAATATAGTGAAAGAAACTGTCCTGCTGCTTAGCGTGATATTCACATAAAATCAAGATTCTAATTTTAGGCAGTGCCAGCTTAGCCAGAATCAATTTCTTATGCAAAGACTCATCAGACAAATCTGCCTCTTTCAGCAAGAGTATTGAGTCTTCCCGTAGCCATTTGAATAGCTCCTCAAAGGAAGTAAACCCTTTATTGAACCACTGCTGTTGCTGAGGCTGATAACGATAGTTTAAAGTTAGTATTATCGGCATAATCTTATCATATAAATACGCTACCACCGATAAACTCGCGTAAGATTGAGTTATTTGGTACAAGTCTTTCTGGGATATCCTTAATGAAGCTTAAAAGCAGGAGCAAACGCTGTGCTTCTGTATAGTTAGGAGAACTGCTGGGGATTTTTTTGAATTCTTTAATAGCATGACTTTTTATGCATCCCAGCTCGTAGGTTAAGCCACTGTTAAAGATGTAATCTGCATTTTCTTGATAAGGGAAGATATTTATATTCTCTCCATCTCTCACAGATTGCCAACGCGAAAGAGTTTCATTAGCATTGTAACCGCGATAATAGAAGTCCCGAACTGACCTTCTCAGCTTTCTGCAGTCTGTTGTTGGGATACGATTATGGTTGTCAATATTCAACTGATTTAGGGCAGTAACATAAATCTTTGTTTTGTATTCATCCTCAACCTGAGCTGTTAATGCTGGATTTAAGCCATGAATTCCTTCCAGAATAATAATGCTCTGAGGTGTTAGAGTTACTTTCCTGCCACTTTTTTCAGATAGACCTCTGCCAAAATTGAATTTAGGTAATTCTACCTCTTTTCCGGCTATTAAATCTTTGAGATCACTATTCATCAGCTCTAAATCGAGGGCATTTATAG
>JBAYZI010000057.1:0-15922 GCA_041672585.1 Cloacimonadales bacterium (SeqCode) | reverse complement strand
CTTAGGTGCTGATGCTTATGGCTACTATATCTTTGACTCTTTTGATGTCGGATATGATGAATGTCCTGTTTACGATTGGAAAGAACTCAATCCAAACTCAGGTGGTGTAGGAACTCTAATAGCTCTTGCTGATAATGGCGGAGATCAAGAAAAAGTGCAAACTATTGACCTTCCTTTCGATTTCACATTTTATGGTTTGAATTACGATAAGATTTCAATTTGCAGTAATGGCTGGATAGGTCTTGGTATAACCCAGCAAGCCACCCATAGAAATTGGAGACTTCCGGGACCTATGGGACCATCTCCTATGATTGCTCCTTTCTGGGATGACCTGGTAACCGGCAGCCAAGGAAAACTTTATGTACTTCATGATCAAGTAGAGCACTGCTTTGTGATTACTTGGGATAACTGGAGAAGTGCTTATAGTTCAAGTTATGAAGAGACTTTCCAGGTCATACTTTATGATCCTGTTTACCACATGTCTTCAACAGGCGATGCTCCAATTAAAATTCAGTACAAAGTGATAAATAATGTTAATAATGCAAGTGGTAATAGCCATGGTGAATATTGCACTGTAGGCATTGAAGATCATACAGGAACTGTAGGTCTTGAATACACCTATAATAACCAATACCCTGTAGCAGCTAGACCTCTACAAAACCAATTAGCTCTCTTTATCACTACTAAAATTGGTCAGTTACCTCCATACGTTATAGCTCAACCTGATGATGTAGTCTTTGAAGAAGATCATGTGGATAGTAGTATAGATTTATACAAGATATTCAGAGATCCTAATAAAGATGAATTAGAATTTACTTTCTCGGAAAGTGAATACTTAAGCTTTGAAGCTAATGAAGATGGTTATTTAGTTATTACTCCGGCAAGAGATTGGTTTGGAATTGAAACAGTAACTATTTATGCCAGCGATGGTTTTAATGATTCTGATGCTTCTGTTACTTTTTTAGTAACAGTTACTCCTGTGAATGACAGACCTTCTCTACAAAGTAAGTTCCCTGAACAAACTAATATCGAAGTAACTGCTAATTTCATGTATTTCACAGTTAATGTGATTGATGTTGATAGTGAATTAACCTATGAGTGGAAAATTAATAGTGTCGTTGTTGAAGGTGAAACCACAGATTCACTACATTATGTCTTTGAGACTTCTGATATGTATTCTGTCAAATGTTATATTTCTGATGAAGACTTTACCATAATAGCATCCTGGAATGTTGATGTAACCACTGATAATGTTGCAGAAAGTGTGCTGGTGAATAACCTTGCCCAGAATGTTCCTAATCCTTTTAATCCATCAACTACTATTAATTTCTCTTTAAAGAAAAGTAGCAATGTTTCTCTTGTTGTCTATAACATAAAGGGACAGAAAGTTAAGACTCTGCTCTCTGAAAAGATGCAGCAAGGAAACCATAATGTTGTGTGGAATGGTTTAGATGACCACAATAGAGCAGTCTCATCCGGTGTGTACTTTTATCGTATAGCAACAGATGATTACCAAAGCACAAGAAAGGCAATAATGATGAAATAGTATCATATGCAATTGAAAAAATATATATAAGGGCAGGATTTTCTGCCCTTTTATTCTTCTCCGAACTCCCTACTTCTTTATTGAAACTCCGTCAAAATGTTCTTTTTAAAACATTCTTAACCCATTGTTAGAAAATAGAATTAAATAGAATTTCCTTCTCTAAGGATTCTTTCGGTTCATTCTTCTTCATGTCTCGTAGTTATTAATTAGTTTATTTTTTTATTGACAAGTAAATACGATATATGTAAAAGTGTTTATAATATGCAAATTTATCATGGGGTAAGAATGAAATATATAAATTTAACTATAGTGCTTATTGCTATCTTATTGGCATTAGGTTGTAATAAAGCAAATGAGAAATCTCTGCCGGATTTAGTCGTTTTAAAATATGATTCTTTACTAGTAGATTCAGTTGTGAACATCACTTCGGATTTAGTTGTAGCTAATTTAATAGAGTGGACATTAGATCAAGAGACCTCTGAAGCAGAAGAAGACATGATTTTCTTTAACAATATCAATAGCTACGGTATGATTACAGCAAAAGCATATTCTGATGGTAAAATCTTAGATTATGTAGAGGAAATAAAAACAACATTTCATAATGCTACTGTTCTTTCAGATAGTGAATATATCTTTAATGAGAATAATTATTACCAATATATATTACAATCAAAAGAGTATATACTGTTAAAAGCTATTATTGAAATTAACGAAAATGATTATATAGATACAAATATTTTAGTATTAGAGAGTAAATATCCGGAATTGGCACGTATGATAGAGACTTATCTAGCCTCTATTTCGATTTTAAATTAATAAGGAGAAAATATGAAAAAAACATTCAGAATTGCAATTATTTCATTGATGCTACTAGCTTTAGTAGCATGTTCAACAAATATCCACAAAGTGGGTAGTGGCGCTAAGGGAAACAATACTCAAGAAGCTCGTCAATGGTATGTCCTTTTTGGTTTAGTACCTATAAATGTTGTAGATACCAACCAAATGGCTGGTGGAGCTAGTAATTATGATATCGTAACAGAACAAAACATTATGGATATCGTAATAAACTTTTTCACATCAATGGTTACTGTAACCAGCAGAACCGTACAAGTTACAAAATAGTTATAAGTTAATTCCGGATTATTTTTAAGGGCTGATTATTCAAATAATCAGCCCTCGCTTTTTTTATTAATGTTAATAGGCAAGATTGTCAATAGCCAATTCTTCTAAGAGCTATTTATAAAAAAACTGCCCCATACCTGTTAAGAATATAATTAATCCGAGAATAGAGTGTTCTAACGTTACTAAAAGCAGTGATCTCTTTCTGTAATAACTAAGTGTGAATACCAAGCCGGCAATTAAAGTAAGCACAATTGACTCAATATTGTTATAAATAACATGTAACCAACTAAAAGCTACTATGTTAAATAAGAGCAGATAAAGTGGTTTGGAAAAGAGTGATTTATAGCGGGCAAAGAAGAAGGTGCGATAGATTATCTCTTGCGGTAAAGCAGAAATCAGTGGATAGAATAGTGCGATAATTAGCATCAGCAGAGGCTTGTCTCTTAGAATCAGGAAAGGTGTTTGGTGGAGAATAAAAGAGAGGTAAGCTACAAAAACAAGAAAAGAACCAAGATAGACTGCCCCAATCTTTAGCCAGTACTCTTTAGCAAGAGTAGGGAAGTAGTTCCAGGCTGTTTGAAAGTAATTCTCTCTTATACAAACAATTAGCACTACAATAAATACTAAAAGCAACATAACGATACGTGGGAGTGGGATAAGATTATATTTCATTAACACAGGCAATAGGAAAAAGATAATAATAATCTCCAGAACTTTTATAAATTTAGACATTAACGACCTCTTAGATTTTTCTACAAAATATAAAATAATCACATTTTTTGATTTGACAAAGAGTAGTAATCTTTTTTAATGAATTTCAAATATAAGAATTGGAGAGAGTATGAGAGATTGGGTTCAGATTGTGGATGTCTTAGAGAAATCTAAACAAAATAAGCCTCGTGCCTTGGTAGGTTTCGATGGTTTTGTTGATGAAATATGTTCTGTAGTGGCGGACAGAGCTACTAACAAAGCTTTTAAGAAAGTAGAGACGATTACTGATTTTGCTACTCGCCTGGCTAAGTATGCCGGCTTGAGCATGAATATTGAGCTGGTTCCTACACAAATTAAACTAGGTGGTAATGCTCCGATTATGGCGAATTGTCTCTCTACCCTGGGCAATGAAATAGACTTTATCGGTGCTATTGGTAAGGAAGCTATTCACCCTCTATTTAAGGAGTTTCATGATGCTTGTAGAAAGTGCTACTCAATTACTGAACCGGGTCATACAGACGCTTTAGAGTTCAATGATGGCAAGATTATGCTGGGGAAGATAGATACCATGGAAGATATCAATTGGCAGGCTATTGTTGATTTTATCGGTTATGAAAAGTTAATTGAACTCACTTCCCAAACTGATCTAATTGCTTTTAACAACTGGACACTTATTTTTGCTATGAATGATATTATTGCCGGATTTACCGAAATATTAAGTCAAACCAAACATAAACCTTATATTTATTTAGATTTAACAGACCCAACTAAACGCGATAAACAGGATATCAGAGAAGCTCTTTATTTTATTAGTGAATTGCAAAAAGTAAGCAAAGTAATGCTGGGCTTGAATAAGAATGAATCTTTGATTATTGCTGAAGTCTTGAAGTTTTCAGAAGAAGATTTAATTCTCAGAGCTAAGAAGATTCAGCAAAAGCTAAATATCTTTGCTTGTGTGATTCATGATCTTAAAGGTGCTTGTAGTGGTCATGAAGAAGGCGGCGAATGGGTTACCGGTCCTTACACTCCTACCCCTAAGCTCTCTACAGGCGCCGGAGATAACTTCAATGCCGGTTATTGTTATGGCATTTTGCAAGGACTTTCGCCCGAAGAAGCACTGGTAACTGGAGTCTGCACTTCCGGATTCTATGTCAGAAACAGTCATTCACCCAATGCTGAAGAGTTAATCTCCTTCATCAATTCTTTTTATCAAAACAAAATAGAGGAGTAAATTAATTATGAAAAAGCTAAATCGCTATAAAAGAGTCGCTACTCAATTAGAAGAGTTGCTCAAGAAATCAAATAATATTAATGCCCGCATGGCTACTGTTTGTGCCTTGCTTCACCATAAATTTAATTATTATTTTTGGACAGGTTTCTACAGTTTGGTCGATGGTGAACTCATCGTAACTACCTATCAAGGTCCTATCGCTTGTATGGTTCTTAAAAAAGATGTAGGGGTTTGCTGGGCTGCCATCAACCAAAAAGAGTCTATTATTGTGCCGGAAGTTGATAAGTTTCCAGGACATATAGCTTGCGATTCACGTTCCAAATCCGAAATCGTGATACCGCTCTTCAAAGATGGGGAAGTTGTTGCTGTTCTTGATGTTGACAGTAAAGAACCTAACTCTTTTGATGAACAAGATAGGGAAGGGCTGGAGCTCATCTTGAAGCTGATTTATGGATAGTTGGGTCTAGAAAAGAAAGAGCTTTTACACGAATTTGCACGAATGAAGATAAATTGACACGAATTATTTTGTTGAAACGTTGATTTGTTGAATTGTTTAATCGATTGATATTGAAAATGAGACCTTTCAAATCCTGAAAGGATGATATAGACTAGCCCAGGGTAAATCCTTTAGGATGTAACCCTGGGTGCATGTTCCACCTGAAAAATAACCCTGAAAGGGTGAAATCGATTCAAATAATGATAACAAGCTATAAGGCCATTTAGGACTGCACACCCTGGGACCCAAGAAGGTTAGTCGTTATCTCTTCGAAATCACATCGATTTACCCTCTAAGGTCTAGCAGGAGTCTAGTTTTTAAGCAAAAAAAGAGGCTGAATTTCTTCAGCCTGATATGTAGTTTAAATAATAATTATTCTGAAATTGCGCTAACAGGACATACAGAGATGCATGCACCACAATCAATACAAATAGCTCCATCACATTCAGCTTTATCATCAACCATGGAAAGAGCTTGAACAGGACATACGTCAACACATGCACCGCAACCGATGCAAGTACCTTTATCTACTTTAACTGCCATAATAGGCCTCCTAACAATTTTTATAGTAATTTATAAATTTTCACTTACCCTGTCAAGGAATAAATACCTTAAATATTTAAGGGAAGACTAACTTTTTCTCCAGTTCTAGCAGACTTATATAAAGCCTGCACTATTTCTAAGGATTTTCTGCCACATCTGCCATCAGTGGAAGGTTCACATTTACCGAGTAAAACGTCAATTACATTGCGATAATAAGGGATATGTCCAAAGCCATAAACACTTGTTGTTGCATAACTTGAGTCTTCCACTAACTTATCATCATCATCATAATCTTCAAAGTCCCACTTCTCAAATTTATTGATAGCTACGCCCCCGATTTTGACAGTTCCTTTCTCACCTAAGATAGTAATTGAACCTTCAAAATTCTTAGGATAGGTTAGCATTGTCACACTCATTGTGCCGATAACACCATTTCTGAACTTCATAATTACCGAACCTGTATCTTCAGCTTCGATTTTTCTTTCAAAAGTAGAAGTCTCTGCCATCACAGAATCAACATTGCCGATAAGCCAATACATAGCATCAACATAATGACTTGCTTGGTTCATAAAGGCACCGCCATCAAATTCCCAAGTACCACGCCATTTCGCCATATCATAATAGCTTTGCGGTCTTGTCCAAAAAACATTAGATTGAATCATATAGATACGACCAAATCTGCCTTTATCTACAGCTTTTTTGAGAAGTTGCATGGTAGTGTTTAGTCGGTTTTGTTTAATCACAAAAAGGTGAACTTTATATTTATCACAGGCTTTTATTAATAAATCTGCATCTTTAATACAGATAGCCATGGGTTTTTCAGTAATTACGTGCATCTTTCTTTTGGCTACTTCAATGCCAACTTGGGGATGGATTCCACTTGGAGTACAGATTGCTACTGCATCAAGATCTTCCTTCTCCAACATCTCCATATAGTCTGTGTAATAGCTTTCTAAATTGTATTTTTCATAAGCTTCTTTAGCTCTCTCTTCAATAATATCACAACATGTAACGAATTGTGCTTCATCAATTTCTTTAATAGATTCAAAGTGATTCTTAGATATTCTGCCACAACCGATTAGTCCTAGTCTAATGATTTTCATTCACACTCCTAGTATTATAATTTACTTAGTAGAAATAGTAAAGTTAGAGAATCGAATATTTGTCAATGAATTTCTTATTAACAATAATATTTGTTGATAAAAGTTAGTAAAAATCTGCCAACTCCTAGTTAGATAAACTTGTATATAAATGATCAATATCGTTAATTAATCTTTCGGCTGAGAAGTTATTTAAGGCAGAATTGTAGGCATTTTCTCTAACTAAATTTAACTCTTCAGAATCAAAAGAATTAATAACAGAAATCATCTTCTGGGTATAGTCATCACTATCACTTATGGGGAAATAATATCCGGATACATTGTTTTCGATAAAATCAGCAATGCCACCAACATTGGTTGAAAAGACGATTTTCTTATTTGCCATAGCTTCGATTATGGCTACAGGTGTTCCTTCATTTAAAGAGGTGAGAGCTACAATATCTACTTCAGCATAAATCTCTTTAAGATTATCAGTATAACCGGTAAAAACAAAATAAGGGAGCAGTTGCTTTTCAGCGATATAAGCTTCAATATTTTCTCTCTCTTCGCCATCACCAACAATTATAAACATAACATTTCGTTCGGTACAAATTATGACTTTCTCAGCTATATCAACAAACATCTTATGGTTTTTAATTGGGACAACTCTGCCAATAATCCCCACTAAAAGATCATCTTGCTTAAGCTTGAATCTATCCCTAAAGTCTGTTTTATAGTCCGGTTCAGGGATTACATCAGAGAAATCAAAGCCCAATTTAACAATCTCAATCTTCTTTTTTGAGGTTATTTTAAACTGCAGTAATTCATCTTTTTGAATATTACTTATAGCAATGATTTTAGTAGATATTAAGGCTAAGAATCTCTCAATATAGATAAAGAATTTAGTCTTTAAGGGACTAAAATAACCCTGGAAAACATTGCCGTGAAAAGTGTGGATAATCATAGGAACTCTACATAACTTGGCAGCAACTCTTCCCAACATACCGGCTTTGGCAGTATGAGTATGAACAACATCAGGTTTGTATTGTCTGATGATTTTGATTAGTTTAAACAGTGCCTTAATATCTTGCTTAAGGCTAAGTTCCCTAATCAATTCAGGAACATAAATATTTGGTTCATCAGCAATAAGATAACGCATATCACCTTCTGAAGCATCAAGAGAACCGTGGACGATAAGATGTTCATATTTGTCTTGGGGAAGCTCTTTAGCCAGAATAGCACAGTGGGGAGAAACTCCACCGACATTAAGCCTGGTAACAATTATCAATACTTTAAGCTTTTTCATAAATCCTCTTGTAATCTTTTAAAATTTGGGTCAGCACCTCATCTACTGAGATGGCTTTTATACACTTGTAATCATAATCACAGCTTGTTTGATTGCAGGGGCAGCATGGTTGTTTGTGGAAGAAATTATATCCCAAAGATGAAATAGTGCCTGAAATAATAGGTAAATTAGGTCCCATCAAAGCATAGGTAGGTATCTTTGAGAAAGTCGCAATATGCATAGGTCCACTATCATTTCCGACAAATAGCTTTGCCCTGCTAAGCAACTCTTGGGTCTGTAAAAGATTCATCTTTCCGGCTTCATTAATTATTTTGGCAGAGCTAATAGTTTCGTATTTAGCATAATCTCCTTTAGAACCGATAAGATAAACGCAGCTAATTAAATTCAACTCAATCATCTTCTCTGCCAACTGCTTGAAGTTCTGCAAATCCCACTGTCTGCCTGCAAAGATTGCTGAACAATGAAAGACTGCGTAATCTTCTTGAGTTGCTTGTAGATGCTTATAATCATATTCAAGGCGATTTGAAACATTAGGCAAGCTAAAGAACTCTAAGATTTTATTAGACCTTTGAGAAAGATGGAGAGTAGCCATATCAGCCCATGGTTCAGGCATGGGTCGTGATTTCACACCAAGCGATTCTAATTTAAAAGTGTTTATATACTTATTTGTGAAAGATAGATCATGCAAGAAACCGATTAGTGAACTTCCGGATAATAGCCCCAGAATAGTATGTCTTAGTCCCCAGCCGGGGATGATAATCAAATCAAATTTAGCTTTCCTGATTGCCTTGATAGTAGCACGGTAATTGTGATGATAAATGTAATCATCTAAAGGAATTAAGCTCTTGGATACATCAGTTGCGACAGAGCTAAAACAGCCGGTTATTTTGGTGAACTTACCTGAATCAACCAGTGTTCCCAGAAAAGGAGTAAGGCAGACAACATCGCCAATGCCCATTAAATCAAGCACTAAGATATTTGCAAACTCTGTTTTCTTCTTAGCAAAAAGCTGTAGTAGTTTGTACCAAATCCAAACTAAAAACATGATGCTTATTTTATATATTCTTTTCATAAATCTCAATCAAATCCTTAGTTAGTTTTTCTCGTGAAAAGTTGTAAATAACATCTTGAGGAATCTGTTTATTCTGATGTTCATAAAGATTCAATAAAGAGTTGTAAATCTCTGTTTCATCATTAATTGGAGCGATAATACCTAAGGAGTATTCTTTAATTAAATCGCTGACAATACCATCTAAAGGAATTAAACCGATAATTGGTTTTCCCAGTCTGATATACTCAAACAGCTTACCGGAATAGACATATTTAGAGCTAGGATCATCATTAATGCAGAGCAGAAGATAATCAGCTCCCAGAGAATATTCTAAAGCTTCTTGATGAGATTTATAACCTAAGTACTTGTAGAATGTGTAGTTGTTATGCTCCACAAAATCAAATAACTCCTGAAAAGCAGTGCCTATGTGGATCAATTCAATGTCTTCACTCATTTTTTCCCTATAGTTGGACAGTGCTTTTAAAAAAGCAATTGGATTACCTTTAAAATTATAAAACTTGCCCATATAAACAATAGTTTTCTTCTTAAATATTTTAGGTCTAAGCTTAAGGAAGTCATCCTCATCATAACCGTTAGTTATGAGAGAACACTTGTCCTTTATTTTGGGGAAATGAGCAATATATTCAGTTAGAATTGGTTGAGTAACAGAGACAATATGATCAGCTTTGCTTAAAATAAGTTTATCACAACTGCGCATAATCTTTAACCTTAATTTATTTACTTTCTTTTCAATTAATGGTTCAAAACTCCACGAATCACGATAATCAGCTAAGAAAAAGATTCTTTCTCCAAATTTTATCTTTAACATCACTCCGATAAGGAAAGCAGAAAATGGATAACCGGTAATATAAACATTGCGGATACCTTCGCTTTTTATTACCTTAACAGCTTTAAAATAGGCAAATGGAACCCATCCTATCTGTTTATCAATAGGGAAGATTAGATCATTTATATTTTTTAAAATCGTCCATTTAACACTCTTTTTCGTTTGAGTGCTTTTGTATCTAATATTTTCAATCATATTTAAGTTTTTAGCCCTAATTCCCAAACTTTTTGTTTTATAAACTTTAGCAGACGCCGGGATTTCGGCAGCCAGAGAGTGATCTAAAATCTCTTTAACCGGCTCTTGGGGAGTAATCACAAATGTTTCATAATTGGCTCTATCAAGATACTTTAAGAATTTTAATGGTCTTTGCACTCCGCTTTCACCGGTAGGAGGAAATTCATTAATAATAAGAAGAATATTGTTATTTTGCATAAGTTAATGTTTTTTTATTTGTACTAAGATTATTATTAATCTTGTTAGAAAGCTTGACTTCATTTACCTTTTTTACTGAAATTAAATAGTAATGATTAAGTAAATAAAGAGATAACCAGAAAAAAGGATTTAGACCAATATGTCCACTAAGGTTAGCATTAATGAAGGATGTTCCTAAAACTGCTATGATGAAGTCAGATTCAGGAGTATTATGATTTTTATAGATTGAGACCAATCTAAATAAAGTTACTACGAGTAATGTTAATAAAAAGAGCAGTCCAATTAGTCCTGTCTCAGAACCAATCTCAGTAAAAATATTATGTGGATACTCCAAGGGAAATTGAGCAAAGCTTCCCCAACCACCGCCGAAAATGACATTGCTCATAAAAACTGTATATGCTTGGTATTGTGCAAACAATCTAGCCTGAGTACTTGAGTCTCCTGTTCCGGAACCTGCAAACCTGCTATTAGGATCATTGATCATGCTACTAAAGCCGATGCCAATAATAATCGCAAAAAATAATAAAACGATCATTATTTTGCTCAAACTAACTTTCTTCAAGAAAGAGAAAGAATACAATATTACGCCAATGATTAGAGCTACAATCGGTCCTCTTGAACCTGTTAAAAAGCCATAATAAAACTGAAAAATTGAAGCAATAATTAATCCTAATTTCAATAATCTGTTTTTACTGTTTTTAAAGACATAAATATTACTTAGCAATCCATAAAATAGCAACCTACTTACCCAGATAGGATTTATGGCTAATAGCGAAAATCTGCTTTTAGAAAATGTTCCATTAAATAGTTTATAATCAAATTCGGAAACTATACATACCAAAACAAAAAAAAGTCCTTGATAAAAAGATGCCATTGCAAAAAACTTAACATCTTTAGGCTTTAATATAATATTAGAAATAGCAAAACAACCTAACAAGGTCAGCGCAAAGTAGAATAATTTTTCAATTCCATAACCTCTATAGTTTGAAATAAAAAATGTTGAAAAGGCGAGATATATAACAAATAAAATTAGGGTACTATTGAAAAGTTCAAAATGATACCTTTTCTTTTCTCTGAAAACAAGCATGAGAATAAGCAACAGTACAACTAAATGATAGAATATAACATGAGATATGTTGAGGACATGCCCAGTATAGTAAAAATAACTTTTGAGAATAAAATCTCGAGCTATAATGGTTATTATTATGCTGGTTTTAATATCAAAAATAGCAATACCAAGGAATAAAGAGACAATACAAATGTAGATAAAATCAACTATATTTAATATTGCAAAAGAGGATATTAAGGTTACTATAGCAAAGAGAGAAAATTGAAATAATTTATCCTTCATTTTTCATCCCATTTTTAAAACTCAAAAATAGTGCTAATGCTCTTTGTCTGTCAAATAAAAGTAAACCGGCAACATACACCACAGCCATAATTATAAATAAAAGATAATGATTAAGCTTGAAATAAGTTCCTGCCAGTAGAATAATAAGTACAACTAGGGATGTCAAAAGAGGATATTTAATATTATTTAGATAGTTGCCAATAGTTAGGGAGACTAATTTAATATCTATATTTAATCTGATAATTCTGACTAAAGAATCAAAGATGACAAACATGACAACTGAACCGATAAATCCATAGAGATAATGCCCTAAGTAGAGTCCTAACAGCCTAAATGCCAGGAGAGCTATAGAATAGTAAAAAGCAGTTTTAGGTTTGTTTTTGATTAAGCATATTTGGGAAAGCGGATTTTGTAAGATGCTAAAAAAGGTGCCAATTGCCAGGAATTTCAGAGCATACACAACGTAAGTCCATTCTGGGTTGAAGAGTATCGCTGATATATCTTTAGCAAAATAGAACATAAAGAAGCAAATAGGTAAACCCGTGATGAAGAAGATATACTGAGTGTTAAGAACCACTTTCTGCATTTTATTGGTTTCTCTGTTGTTTGAAAGATAAGGAAACATCACACTGGTAACAGACATTACTAACAGCGAAACGGGGATAGCTACTAACACTAAAGGCATTTGAAACTCTATAGCTAAATCTTTGCCTAATAAGCTCAATACCAAAACTGAGGGCAACTGCAAAGATAGGTTTATGATTGTATTAGCCCCACCGGTGTAGAGAGTAAATTCTTTTGCTTTCTTATCAAACACAATCTTTTGTCTGAAGTTCTTGAAGAAACTGCGTAAGTTCTTTCTTCCTAAGCGGAGAGATACAACTTCTACTACTTCTGAAATAAGTAAGGCTAGTATCAAGAATTCTAGAGTTTTACTAATAAAAGTAAATATGATAATTAAGCTATAGAGAACAATTTGTCTATATAAGATAGACATCGAAATCTCTTTAAACATAATGCTTTCAGTGTACTTTGCAGTGTAAATATTCTTCATAAAACTACTGATTGGCACTAATACCACAAATGCTAACATTAATGGTATATTATTATAAGAAAAGATCTTAAGGACATAAAGAATGGGAATTGCCAACAAGGTACTAATACTGCTGATTAAAATAAATAAAGACCAATATTTCTCCCTCTCTTCTTTTTTTTCTGAGATATAGAGAAGATTAGTTCCTAAGGGGATGAGTGTAAAGACTATCAGAACAATAGATTGCAAAGACCTAAAGATAGATAAATCTTCTTTAGGGAAATTTCTTGCCAGAATTGGGGTAACTGCTAAAGCGATAATTCTAATTATAAGGTTTGATGAGAAAACCCAAATACCTGATTGTAAGAACTTTTTCATCTAATTCTGATCTCTCCTTCTATATAAATCATAATTATAGATAAGAGTTGATGTTAATAGCAAAGATACAAAGAAAGTAAGAATTATGGTTAAAGCAGGCTTTGGCTTAGAGTGCAGCCCTGCAATATTAGGATAATCAATAATCTCCATGACCTCTTGAAATCTTAATCTATCAATTTTAGCTGACTCATGAATCAACCGCAAATAAGAGAGTAAGTTAGTGTAGAGGCTTTGTTCATTAAGTAGTTTATTATGCTTTAATACATGGTCAGGAATATTTTGAAAGCTTAAGAATGCCGGATCGTTGCTTTTGTTGAGAGAAAAATCTGCAAGTTGATTTGTAAGGAGAGAATCTTTACGTGCTAAGTCTTTAGCAATAGGATTGTCAGCACCATAACTTGCAATAGCAATATTCAAATCTATCTCGTTAGAGAGTTTCTCTTGATAAATCAAGAAGTAATTCTTCAGCAACACCTCAAGCTTGGTATCTAATTCAAAAGACATATTCTCTTCATCATAACTCTTTATTCTGGCATCTATCTCTTCTTTCTGAGCTGTTGTTTCTAACACCCTAGCTTCTAGAAAGCTGATTAATTTATCTTTATGCTTAAAAAACTCATTCCTATAATAATCATTAAGCAACTCATATTGATAATTGAGAATATCATAGGAAAAACGCGCATCCTTAGACACCACATGAATAGTTACTAATTCAGAATCTTCATCATAGATAAAACTAATCAAATCTTTTTTATATCTTTCTAAAGTATGATCAATAGCTTTTAAACTATCAGATTCATTTATTTTGAAATATTTTTTAAGATTAAATTTATCTATTGTTTTTAAGGCGAATAAATTTGTCTTGAGTAGATTATAACTGTACATATTGATTCGTTCAGGATTATTACTGTCAGTTTCCAAATACCTGTAATTTTTAAATTCAGCGTCAACATTAGGGATAATTATATTTTCCAACTCTAAAGTCCTAAAAATGCTTTTAGAATCATAATATCTCGTACCCCAGATGGAATAAGCTACTGCCATGGCTGTACAAACAAGAACTGTGGAAATTAGAAGAGTCTTGTATTTTTTCAGTGCCCTAACAATGTCGGAACTATCAATGGTAACTTCTATCATTTCTTACCCCAGAACTGTTTCCACAAAGCTACCCACTCCTTTTTCTCAGAATCTGATTTAGAGTTCCAAAAGAAAGTTAGAAAAGCACTAAATAAGAATCCTAAGAAAGTTGAGATGACAACAATAACAGCTCTTTTAGGTTTTGTTCTTTGACCTGCCATTCTGGGTTCATCTAACACGGTAATTAGATCATTATCTTTAATAGAGCTGAAACGAGATGCTTCATAAAGAGGATAAAAAGAGACTAAGGTTTTCTCAATAATCTCTTTCTCAACCAATAGGGCAGCATATTTATTTGCAATTTCAGGCATCATCTCTAAGCCAATGATATACTTGTTTTTACCTTTAGCAGAAATTGATTCCAGATTCTTGATTTCTTGGTTTATTAGATCTTTTTGCATTTGCATTATCTTAACTTCAGGGAAATCTTTGCCATACAGAGAAGTAAGGATATCGGCTTGAATATTCACGGTTGTTGCTTTTGTGATAACTTCACCGTAATTGCTGATTATTGCTTTAGCCTGTTGTTCCATTTCTAAGATATTATATTTCTCTTGAAACGCTTTCATCGAGACAAGTAAATTATCCAATCTCTGACTATACTCATCCATTCTTAGTTGAAAGAAGTAAAACTCTAGTTCATTTTTTTGCTTATCTTTTTGTTCTTTAAGTTCAACACTTTTTTCTCTAATGTAATGACACATATCGAGTGATAATTGTTTGCTCTTAGACTCAACCGAGATTGTAAGAAGATGTGATTTATCATTATATGTTGCTTTTGCTAGATTTTTAAATGCCTTCAATGACCTATCCATAGCTTTTAAAGAATCAGCTTCTTTGATTTTGAAGTAGGTCATAAGATCGTATTTTGTAATTAAATGCTCGGTAAAATGACGAGAGTTAATTATGTTAAGAAAGTCTGTTTCACTGGAAGAACCACCTAAAATATCGCCTAATCCGGTGCTACCAAGCATGGAGCCAAGGTTTCCGGGTAAGTCAATATTTAAGCCACCGGATGATGAATTAATCGTAAAAGATGTACTGGATTTCCAATAGGCAGGGGTTAGCAAGCTATAAACAATAGCGATTATAGCAACAATAGTAGTAAAAATAATGATAAACTTTTTCCCCTCTACTAAAGTTCTTACAATATCAACAATACGGTGTTTTTTCATTATGATCCTTTATTGCATAACTTATTGATAATTATCTCTCTCATTTTTACACTTACACCCTCTCCAAAAATGCTTATGTCCGGGAAGGTAGGATTGAACGCCATGATTCTTTGAGTAAGATTCGGTTTAATCTCTGTAATCAGAAGATTAACTCCTGATTCTACGGTCTCCACCCATTCTGTTTCACTTCTTAAGGTAATACAAGGTCGTTTCAAGATACAAGCTTCTTTTTGAATACCACCGGAATCTGTGATGATTTTAGCAGAATTCTGTTGGAGAATAAGAAAATCAAGATAGCCTTGTGGCTCAATAAGTCTGATATTTGGAAGAGCTTCTGTTAGGTTATTCTCCAGTATTTTCCTGGTTCTGGGATGAATAGGGAAGAGGACTTGCTTGTCTAATTCATTAAGCAGGGAGAGAATCTTGCCTAGCTTTAGAGGATCATCAACATTATAAGGTCGGTGGAGAGTTAGTAAATAGTAGC
>JBAYZI010000056.1:0-16574 GCA_041672585.1 Cloacimonadales bacterium (SeqCode) | reverse complement strand
TTCTTTCTTCTTTCTTATCCGTGTTCACCCGTGTTATCCGTGGCTAAATATTCTTCTTATCGGTGTTTCATCTTCTAAAAAGAGGGCGTATAGCAATTCGCCCCTACATTTCGATTATCATTGCGAAGCAATACCTTAACTTTTCACTTTTCATTTTTATCTTTTAATTCTTTTTCTTTCTTATCCGCCCCTACCGAACTAATTCAAACTCAATCTTAGAATTGTTCCGCATATTATCAGAAACCGGACATCTTGAATCAATTTCTCGCAATAGTGCTTTCTTTTCTTCATCGCTAATATTAGCTTCTATCTCAACAAAAGCCTTAATCCATTGATAACCAGGTCTGACATCATGAGATTTCCCTGCTAACACATCAACATCTAATTCACCTTCAACCCTGACATTAACAGCTTTCAGTTCTATCTCTTTTTGCTTAGCGATAATCAACGCAATACTGCCAATACAGCCTGCTAAGGCACTTAGGAAATACTCTAATGGGGTAGGACCTGAATTATCACCACCACCTGATAAAGGTTGGTCAATAATGAACTTATGGTCTCTGGCTTGCACTTCGATAGCCATATTACTTTTTAAGCTTGAAGTTACAGTTATTTTTCTTAACATTTTATCATCCTTTGATTGTTATTTATAGCAAAGAAAAGACGCCTCCGAAGAAGCGTCAAGTAAAAGTTACATTTATCGTGTTATTTCATTAAAATCATCTTCTTAGATTCTGAATGTTTACCCGCAATCATTCTGGCATAATAGATTCCGGAAGCTGCAGAAGATCCCTTGCTATCCTTACCATTCCAGACAATATTGATTCTTTGATTAACCTTGGTAACATTCTCATTATAGAGTTTTCTCACTAATTGACCTCTTATATTGTAGATGTTTATTACTACATGTTCAGGTTTCTCAAGAGAAAAGCTTATTGATGTGGAAGGGTTAAATGGATTAGGGTAATTACCGATTAGAGCTGTTCCTAAAACTAAAGCAGGCAGGTCATTATCTTGGTTGTTTTCAATTCTCACCAGGATTGGACCAAAAGTCTCTGATTCATTGGAAAGTTCAACAGTAGTTAACCAATAATAGTATTCGCTTATAGCAGGATCTAATTCATCATCTACAAAACTATAGGTATATGTTTGAGGACTATTTACAGACGGAATAAGGACGGATATTGTCATAGCGGTATTCAAATCATCACTGTTTGCTCTGAGAATATAATAACCTGATAAGCCTATTTCTGCTTCAACTGTCCAGTTTATACTAACATCATTATTGGAAGATAAAGAAGCTGTGAAGGAAGAGAGTTCAACAGGTAGCGTTTGCAGTTCTCCTATTAGCGGAAAGGTGCCTGCAAGGGGAATAGCTCCAGCACTACAGGTTGTTACAATAGCATGTGCACTTAATATATCTCCCCCAATAGTAGCTTCCGGATTGGCTGTTGACTTTGTCGAGACAGTGAAGAAGTAATATTTACCGATAGCAGTAAAATCGCTTGAAAACCCACTAAATGTCAGTAGATTATTATAATCGACATTTCCAAGTTCGATAGGCACCACGGTTTTCGCATTAAATGTTGGAGAAGTGCTTTCCCAAAGTTTGAAGCCTCCCGGCTCAACATCATTCGAAGTGAGATTATCTCCTGTAACAGCTAATTGAATACTTGTTACTGAGGCTGTACCATCATTAGTTTTTAAATCAAGACGGAAGAATGGGGTATTAGGAGTTCCCAGAGTAATGCTGGGAAAATTACTCATATAATCAACTATAGGTACCTGATAAAGATGTTTTTCTGCAAATATAACAGAATCAAAAGTATCTACTGTCCCTGTTGTTGTAATATGGCCAGAATTGGTACTTAAGGATATTTTGGCATCATAAGATAAATTATCGGAGTTTAGTGAGACTGCCACAAAATAGTATTTATAGTCATTACCGATAACCTTATCATTGATATTAAAATCATAAAGCCCTGTTCCGGTGAAGGTCAAATAATCTCCAATCAGAACAGCTCCAGAGAAGTCTGAATTTGATGATTCATACAAAGCAAGATTAGATGCATCATCGCTATCAATAGTTCCTCCTATGTCAATCCCCAACTTCGATAGTGTTGCTACGCCCGAAGTTGTTTTTAGTCCAATATAGCCTATTGGTTGATAGATTCCAGAACTATAACCTGCTAATGTTTCAGTAGGGTTGTACTCTGCAACAATTGTTGAAATATTTGTGTCTGCAATAAAATATTGGAAGGGACTATTGGTAGAAGTATTAGTATTTCCTGCAAGATCTTTTATCCCAACAGCAACTTTGTAAAATGTTCCGGAAACGAGCTCGTAATTTTCTGTTACAGATAAAACACCGGTAGAGCTTAATAAATTAGAACCGTTTAAGGTGATAGTATGGGCACCGGCTGCATAAATTCCACTAAGCGTAATTGATGTTATTTCAAGGTTATTGGCATAATTTTTGATATAAATAATAATCCCATCATTTTTAGAACTCTCATCAAGTGTAAATTGAACTTCAAAGTTTGAATTTTCAGAACCGGTATTTGCAGAGACATTCTTTGGCGGAATTGCAACATTATCATAAATCAACTTGTGCCATGATGATTTTGCTTCAGGATTTTCTAATGCATCTTGGTAACCGATTGCCACATAATATGTGTTTAAATGAGTTAACAAGGTTTCTCCGGAAACACCAGATAAATGAGGTGAAGCTGTAGAAAAACTGGAGGCATCAAGTGTTATTTGATGTTGTGCTGTATTTTGCAAACTAGGTGCTAAAGTTAAAGTAGTAGTAGGATCAGAACCATCTGCATTGGGTGAAAAATATAATTTAACACTATTAGCAAGAGGTAGCTCAGCTAATTGAAAATCAATTAAAAGTGAGCTGTTGTCATAAGTTGCAACAGTTGGAGAATTAGGAGTATATAGTGTTGGAAGAAGAGTCTCTGTATCTGTATAAACAGTTAGGTAGTTTTGAAATCCTGTGTCGAGAGCACCTGATGGGACTGTCGTACTATAAAAAGAATCTTCTTGATAACTTGAGTAAGAGCCTGAGAAATCGTTGTCAGTAGTAAACAGGCATAAATTTGCTTGAAAAGAAATTGCTTCTTCCATTATTTGACCAATGTTTATCGTAGATGTGATATCGAAAGTTCCATTCTCTGTATTTTGACTAATTAGAACAGGATAAAAAATCTCATCAGCCCAGTCATCTTCATTCGGTGTATCGCTACTGTAAAAAGTTAATAATATATGTCCTTTTTTTTGTAGATCAGTAAAAGCATCAATAAAAGAGAAGCCATTGATTGGGCTTGATTCAATCAAACTGGATACCGTATAATTGACTCTCAATGTGATATTATCTCCATCAGAAACATTAAAATCTCCAAGACCGTTGGGACCATGCATTCCTATAGAATTTATAGTAATAGTTGGAGTGCTAAAAATTACGCAAGTAAACAATAAAATAAAAACAAATAATATACTCTTTTTCATATTCTAACCTCTTGAATATTTGATTAATTATTTATCAGTTTAACAACAATTATAGTTATTAAAATTTCATATCAATTAATTACAAAATAGTCTTTAAAATTATTCTGTCAAGAAATAAATAGAGAAATTAGTGTTATTTATTTCAGCTAACGTATTATTATAAAATAAATTACCTACTGACTTTGACAAACGGCTTGTGTACGCGGATTGAAGAGAGTATAGTTCACAACAAACAATATTTTCAGTTTGTAATTATTTCAAAGAAAAAACAATATTTGTTTAAATTTGCTTTTATTTCCTGCTACAAATATTGTGTTAAGTAACCATAACACCATAAAAAATAAAGAAAGGAAATCAAATTACTTCATGGCAAAAAAGACGCTTCCGAAGAAGCGTCCAGTATAGGGTACATTTATCGCGTTATTTCATTAAAATCATTTTCTTGGATTCTGAATGCTTACCGGCAGTCATTCTAGCGTAATAAACACCGGAAGCTGCTGAAGCTCCATTATTATTCTTACCATCCCATAAAACATTGATTCTTTGATTAATCTTAGTAACACTCTCATTATAAAGCTTTCTCACTAGTTGTCCCTTAATGTTGTAGATATCTATTACCACATTCTCAGGTTTATCAAGAGAAAAACTTATTGAGGTAGAAGGATTAAAAGGATTAGGATAATTGCCGATTAGGGTTGTTCCTAAGTTTATAAAAGGTGTATCACTTCCACCATTTTCTATTCTTACCATGATGGGACCAAAAGTCTCTGATTCACTTGAAAGCTCCACAGTCATTAACCAATAATAATATTCGCTCTTAGTAAGGTCTATTTCGTTATCCACAAAGGTATAGGTATAGGTCTGAGAAGTGTTAACAGCATGAATAAGCACAGGAATGGTAGTCGCAGTATTTAAATCGTTAGAATTTGATCTAAGGATATGATAGCCTGATAAACCTGTTTCTGATTCAACTGTCCAGTTGATAGCAATAGTATTGCCTGATGTTAAGACAGCTGTAAATGACGAGAGTTCGACAGGTAGAGTCTGCTGGTCACCTGTGAGAGGAAATCCATTTAAACTCGAATCAGTCTCAATTACTGGGTTACCGGTTGCTGTAATAGCACTCGCACCAAGAATGTCTCCACCAATGGTAGCTTCTGTATTAGCTGTTGCCTTTGTTGAGACAGTAAAGAAGAAGTATTTTTCAACAGCACTAATTTCACTTGAAAAAACGCTAAATTCCAGAAAATTATTATAATTTGCGTTTCCTCCAAGTTGTCGGATAGCTTTTGCGGAATTTGGATTAAATGTCTTGGAAGTGCTTTCCCATAGTTTAAAACCTCCATTAATAACATCATTAGAGGTTAAGGTTCCTGTAAGATCTAAGTTTATGCTTGTGATTGATGTTTTACAATCGTTTGTTCTTAAATCAAGTCTGAAGAATGGTGCATTAGAGGACCCCGGTGTAATACTTGGGAAATCATCAAAATAATTAACTATGAGTGCCTTGTAGAGACATTTTATAGCAAAATCTGTTGCATTAAAAGGATCCACTGTACCTGATGTTGATATATAAGTGTCTTTTGTGGTTAAAGTTATAATGTCATCATAGGTTAAACCAACTGAGTTAAGCTTAACTGCTACAAAATAATATTTATACACATTAGAAATACTGGCATTATCTATTGCAAAAGTATACTTACCAACCCCAGTAAAAGGTAGTGTATTACCAAGTTGTGTCGCACCTGCGAAACCATTGTTTGGTGATACATACAGAGCAAGATGAGAAGCATCGCCGACATCAATAGTACCGCCCACATCAAATTCTATTCCTGATAGTGTAGCAGAACCTGAAGATGTTTTTAAAGCAACGTAACCTATCGCCTGATATTTGCCTTCATTATAACCTGCTAAAGCGTCAGTAGGATTATACTCAGCTGTAATAGCCAAAATACTTGTGTCTGCATTAAAAAATTGGAAGGGAGCACTATTTGTGGAGGTACTGGTATTTCCAGCAAGATCTATTATCCCGACAGCAACTTTGTAAAAAGATCCGGAAATGAGCTCGTTATCTTCGCTTACAGATAAAATACCGGTAGAGCTTAATAAATTAGATCCGTTTAAAGTGATGGTATGGGCACCGGATGCATAAATTCCACTAAGCTTAATTGATGTTACTATAGAGTTGGAATTATCTTTGATATGAATAGTAATTCCATCTTTTTTAGAACTCTCACTTAAAGTAAAGCTTACATCAAAGTTTGAATTTTCAGAACCGGTAATTGCTGAGACACTACTTGGTGGAATTGCTGTATTATCATATACTAACTTATGCCATGGTGAGGTTGCCTCAGGATTTCCTAAGTCATCTTGATAACCGATTGCCACATAATATGTGTTTAATTCAGTTAAATAGGTTTCTCCGGCAACATCAGATAAATGAGGTGATGCTGTAGAAAAATCGGAGGCATCAAGTGTTATTTGATGTCTTGTCGTATTTTGCAAATCAGGTGCTAAAGTTAAAGTAGTAGTAGGATTAGAACCATTTGCATTAGGTGAAAAATATAGTTTAACACTGTTAGTAAGAGGTGGCTCGGTTAACTTAAAATCAATTAAAAGTGTGTTGTTATCATAGGTAGCTGCTGTTGGAGAACTTGGAGTGTACAGGGTTGGTATTTTCGTTTCCTCATCTTTATAAACCGTTAGATAGTTTTGAAACCCTGCAATTGGACTGTCTGCCGGGACTACAGTCCAATAAATTGAGTCTTCACAGTAACTTGAATATTCCGATGAGTAATAACCATTGTTGGTATATAAGGCTAAACTAGCTTGTATAGATTTAGCTCCATCTACAAAAACATCTGAACTTATAAGAAATTCTTTATTATGTGTACCATTTTGTGATACTGTAAAAGCTAGGACAGGAAAAGATATCTCATCTGCCCAATCGTCATCATTAGGTGTAGCACTAGAATAAAAAGATAATAGTATTTGATTATTAACTCCATCAAATGTAGAACCCAATATTTTGTTTGGTCTTACTAAACCAGTTACATTATAATTAACATTTATTGTGATACTCTCACCTTCTTCTACCTCAAAATCTCCTGATCCTCCTGCACCATGCATTCCTATAGAATTAATAGTAATAGTTTGAGCAAAAGCTACGCAAGCAAACAATAAAGTAAACACAAATAATAGAATCTTTTTCATATTTTAACCTCTCGAATATTAAATTATTTATTAATCAAATTAACAACAATTAAAGTCATTAATAATTAAATATCATTTAAGCTCAATATAATCATTAAAACTATTTTGTCAAGTAATAGATACAATAATTGTTATTGTTTAATTTTTCTAACTTACTCTTATAAAATAAATTGCGTACTATCTTTTCTAAATGGCTTACCTATGAGGTTTGAAGATAATATGCTTTACAATAGACAATAT
The DNA here is from genome assembly GCA_041672585.1 of Cloacimonadales bacterium (SeqCode). Classification (GTDB taxonomy): domain Bacteria; phylum Cloacimonadota; class Cloacimonadia; order Cloacimonadales; family JAFGVF01; genus JAEKNW01. Next base: position 9,608 of record JBAYZI010000056.1, on the reverse strand, counting down.
TGTCCTTCTGAAAAGGTTTCACAGGGAAAGTAAAATCAATAAAAATAAAAAATAGTACTTGACAAGAATAGTGTACCACACAACTATAACACCATAAGAGGTGCAAATGAAAATATTTAGTGATGAAACACCAATATATCTTCAAATAAAAGAAGAGATTGAAGAGGCAATAATTGCTGAGCGAATAGCTGAAGGCGAGCAGATTCAGTCTATCAGAGCGTTGTCTGCTGAGTATCAGGTAAATCCTAACACTATCAGCAATGCTTATGCAGAATTGGAAGCCTCTAATGTCATCTTTAAAAAAAGAGGATTAGGTTTCTATGTAACAGAAGGAGCAAGGAAGATACTAATAAGAGAGAGGCGCTACGAATTCATTAAAAAGGATTTAATAACCTTAGTAGAGAAGGCGAAGATAGTGGATATTGATCTTGAGATGATCGTAGCAGAGTTGCACAAAATATATGAAAGGGAGGAGTAATGGCACTGGTAAAAACAGTAAATGTTACCAAGAAGTTTAAAGATTTATTGGCATTAGACAATGTAAATGCCGAAGTTAAGAAAGGCAGAATCGTGGGTTTGGTTGGTAAGAACGGAGCCGGCAAATCAACCTTGATGAAGTGTATCATAGGATTTAGCAAATTTGAAGGCGAGATATTTATTGATGATCAAGAGATTAAGTATATGGATCACAAGATCTTTGAAGACACAGCTTTTATCCCTGATATTAATAGTCTGGATGGCAGAATGAAGGTGAAAGCTCTGATTAGTTTTTTTAGGGGAGTTCACCCTAAGTTTAACGACGAGAGATTTGACAAATTATTTGCTACCAGTAACTTACCCTTAGACAAGAAGATTAGTAAATTATCCAAAGGGATGAAAACAAAGCTCTATTTAATCTTGATTTTATCTTTAGACGTGAGTTTCTTAATCCTTGATGAACCGACTCTGGGTTTGGATATTGTCTATCGCAGTGAATTCTACAACACTATCTTGAGTTCTTTCTATAATGAGAATAGGACCGTGCTTATTTCTACTCACCAAGTGGAAGAAATCGAACACATTCTGCATGACCTGATTATTATTGATCAGGGTAAGATATTGGTAAACGATACTATAGATAATCTCCTTACTTATTACAAGTTAATCACTATAGATGCAAAAGACAGAGATAAGTTGGAAGGGATTCCTCATAAAGTAGTAACAGAAGGCTTAAGTGCAATAGAAGTTGTAGTCCCGCGCAAAGCTGATATTACCGGCTTTAAAGAAGCCATTCCTAATTTAGCCCATATATTCTTATATACATTGGAGAATCAACATGAGACAGTTTAAAAGCTTATTAAAAAGAGATATTTATCTCAACAAGGGAAGTTTGTTGTTGCCGGTTCTCGGCGTAGCAATCTGTTATTTATTCCTTATTTTGATCGATCTTAAGTGGGGATTAGATTTAGGTAATTTAAATTATCAAATGAAGGGAGCAAACATGCCCTTCATGGGCTTAATAGGCGTCATAATTGGTAATATAATGCTGTGTGGTTCTCTTCTTTTCATTACGGTGTTAGGGTTTATGACTCCTAATGCTCTCAATGATAACATCAAGAATCACTGTGAAATCTTCTATAAATGCTTACCGATTCCTCCTTGGAAAGTAGTTATTTCTAAAGTTGTCTCTACAATAATAATCCCTGTGGTAATAGTTCTTGGTTTAGTTTTACTAAACACATGGATAGCCTTTCTTATTTTAGGACATACCAGTGAGATCTCTTTGGGAGCTTTAATAAGGTTCACTCTTTCCATCTTACTTTTTTCTTTTCCTTATCTCTTATTATTTGGCTCCTTCTTTATCTTTTTATCAGGTATTCTTAAGAAAAGTGTGGTTGCTAAATTTTTAGGATTCACAATAGGAATCAATATCCTAATTAATATCTTTAGATCAGTCTCCGGGGTGAAGATTAATACTTTAAGTGAATACATAAGTATCTGGTTAGCAAATCCTTCTTTGACAGGTAAGAAGATTATTGATGTAGAATTAGTGTCACAGGGGTTCATGGATAACATGACTCTAAACAGTGGGATAAATGAAGTTAGTAGGTTAATTTCTACTAGTATTTTCAGTTGGGATGGACTCTGTTTGATAATTGCCACAGCAATTTTATTGACAAGTTCAATCTATGCTTACAAATTTAGAAAATTGGATTAGGAGTTCATTATGAAGAGAATATTATTGCTAGCTGTAATGGCTATGTTGTTTTTAACAGGTTGTGTCGAATACGGATTAACTGTAAAAGTTAACAAAGATGGTTCCGGTGAGATAATCGAGAAGATGTTACTCTCAAACCAGGCTATGAACATGGCAAAAGCTATGAACCCAGGTGGCAACACTGCTCAATTTCTTAGTAAAGAGAATCAACAAAGCAAGGCCTATTCTTTTGGAACAGGTGTGGTTTTTTCTTCTTTTGAAGAGATTCAAACTGACGCAAAACAAGGCTCTAAAACTGTGTATAAATTCGATGATATAAACAAGATTCTCATTTCTGAAAACATGTTCAATGAAACAGTAGAACAGCTTTCTAACGATGATGAGAAAGAGAAAAAAGATGACAAGGATGCTAAGTTCTTTAATTTTATTTATGATGCACGCAAGAAAGGTACTTTAACTATCATAAACGGTTTTTCTGAAGCTATTAATAAAGCTAAGAAAGAGATAGCTAATAATGATTCAGATGAAGAAGATTACGATGCAAAAAACATAGACCAACAACTAGCGATGGCAAAGGTTTTTTTGCAAGGTATGAGATTCTATACAAAGGTTGAATTTAACGACATTAAGAAATCTAATGTACCTTATGAAAATAACCAAATCACGCTATTTGAAATTGATATGGATAAACTTTTGGCACAACCTGAGCTGTTTAAAGATTTAATGAAAGACGGCGATAAGGAAGTATCTAACTTCTTAAACAACAAAAAGAAGATTGATGGTGTTACTTTTCATAACTTTGAGAAGATCACTGTTGACTTTAAATAAAGAGGAAACATGAAGAAAGTATTAATATTTTTAATCTTGGCTGTGGCTATGTTAGCTCACGCATCTCAGGCTGATTTTGGCAACACTTCAGTAGCAGCACACGAGGACTTTATCTCCGGGTTTGTAAATCCGGCAGCACTCGGAATGACTGATAACTCCAGTTTTTCATTTCTCCAAAGTTATGAAGAGAGTGAGACAGGAAGTGATTGGGGATTTGTTTATAAAAACGAGGGTTTTTCCTATATTGTGGAGGGTGGCAATGCCGGGACATATCAAACAATAGCAACCGGCAATAATCTTGGCAAAAACAAGGTGTTAAGAAACCTCTATTTAGGTTTTTCTTATAACTGGAAGTCCGGGATATTAGATAAAGGGGACTTTAAAAGTTCTCTGCTGTATCGCCCAACTAATTACTTATCTGCAGGTTATGTTCTTACACATCCTGATGATTTGAAACCTCAGCACCGTGGCGGAATAGCTATCAGACCACTTGCTTCTACCAAATATCATGATGCTTTAGAAGTTACTACTGATGCAGGTTGGGGAGACTCTGATGATGGTCGGGAATTTATTAAGCCGACTGTTGGCGTAAACACTAATTTCCTCGGTGGACTCTCTGTTGGTGCTACTTATAATATTGAAAAGGAAGAGGTTGGCATCAGGTTTAGTCTTAGCAACCTTGGTGCTGTAATCGGTTCAATTTCTAATATTGAAAAACAAGCTGATGATAGCAAGAAAAACCGTGGCTATGCTTATGTCTCTATGAATACAAATATTATGGGCGTGATAACCGGTATGGAAAGAAAGAAACTTTTAGATCTTGATATTAAAGGCAATATTGTTGATGAGAATGTCAAATTTGATATTGGTTTTATCTCCCTTAAAATGGATGATAATACCACTATGTTGAAGATTCTCAATAAGATAGAAGAAGCCAAGAATGAACCTTCTATCACCGGGATTATCTTCAAGAACAATAACTTTGGAGCTTCTTTTGCAAAAAGACAAGAGTTGCTTACAGCTCTCCATGAATTTAAGCAAGAGGGCAAGAAAGTAATCTTCTACTTTGAAAATATCTCTAATGCCAACTATGCTTTCGCTGCTAATATTGGCGATGCAATTTATCTAAACCCTGAAGGAATGGTTAATCTTGTAGGAATAGGCGGCGCAAGTCCTTATGCTAAAGAGATGCTGGATAAGCTCGGAATAGATTTCTACAACTTCCGTAGTCATCCTTACAAGACAGCCGGTAATATGTTCTCAGAAACTGAGATGACTCCTGAAGAGAGAGAAGTATTGGAGAGACTTTACGGTGATATCTATGCTGAAATGGTGGAGATGATTAGAGCAGGTCGTGAACATAAATTAGTCGGAGATGTTGAGACTATAATTAATAATGGACCATACTTTGTCCCTAATGATGCTCTTGTTAATGGTTTAGTTGATGGCTTAGTGGAATGGCATGAATTAAACGGCAAGCTAAAAGCCGATTTTGGCACTAAAAATATAGTTACTCAGATACCTGAAAGAATGGATACTCACTGGTTTAAACCGGGCTTAGATAAAGTTGCCGTTATTTATACAACCGGAAGTATCATTAGTGGGAAAGGACAGACCGGAAAGTCTATCGGTTCTGAAACAACTTCTAAAGCTATCAGAAAAGCAAGATTAGACTCGAGTGTAAAGGGTGTAATCTTGAGAGTAGATAGTGGCGGTGGTTCAGCTCTTGCTTCTCATATTATCGCAGAAGAGATCAGATTATGTGCTCAAGTCAAACCTGTAATTGCTTTAATGTCAGGCGTGGCTGCTTCCGGTGGTTATTATATCTCCACTTGGGCTGATGAGATTATCGCAGAACCTACTACAATTACCGGTTCTATTGGTGTAATCGGGATTATTCCCAACTTCACCAGAATGTCTTCCAAAATTGGAGTAAACTGGTCAGAATTTAAGTTTGGTGATAACTCCACCCTTGGTTCAGTTACCCGTGAATGGACTCAAAACGAGCAGGATATGTTCTCTAACTTTATCAAATCTTCTTATGATAGATTTGTGAATACCGTCGCTACCAGCAGAGGCAAAAGCTATGCTGAGATTAATGCTGTAGCTATGGGGCAAGTCTGGACCGGTAACCAAGCTTTAAGTATTGGTTTAGTGGATAAGTTAGGTGGTTTCGAAACAGCTCTTACTTCCATGCAAGAAAAGCTTAAAACAGGTAACGAAATTGAGATGGTAACTTATCATGGTAGTGATAAAGCTAGCTTTGAAATAACTCTTGGTTCTCTTACAGCTCCGCTTTTTTCTTGGTATAACAACTCGGTCTTGAAATCAGTTGTGGATATTAATCAACAACTTCAGACAGGATCAGAAGAGAAAATTCTTTATCAATCACCTTATAATTTCAGTGATATAAATGATTAAAGTAGTTACTTATCACTAAGATATAAGTTTTGTAATAATTTAGAAAACAATAAAATAGCAGAGATCATCTGATTTCTGCTATTTATTTCTTGCCAAAATAATGGCTAACCTCTATTTTGCATTTATCATAAAGATTGGAAAAAAACAAAACAAACAAAGGGTAATAAATGTCAATCATAGATCAGTTATTATTAAAGTTATCGCTCTTTAGAGGGTCTGAAGAAGGATTAAAAGAATTAATAATAGAGTTATTCCAACAAGTCGCTAAGGAATTTAATCTAGAACGTTGCTTTTGCAAATTATTCGATAATCACGCAATCTGCATTCTCTCTTATGAATGGCAGGATAGCTCCTTTAATAATCCGGAAGATCCGGTAAGCCTATTTAATTTTGGAGAGTTTGAGTGGTCCTTGCAACAGTTAAGCAGAATAGTTACGGTCGCTATAGATTCAGCTACAACTTTACCTATTGAAGCAAAAGCTGAGAAAGATTACATGTTGGAAAAAGGTATAAAATCATTACTGATGGAACCTATCGAAATAGCAGGACTTTTTGGCGGTATAATAGGATTTTCACACTTTTCAGAAGAAAAAGAATGGAATGAGCAAGAAAAAGAGATTGTCCAAAAGATGGCATTAATCATGTCGCGTACCTTACAACCTATCTATAAAGCTTCTATTACTGCCAGACACTTTAGTAATTCTAGTTATAAAGGCATCACATTGATAAATTATATTTGCAATCTGCAAAGCTTTATATTCAATCACATAGCAAAGGTCGCTTCTGATGTTTTCGTTTCTTCTCCTCAGGAAATTATCGGACATAAAAGCCTCTATGACTATTTTGCGGAAGAAGATAACAGAGAGTTTTTCAGCATAATCCGTAATTGTCATTCTAATAGAAGCTACTCTTGTGATGTCAAATTAAAGGAAAGTTATAAGGGAACACTCTGGTTAAAAAGTAATTTCTGTATCTGTAGTCATAATGAGAAGCAAACAATTCAAGGCTTCTTTTATGATATTACGGAGAAGAAATTATTAGATTTAGAGCATCGCAGGCGTCGAGCTTTTTTAGAATTGCTAATCGAGAATATTCCGGTAGGTATCACTGTAAAGAATTGTAACACAGGAAACTATGATATCTGGAATAAGGAATATGAGAAAATTACCGGCATAAATAGCTTCTTTGCTTTAGATAAAGGTGATGAACAAATCTTTCAGGAAACTGTTAGTGCTATAAACTTTGAAAAAGAAAAGAGTGTTAAAAGCTCTAATCAAGAGTTAATCGCTGAAGAAGAAGAGCTATTTTCTCGAACCGGTGAACTGAAAAGAGTAACCAGCAGATTAATTCCCTTAGAATTTGATTCTAAGCTTGATTCTATTTTGAATGTTACGCAAGACGTTACCGATATTGTTAATAAAAGAGTAGAACTTCAACAGGCAATCTCTAAAGTTGAAGAATCAGATAAGCTTAAAACACAGTTTTTGGCTAATATCTCACATGAATTTAGAACTCCCTTAAATGCTGTCTATGGCTTTTCTGAGTTTCTTAAAAACAACAAATCAGTTTCAGAAGCTGATAGAGAGGAGTATCTCGGCTTAATTATGCAGGGTGCACAGCGTTTAATCGCGTTAATGGATAATGTGATAAATGTTTCTAAGCTGGAGAGCCGCAACATTTCTGTAGTGAAGTCTAATTTCTCTCTTATTAATATGCTTACTGAAATTGCTCAGCACTATAGGTTAGATATTGGGAATAAACATAAAGAGATTGAACTAAAGCTTGCGTTACCAAATTCTGCTAAAGAGATTATTTTCGAAAGTGATGAAACTAATCTCAGGACTATTTTTGATAACCTTCTGAGTAATGCAGTGAAGTTTACCGAGAAGGGAACTATTGATATTGCTTTTAGTATAAGTGGCGATAACAGTGTTACATTTATGGTTAGTGATACAGGAATAGGAATAGAACGCGACCAAGCCAAAACTATCTTTGAACTGTTCCGTCAAAGCGATGGTTCCTATACGCGTGAATTCGGAGGGATTGGAGTTGGATTAGCAATTTGCTATCAAATTATTCAGCTTTTGGGGGGAGAGATAACTTTAGACTCTGAGAAAGGCAAAGGCTCCACATTTATCTTTACTATCCCGGGTAAAGTTAGTGTTGTTGATATTGCTGATCAGGATAACCACAATTATACTCATTTAGATGTTGGCTCTACCCATAACTTCTCTGAGAAGTGGGCAGGTAAAAACATCCTAATAGTTGATGATACAATTCATGTAATTAAGTTCTTCCAAGCCTTTTTCAAACATATAAAAGTCGATATTGAATATGCTCATAATGGATTTGAAGCAATTGAGAAGTGTAGAGAATTTAATTTCGATTTGATTCTAATGGATGTGCAAATGCCTGAAATGGATGGTTTAGAAGCTACCCAAAAGATTAGGGAATTCAACACAAAAGTGCCGATTATTGCTCAAACTGCTTATGCTTTTGATTCTGATAGAATGAAGTTGTTAAAAGCAGGCTGTGATGATTATATCACTAAGCCTATCAATAGAAGAGAGTTACTCTTTAAAATGGATAAATATTTCTGGAATAAAAAAGCTGTAGATGAGTAAAGTGAAGGGCTGTAAAAGCCCCTATAAACTCACTTTTTAAGGGGTTGGTTGTTGTAATTTGAGACGGCATACTTGAGCTTTCAAAGTGTAATTTATAGGAGTTTCTATAATCTTTTTCACTTTTAGAGCCTTAGCTTTTCTTTCTTCTTTCAAGGTCATCTTTTCTTTCATGACACACTCTCCTTTATTTTATTTCCCCTCGATACTGCGAGGTAATGATATAATAAGCAGAAATCTCCTCTTTGCTAATTATTATTTAATTGATTATTAATATTTGATGATAAATTAACCGTGGGTGAACTTTAGGAAATGAGAAGATATTCATTAAAGGCAAGTAACATGAATATGCTCAATAATTAAATTGGATATAAGAAAAAACCTCGTACCCATACTGAATATTTTGAGCGTAAATAGATTATAAGCGGTTATGAATTCTCTTAAAGCCCTTTCAGGACTTTAAGAGGTCTGAATGAAAACAGATTGGTGATGAGTATATCCAATTTCAAGTTCAGAAAATAGAGAGATAAATCCCCAAGTTAATCAAAGCTTTATGTTCTTTCTGAAGCTACCGTTACGACCTCCTAGGCACCTTCTTTAGTATCAGGAATCAAAATCGCATTTATATCGTTATAGCTACTAAGGAGACAAGACGGTCTTAGAAAAATGTAATGGTGAGATGGGTCACAGGCGTCTGTTAAACAATCTTATAATTTGTGAAATTCGCTTTAATTCGTGTTAATTCGCGTAATATTTCTTCTCTTTTCATCACTAATCAAGAAATAGACTTGCCAAATTATCTATACTCATTAGATTAGTTAGTAGAGAAAATAATAATAAAATAGAGGTAATGAATGAAGTATTCTAATGATGAAATTACTCAAGGTGTCCTAGAGATCTTTGAAGCAATTAATAAAATTCCTCGTAAATCAAAGCATGAAGAGAAAATCTCTCAATGGCTCTTTGATTGGGGGAAAAAACATAATTTTGATAGTGAAATGGATGAAGTTCGTAATGTTTTAATCAGAGTTCCTGCCACTCCCGGTTATGAGAAAAAGCCGGTAGTTACCCTACAAGGACACATGGATATGGTGTGTGTAAAAGAATTAAGCGTGGAGCATGACTTCTTAAAAGACCCCATAACTATGGTGGTAGAAGATGGCTGGCTTAAAGCAAACGGGACAACGCTCGGTGCTGATAATGGGATCGCCTTAGCAATTGCCATGTATCTCGCTACAGATAAAAGTGCCAAGCACGGTCGTTTAGAGCTTCTTTTCACAGTTGATGAAGAGACAGGTTTAACTGGGGCTGCTGCTCTTAAAGAGAATTGGCTCAAAGGTGAGTATTTAATTAATATAGATTCTGAAGAAGAGGGTGTTTTCACAATTGGTTGTGCCGGTGGGGAAGAGACCAGATTATACTATCCTCTCGAATTAACAACCCCTACTGAAGGTTATTTGCCAAGACAACTAAAAATCACCAAGCTTATGGGTGGACACTCCGGAATTATGATTAATGAACAGCAAGCTAATGCAATTCAG
>JBAYZI010000055.1:0-16725 GCA_041672585.1 Cloacimonadales bacterium (SeqCode) | reverse complement strand
CTTCTCACAGTCTATATTACCCAAATAATCCTGCGGCAATCTCATACCCCAATTCCCATTAGCAATGCCCGGTCTATTCATGCGATACTCACTTCCCAGCTCCAAAATATCTTGCATCGGGATTATTGCCACAACACAGCTTGAAGAGTAGGCAAGCTCAATCATGTCATAAGCTATTGTCCTAAGATTAATAACGACATCTTGTCTGCCTCTAATATGCTTGAGATATTCGTAGAGGTTCTTTTTAGTTTGATCATGATGCTGGGCAAACTCTTCCCACCATCCAATCGTGGTATTATTATCATGAGTGCCTGTATAAATGAAGGTTCTTATTGGATAAGCTTGAGGGATAAACTCATGCTCATCAAGTGCATAGTGCAGAACTATCATACCAGGAAACTCAAATTTATTCTTGAGATTAGTAACTTCTTTAGTGAGCAGTCCCAGATCTTCAGCCAGAATATTAAGGTTAGGGATGGCTTTTTGTAATTCAGTGAAGAAATGACTATTAGGTCCCGGTAACCATTCACCTTGCTTGGCATCAAACAGCTTGGCAGGAATGCTCCAGTAGCGGGTAAAACCAATGAAGTGGTCTAAGCGGACAACGTCAGTAAGATGTAGGTTATAAGCGACTCTCTCCTTCCACCAACGATAACCGGTCTCCTTATTCTTCTCCCAATCATAGAGAGGGTTTTCCCAAATTTGACCATCGTGATTAAAGTCATCTGGTGGAACTCCGGAGATATATTCAGGTTTAAAATTATCATCTAATTGAAAGAGCTCTTTATTTGCCCACACATCAGCCGAATTATAAGAAACATAAATAGGAATATCCCCGATAATTTGAATCTGCTTGGCATTAGCGTGTTGTTTCAGCTCTTGCCACTGTTTATAGAAAATATACTGAACAAAGTTATGGTAGGCAATCTCTTCTTGATAAGTTATGTTTAACTGCCCCTTAACTTCTTTAGTAGCATCTTTTTCGGATTCTTCCCATTCACTCCAGGCAGTTCTCTGATTCTTCTCATAAAGAGTGATGAATAGAGAATAATCTGCTAACCAATGATGTTGGCAAAATTCTTGATAGTGAATATCTTCAGGAGAGAAGTTTCTGAAGGCTTGGCGGAGAAGTCTTTTCTTATCAGCTATAATTGGGTCAAAGTTAATCTTAGCTTCATAACTGCTCACGCTTTTAAGATCATCAGAAGAAAGCAAACCTTCATCAACTAACTTATCTAAAGAAATAAGCAGAGGATTACCGGCAAAAGAGCTAAGCGGAGAGTAAGGGGAGTTGCCCTTTTCAGGGATAGTAAGCGGTAAGATTTGCCAATAGGATTGACCTAAAGAATCTAATAAATCGATAAAATCATAAGCTTCAGCACCAAAATCGCCAACTCCATATTTGTTAGGAATAGCAGTAGGATGGAGTAAAACTCCACAGCTTCGTTGTAAATCCATTAAACCCTCTTGCGTAATAAGATAATAAAGAAAACACTACCGATGAGAGTAGTAAGAATGCCGACAGGCAACTCACCAAAAGGACTAATATGATAAGCTACAAAATCACAAAGTAACAAGAAAACTCCACCCACTAACATAGTGATAAAATAGTTGTTTCTTAGGTTATCGCCAAACATCATTCTGACAATATGCGGGATGATTAATCCGACAAAGCCGATTATCCCGGCGTAAGAGGTTACGATAGCAATCAAAAGTGAAGTAGTAACAAAGACTCTTTTCCTGATTTTGGCTATATCTACGCCTAACGAATGAGCCGTTAATTCACCGGTGGAGATGACATTAAGGCTGTTAGTGAGAAAGAATTGATATATAAGAAGTAGTACCGAAACTAACGTTAAGGCGAGGAAAATATACCATTCATTATTACTGAAGACATGATTTAAGCTTCCCATTAAAATACTCATAATAACTGTAATCTGATTAGGAAAAAGATAGATGTAAAGTGAGATTATAGAGGAGCAAATCATAGAGACGATAATACCTGAGAGAATCAGTTTTACTGTGTTTACTCTGGAACCTTTACGGGCAATGAACCAGACTAATGTCATAGCTAGCATTGCTCCCACAAAACCAAAGAGTGGCATTAAATAGCTAAAGCCCAAAATATAAGCTGTGATAGCAAAAAGGGCAGAACCGGAGCTTGTACCTAAGATATAAGGTTCTGCTAAAGGATTATTAAGTAGCATCTGATATACATTGCCGACTGCAGCTAATACTACACCGGTAAGCAAGGTAAGCACATATCGGGGAAGTCTGATGTTAAGTAAGATTAACTCAGACGGTACTTTATAGAATAAATAAAGCACGGATACTAAACCAAAAAGAATTAGTAAACCGGCTATTAATAGTTGTTTATTTCTCTGCTGACGACTAATCTTGGGCATACTCTAAGAACCACTGATTAAACACCTTAAGAGCATCAAGGGAACGTGGAACAGTTCTCATCACGGTATCCAAATCTACATCAGCAATTGTATAGATGCGAGCATTCTTGACTGCTTCCATACTTTGCCAACCTTTTCGTTGGATAATCTCTTCTTTAGAAGCGTAAGAGAGGGCAATGATAATATCAGGATTAGCAGCAACAATCTCTTCATTCTTAGCAATCAGGAAATCTTTATTCAGCTGACCAAAGATATTGGTACCACCGGCTTTAACAATTAAATCTCCAATAAAAGAGTTGTCTGTAATTGTTCCGAGGTTGGGAGATATTTCAAAATAGACTTTAGGGGATTTAGCCGGAAGCGTTATGTTGGAGATTGTTGTTTTAAAATCATTAATTAGTTGTTCTGCATTATCTTGTAACTCAAGTTTATTAGCTAAAAGCTGAACATTCTCCAGATATGAGTTTATGGAGTTGGAATGAATCTTGATTACTTCTATGCCAAAAGGTTTGAGTTTATCAAAGAAATCTTGTTGTTCAAAGGCAGCAGTGAAGATTATACTTGGCTTTAAAGAGATTACTCTTTCGATATCAAGAGAACTAAAATCTCCTACTGACTCGATAGCATGCATCTCTTGTGGATAATCGCAGTATTGAGTCCTGCCAATGATTAAATCTATCCCGCCTAACTTGGCAATTGTTTCGGCAACTTCAGGAGAAGTTACTACGATGCCTTGAGAATCTTTTGGCTGACTCTTGTCGCAACCTGTTAATGTGATTAAAAGCAGAGATACCAGAATAATAAGAAAGAATAATTTAGTTGTTTTTAGCATAATGCAACTCCTTGGTTGAGTGATCATAAATTAGGGTATAGCCTTGATTTTCTATTTTATCTAAGATCCAGAGCTTGGCTTTCACTGTATCTCTTCGACAAACTTCGTAGGCAGATGTGATGGGCACTTTCAGGAAGACAGAAGAGGGAATAATATCTCCGGCATAGATTAGTTTATGTGCAGGATGGTTAACTAAGACTATTTGCGAGCCTTCGCTATGCCCGCCGACATACTTCATGGAAACACTGGCTGTGAGCTGAAACTCACCTTCAATGAGATTTAGCTTCCCTGTTTGATCTAGTAACTTTAGATTATTCTCATAATCATAAGCTGCGCGATTAAGAATATCAGGGTGCTTAGCTATCTCCCACTCTTGCTTCTGAATGTGATAAGTAGCATTGGGAAAAGTTAAGTACTTTTCTCCCTGCTCATTAAAGCTAACAATCCCACCGGCATGATCTTGATGCAGATGAGTCATAATAACATCGGTAATATCATGTGGGGCTAGGTTATGCGCTGCCAAAGCAACATCAAAGGAGATTAAGGAAGCAGAGAAGATCTCTTGCATTTTAGCGTTAAGCTTATTTCCAACTCCTGTATCAACTAAAATAACGCGTTCCCCATCTTGAATAAGCAGTAAGTTCAAGTTTAGTTTGTGTCTATGCTTCTCATCAACAGAAAGAAATCTTCCCCATATAGTACGAGGAAGATTTCCTAAAGAAGCACCGGCATCTGAATAAAAGAAGCCGATGGTTAAAACATTAACACTAAACATTGTTTATTCAGTTTCAGTTTTCTGAGCTGGTTTAGGTTTTCTATAAGGTCTTTTGCGAGCGTTAAAATTAGCTTTTTTAGGCTGATTGCCATCGTTAGTCTTTTCAATTCTATGTCCTTCTCTCTTTTCAGTAGGCTTGACATAGTCGGTATTTCTTTTGTTGGGTGGCATATAAGATCTTTTACGAATTTTGGTTTGGTCATATCCCTTAGGGAAGATAACAATTCTTTTCTTTTTACCATCACCAATAGTGAGAGTGCTTATTTCAGGTCTTCCTTCTATAAATTTATGAATAACCCTTCTGATATTAGGGTCTAAAGGTTCCAGTGTGTAAGGCTTCTGATTGGAAACCACTTTATCAATCACCGGTTCATATTTCCTGACTATTTGCTCAGCTTGTCTCTCTTTATAATTATCTACATCTAAGTAGATTCTTTTGAAACCATCTCTGCCTTCATAGATTCTATTAACTAAATATTGCATATTATTGAGGAACCTAGATTCCTTTCCAATGAGAAAACCTGCATCAGAAGATCCGACAATATGGTAGTTATAAGAGTCTTCTGTTTCTTCAATTTCTATATCTACAAATTCGATTTCCATTTTGTCTAATAATTCTGATAAGAAGTTGTGCACTTCTTGTTTACTACCAAAAGTAGTGATTCTAATTTCTGCTTTTTTTGAGCCAAAGAAGCCAAGAAAACCACTCTTGCCTTCCTCTATAATTTCATACTTAATATCATCAAGCTTAACTTTTTTAGCCTGACAAAATTCTTCTAAGATTTTTTCGACTGTACTTCCAGTCAAAACAATAGGTTCCATATTAGCGTCCTCTAAATTTTTTGTTTATAAAGTGTTGTTGGATAATGGACAAGATATTGAATACTGTCCAGTAAAGAACTAACCCGGATGGTAATTTGCGAAAGACGAAGAACATCATTACCGGTAAGATATATGCCATCATCTTTTGACTTTGCATCATAGCTGCTTGTTTCTCATCCATATCTTGTGAGTTGGTGTTACTCATCTGCGAGTCAGTCATCATTTTTTGTTGAAGAAACATGAATATACCCATGATTATTGGTAATATATAATATGGGTCGGGACTTGAAAGATCTTGTAACCAGCCGAAGAATGAAGCGCCACGAAGAGAGATAGAATATCTCAATGTCGGGTAGAGAGCAAAGAATATAGGCATTTGAATTAACATTGGTAAACAACCGCCAAGCGTGCTGACACCATGTTCTTTCTTAACCTTACTCATCTCTTGTTGCATTTTCATTGGGTCGCTTTTGTACTTCTTCTGAATAGCAGACAAATATGGTTGTACTTTCTGCATCTTCATACTGTTTTCAAAACTCTTATGAGTTAGGGGGTACAAGATTAGTTTAATAAGTAGGGCAAAGATGATAACTACAATACCATAATTAGGAATCACCTTAGCTAAATTTTGCATTACTAGTTCGAATATCTTAGATAACCAATGAAGCCAAGTCCAACTTCTTTCAATCACCCTGTCGAAGATTAAGCTTGAATCGAAAACTTCGATATAATCTTTATCAACAGGACCAAGATAGAAGTAGTAAGGTTCGTATTCAGATTCAAAGTCAGAATTCTCTACAATAAAGTCAAAGGCAGGACTCTCATTTTCCATTCTACCTACGAATTTCTTATCAGCAATTACTTGATCGCCAAATAAAGAAATTACAAAGTACTTGGACCTGGAAGCTACCCACTTAACATTATCAGTATGACTTGTTATTTCTGAAGATTTTAGCTTTGTCAAGATTTGTTTTACTATCTCATTGGTATCTAAAGCTATAAGTTTGTAATCCATAGCTTTATTCTTAAAGTACTTATCGGGATTTGTCTCTTTATAACTGAGCATCTCTGTGTCAGCAATACCGGGTACTTTCACCATGTAATCTTTCTTATAAAGCTCAGAGTTAAAATAGAGATTAAAATCTACTCTATAATCCTGGGTTAAAATATACTCTTTAGCAAAGACTACATTACCACTATTATCTTTAAGAGAGAATTTAACTCTGTTCCCGTCAACTTCTTTAAAATAAATTAAGTCTGATAAATCAGCATTGTTGATTTCTACAACCCCAAGGAAACTCTTTTCCGGGATAAGCTGAACTATTTTATCTTTGCCTAATTTGAATTCCTTGGCATAAGCTTGAGAGAGAACTCCATCTTTGGGAGAGAATACGAGCCTTAATTTGTCGTTTTCTAAGACTACAGACTCAATATCGCTTCCTTGAACTAATTCACTCTTCTTTAAATCTTTAGTGTAAAAAGCTGTATGCGATTCTTGATCATTATAAAAAACTTTTGCTCTAATTTTAGTTACTTGATCAGGGTCAGTAACTTTAATAATACCTAAATATAATTCATCATTAACTGTTGGTTCAGTACCAGCAAAATTATATCTAATATCACCATCATTTACATCACTAAAGATTATAATACCATCGTTTGTAAGATTAATTATCGGTTTTGATAATCCCTCTTTCTTTTGCACAATTTCAGTAGTACTTTTAGCTGTAGTCGTAGTTTGTTCGGGTTTAGGAAAGAAATAAGCATTAAACAGCCAATAGGTTAAAAACATAAGCACGATGGCTAATAGGGTCTTCTTATTCAAACTTTTGCTCCTAAGTTATATTAACGGGTCGTAGCCACCCGGGTGATAGGGATGGCATTTTAGAATTCTTCTAATCGACAAGTACAGTGCATAAAAAAAAGAGTATTTTCTAAATGCTTGTGTTGCATAAGTGCTACAAGTGGGCGTGAACCTACAAGCAGCGGGGAATAGTGGAGAAATATAGATTTTGTATAATCTAATGTTAAAGATAAACAATAGATTTATAAAATCTGTACCTTTATTTACAAGCTGCTTCAATTTTCTTAAAAAGATAATCCAGTTCATTGACGAACTCCCTCCAAGGAATGTTAGAAGCATCTTTTATGGAGATTATATTAATCATCTGACCACTAATGTTTGTTATCAATTCTTGTCTCATATAAGCTTTTAATCTTCGCTTAATTTTATTTCGGGTAACCGCATTTCCAATTTTTTTAGTAACTGTTATTCCAATGGAAAATAAAGAAGATTCTGTGTCTTTACGACACAGAACTAAAAAATTAGTAGAACGAATCTTCTTCTGAACTTTATAAAATTCTAAATATTGCTTCCGATTTTTAATATAATTAAACTGAGAGTCTTTTTCTACCCTTAGCTCTTCGTGCATTTAACACCCTTCTGCCGTTAGCAGTACTCATTCTAAGACGGAAGCCATGTTTGTTACTTCTCTTTCTACCATGAGGTTGAAATGTTCTTTTCATTACTATCTCCTTCATTTATTAAATATTATTTTTAACTATTTTTAGTAAGTTGTGTTATTTTGTGTGGAGTGTCAATTGTGTCAATGAAAAAGTCAAAATTAATTAATAATTAAAGAAAGAAGTATTTCACCACAAAGACTCAAAGCCACAAAGGAAGAAAAAGACTTTTAAAAGTCCCTTTAGGAATTTAAAGAAGATCCTTAATCTTCTTAATCCGTGCTAATTCTGTGGCTATAAAGAGGGTAACCAAAAGGGATATCCCTACAAAATTGGTTTTAAATCGGTGGTTAATGTATTTAATTCTTCTTTTTGTGTTCTTTGTGTCTTTGCTTGGGAGGGCGTAATGCATTTCATGAAGCCCCCTGGTAAGATATTCTTCCTACCCAAATTTCACAATCACCAATTCAGCTACAAACAGCACCATTATCCCAATAAGTAGATATTTTAGCAGTTCAAAGCGTCCACTTTCAGCAAAGAGATGTCCTTCCCAATTATCCGTGATAACCTCAAAAGAGTTATTCACTTCATCATTATTAACTCTACTCTCTTTAAGCAAGCTCTCACCCAAGTTTACAGATTCGTAGGAGAGTTTACCTGATTCAGATAGGACTTTATAAATCCCCACATCAGAGAAAACAAAGCTGTTGCCAATTTGCTTTTGGTCATTCACTTCAGCATTCTTGCTCAAAGGGATTTGGTTACCTACATAATTAGTTGAGACTTCCAGCTCGCTAATACTAAGCTGTTCAAATATCTTGTTCATAAATACAGGATAACTACTATTGGTTACAAAATCATTATTATCATCAAAGAGGAAAAGAAAATCATTATCAGCTTGAGCGATTAGGGGTTGCCTATTTGAAGCTAAGAGAATCCTGGAGTTATTTTTAAAGGAAGCTTTGGCAACTCCATTGAATCTCATCTCAGGAAATTGCTTCACCGAGAGACTGTTGATTAGCTTATTATAAGGATTATGCCAATCAGGGAATATTTGATTAACCACACCGTTTCCTAACTCTAGAGAAAACTTCTTGTTAAGATAATTCTCAACACTCTTATCGTATTTGTTACCCAGGATAAAGAGACTTCCTTTATTGCTCTTGCGTAGTTGTTCAGTAAGCGTTTTAACATTACTTTCCAAGCTATTAAGCTTATAAAATATCACGATATCGCTGGTAGCTAACAGTTGATTATTGACATAATTTTGCGGGATATACTTAACATTATTATCATCACCAGCAAAGATGTTAACCATGGTTTTGAGCGGAAGGGAGATACTTGGTTCTTCTGTAATTATGGTTATTTGAGGAGCAAGATTAAAGAATGAACTGAAATAAGCTCTGTTATCTTTGAGATAGAATTCATCTTGAATCTCGATGAATCCCTTCTGCCAGCCACTTTTCTCAATAGGAAGAGTGTAATTACCTTGCCAGCTCTTATTAGCCTCAATCGTAACAAACCTATCATAGCTTCTATCATTATAGTTTAATCTAACCAATCTATCTGTAACTTCTTTTTCACCATAATTATGAATAACAAAATCGATACTAAGTTGTTTAACATTTTTAGTGCTGCCAATTTGCACAGAAGTAATGGTTGCTGATAAGTTGTTCCACTCTTTATGGTTATCAACTTCAATCAGCTTAATCTTAGTTAAAGAGTCTTGATAGGTAAGCTGCTCATTCATGTCTGTGATAAGATAAAGCTCAAAGTTAGCAGTCTCTATATCTTTCTTATCATGAAGGGCTTGCACAATGAGAGAATCTAACGGTAAATCTTGGTAAGACAAGGGGATATTCTGAATTAGAGTATCAGCAATAGCACCTTGCATGAACTTCTGAGAAGTGATATAATTATCTTTAGTATAAATTCTGATAAAATCTTCGTCAGTTAACTTGCCATTAATAGTTTTTAACTTCTGTTTAAGTAGCTCCAAACGTTGAGTATCTTTAGAATAGTAATCCATACTCCAGGAGTTATCGGCAATTATAGAAATAGTAGTTGGGGCATGGTAGTTGCTACCTATCCCGAGAAAAGTTTCTATAATAGGACGGGCAAAAATCAGTGCTAACAAAAGGAAAATAAGAGTCCGGATAATTAAGAGCAGAATATTCTTAAGATTAATTTTACTCTTCTTCTCATCTTTACTTAAGGTGATAAATCTAATTGAACTAAAGATTACTCTGTCAGGTCTTTTCTTAGCAAAGAAATAGATAAGAAGCGGGATTAAGGCACTTAACGAGGCTATGAGAAGTCCGGAATTGAGAAAAGAGAGTGAAAACATGCTATTTGCCTAAAGTTACAGAGAAGAGGAAATCTGTATTATCCATAGTGAAACCATTAGAGATTAGTGAGAAATCCACTCTTACCACACTTATTGTATAGCCAAAGCCCAGCGTATAGAAAATAGAGTCCATTCCTTTAAAATCTTTGCTAAATAACCCTGTTTTAAAACCAATTGATTGCGTGGTAGCATTACCAAAGTTCAAGCCGTAACCGTAACCAATGTGGTAAGTTTGCTCTTCAGCATTATTAAGTCTTCCCTGTGTAGCAATTTGAAAAGATGAATTTTCATTAAAGAATCCAGCTCCCAAAGAAAATCTCTGTCTGAGATGATTATTTGGTCTATTACTCCAATAAATCTGAGAAAATGGATCTTTCAGGGTTAAGCCGACAAGTATAGAATTATGAGCATAGGTTAAGCCAAGATCAGTAGAATAGCCGGCAGCCTTGTCATCAATAAACTCTTCCAGAATTAAATCCTGTCCTGTTCTCCTGAAGCGATGATAAACTTGACGACCATGAATAAATTTGAGATTAAAGCCGAGTGTAAGTTTTGTGTAATCATCATCTTGAGCAGCTAACGAGACAGTATAGGAATTCAGATAGAGATCGTGGTAACTTAAATTTGTACTTGTATCTATTCTTTCTCTTTTATTGATTATCGGCTGAAAAGAAGCAGCAAATTTGGGTCCTGAAAAAGCATAGTAAGTAAATTGTTTCTTTTTAAGTAAATAGTTAGGAACTAAAATATCACCCAAAGAGCTGTTCTCCATTCTTTTACTTTTAAAAGTCGCTGCAAAGTAAGTGCCGTTTCTAAGTGCTAAGAGAGCAGGGTTCTCCTCAGCAACTCCAAAATCTTCCGCATATATCTGATTTACTCCACCCATCGAAAGTCCAATTGGAGAGACACTATTAACAGGAGAACGCCAATCATAATCTATGCTTGGGTAAGCAGTTAAAATAACATTAACACTTAACAAGAGAGTTACAATAAATCCCTTCCAATACTGCTTTATCATATCTCTTCCCGTTTTCGTGAAACAATAAAATTGACTATCACCATCAGTAAAGAAGCAATAAATATCTTAGTTGTCAACCCTGGAGTTACTTGTGTAATAGTAGAAATTATCAGAGAAGCAACCACAGGTAGGCCCACCAAGAAATATTTAGCTGCCCGATATTGACCAAATACTAAAGCAATTACAGCTGAGATAATTCCTACGATTAACATAGTTACTGGGGCAAAGAAGCCAAGATAACCGGCAAAAGTGAAGATACCCCTGCCACCTTTAAATTTATTATAGAAAGGGAAACAGTGTCCCAGAATTACGCAAAAGCCATACACAAAAAGATAATTGATAGATACCAAATCAGCTTGTTGGGTAAAATTGGTAAATATAAGTTTAATTAAATAGAGAAACAGCCACATCTTGCCAATGTCGATTATTCCTACTATTACGCCCATAGTTTTACTTACATTTGAGTAAATATTCATAGTGTCAGCATGCCCGGAACCAACTTTGGTTATTTTCAAATATTTAAAAGTTCTGGCAAATATTTGCGCTGTGGAGAGAAATCCACAAAAATAAGCAACTATGCAGATCGAAATAGGCACTATTAAATCAATTAATGTTTCCATTAGTTCTCCTTCTTACCGTAGTCTCTGGCGCCAAATATAGCACTACCAATTCTAATGATGTTAGCACCTTCTTCTAGAGCAATTTCAAAATCATGAGTCATTCCCATGGAAAGAAATTTCATCTCTACATTATCAATATTCAAAGACTTAACATAGTCAAAGATTCTTTTTAAGTTTCTAAAATAGGGTCTTGTAACTTCAGGATCAGCAGCAAACAGACCAATTGTCATTAACCCTCTAATCTTGATATTTGGCAACAGGGCAACTTCGCGAATTAAACTTATCACTTCAGCTTCACCTGCACCTGATTTGCTATCCTCTTCGGTTGTATTTACCTGAATGAGAATATCTTGATTAAGTTCGTTCTCCACACAGTAAGCTGATAATTTCTTGGCTGTTGATAGTTTCTCAATAGAGTGAATAAGAGCAGGACGCAGAGGCATCAAATGCTTTATCTTATTACTTTGCAAACTTCCAATCAGATGAAACTCTTCATATTCACCTTCTAAAAGAGGTAATTTAGTCTGAGCTTCTTGAACTTTATTTTCACCTATATATAAAGCTCCGGCAGCTGTTGCTTCCTTTACAACATCAGCGGAGTGAGTCTTGGTTACTGTTACTAATTTAATATCTTCAAAATTAAGGTTATTCTTCTGACATACTGATTCAATTCTCTTCATTACTAATTGATAATTTTCTTTAATACCCACTTATGCAATCTCCTTACGAAATTAGTATTGAGTAAAGCATATTTATACTGTCGTTAT
This sequence comes from Cloacimonadales bacterium (SeqCode), assembly GCA_041672585.1. Taxonomy (GTDB): domain Bacteria; phylum Cloacimonadota; class Cloacimonadia; order Cloacimonadales; family JAFGVF01; genus JAEKNW01. The sequence goes on along the minus strand of JBAYZI010000055.1, from coordinate 4,676 downwards.
GTCAATGAAAAAACTGACAAATTAATAATTAACAGTAAATAATGAACAATTTAACACAAAAACACAAAACTGCACAAAAACACAGAAGGTAAGACTTTCAGACAAACTATACTGTTAAATCGTTGAATGGTTCAATCGACTGACGTTGGCAACGAGACCTCTTAAATCACGGAGTGATGATTATATAATAGGGAGTGTTCGAAGACACTCCTAAAGAATTTTTCTGAAAAAAGTTCGACCCGTCAGGGGAGAACTGATGAATAAAACAGTCAAATTATTTAGGACTTGACATAATTGTCTGTCGGTAGGTCTTCAGGGGACCTTCGCTTCCATCTCGATCAAACTTTGATGATTGAACGAGCTATCAGTGAGTGTCCCCCTAATATGCTGTGCCGTCCTGTGTGCCGCTGATAAAATAGAGGACTGTCTTGTTTATATTGTTCTTTTAGTTTGCAGTTATTTTCCAGTTATCTATTCCTTACCCGGCAACTTGCCATAGTTCAATAACTTCGCCACACACAGCCATATTTATAACTATAATTATAGCAGATGATACCTCTTATAATACTGAAATTAAGGAGTTTAAATTAATTTACTCGTTATAGATTCCGTGAACGCAGGTTGAAAAGGATAAAAATAGATAATTAATTTGACAGTTCTTTAACTATGTTGATAAATTGTTCTATATCAAATAGAGAAAGGTAAGCATAATGAAAATAATAGCATTTATATATAAGGAAGAATCTATAAACACAACCAAAGTGCTTAAAAACTACTATAATTACTTGCATTATGCTATGACGCTTACCTTAGCTAAGTGCCATATATATATATATATCTTAGAGCATTAAAGTATCCACAGCAAGAGACCAAATCTATAATTATCGCTTAGATTTGGTCATTAAAGACAACAAGATTATTACTGTGGATTTATTTCCACATCCAATCTGTGGTGTTGCAGATAATCAACATACAAAAATAAAAAATGGAGGTAATCATGAAAAGATTACTTGTAATAATGTTAATACTTGTTGCTGTTGGAGTTGTTAGTGCTGCTACGATAAAAATTAAGTCAGATATGAGCTTTGACAAATGTAATATTCAACTTTGGGTACGCGGTGAGTACAATCTATATTATCCATTATTACCAAGTAAATTTGGCTATAATGAAAACACAAGAGAGATCACTAATCTTAGTGCTGGAATATACCATTTGAAAATTGATGGATTAAGCAGTATTTTTTTTAGACCTGTGTGTATTGAAAGATGGAATATGTATTTATTAGAACATAGTTATGTAACAATAACAGAGTATTTTGATATGTCTCCTGGAGATCCTGGAACACCAATAATACAATAAACTAACGTATGCAGGATGGAGAGTTCTCTGTCCTGTATACAAAGGAAATCAAAATGGGAAAAAATATAATACAATTATTTATTCTTGTAATGTGTCTAAGCTTATCAGCCGAACTTGACTACAATTTAGAATCAGAATTCGGGTTTGGTGGTATTGGTAATTTAAAATACTCAAATGGAAAAATATTTTCAGCGGATTCTTATGGATATGCAATCTATGGAATTCAAGAGAATGGTGATTTAGAGAATACTAGTAATGTCAGATATGAACCCTGGATGAATCATTATTACTCACATGATAGGTTAGGTGCGTATAGTGGATATGTGTCTTTCAAAAATAACGAAGACTTTGGTTCTTATTTCACAATTTATGACACTTCAGTACCAAACCAACAGACTATTCTTTATGAAACACAGATTGATATCAACAATATGTTTGCAGCTGAATTATTTGAAAATTACTTTATCAGAAGAACAGGAGTCAATCAGCATACTGTTTTTGATTATGAGAGGTTTGAGCCTATCAGCCAAATAGATGATATAACCTTAGTTTACCCCTCAAAATTTAATGATATGGGAGCAATTCTGCTTGATTTTAGCGATAACTGTTATTATTATTATATAATAGATGAAACCGGAACTCTGCAGAAAAAATATAATTTAGGTCAAGAAGAGAGAAAAATTGCTATATTTGGAGATAAAATGATTTCTTATTCTTTGGGGGATATTAGACTATATAATATCACAGCAAGTGATTCTTTAGAATATACAGGGACAACATACTTCAATGGTGGTATAATGAGGTCGGTAGTATTCGAAAATAATAAGATTATATTTACATCAGAGGAAGGAGGTGGTGGTACATCAATACTATTATTAAAGATGCTTGTTCTTGATGAAGAAAACAATCTTATATTGATAGATACAAAGCAACTTGCGGAACGTCCAAGCTTAACTGGTGTTCCTGGATCTTCCCTTATATTAAACAATAACTCACTCTATATCAGCGTGCATAACATAAAGTTTACCCAAGCTAATATTACTAATAATGCAATTGAAATGTTAGATGTTAATTATATTGAGAGAGGGAGATCATCACTTCATGGTTTTATTAAAAATAACAAATTCTATACAATGTGTTTTGAAATAAATACAAATCTACATAGTTATTCTTTGGAAAACTGCACAAATGTACAGCAAATAGATAATGTTTTTCCTGAAAAAAGTGCTTACTGGTATTTTCAAGAAGAGGAAAAAATTGTGAGATTTGACGAAATATTAGAATGTTTTTATTTTTATGATTGGGAAGATGATAATTTAATTCTCACAGATTCATATGACTTGGAGGGGTTTGTCGATACTTCGTTTCTTACCCCATTTAAATGGGATGGTAATCAATTCATCTATCGAATTGATTCATCATTAATTTCGGTAATAATGGAGAATGGAGAGCTTACAGAGTCTTGGGTGCTAGATGGTAGCTTAACTTATAATTATGAAGTCTATCAAAATTATATTTATCAACTAAGGCCAAATCAGGGAATTAAAGTCTATTCATTTAATGAGTCAGAATACCAGTTAGTTAACAACATTACAACTCCTTTTGTAAGTTACTTCCCTGCTATTTTTATCAGAGGGGATATATTAACAGCTAACAATAAAAATATAATTGATTTATCATATGACCCAGTTGGGCTATCAATGAGGTATGACCTAAATCAATACTATGTCAATTCAGGGGCAGTGAAATATTATGACTACTTAATATATTGCGGTACTGCGAATTATGATACACCATATGGATACGATTACTCAGGTAGACTTCTATCAATATTTAAACTCATAGATAATGTACCTGTTGAAGTAGGTGTAATTACATCAGAATATTCATTCCATAATTTCCTAATTATTGAAGGTGGAACAGAGGATAATTTCGATCTACTAGTATCAAATAATAACTTTTTCTCCATCTACACCTGCCACGCTACCCCCAACGGTGATTTAGAAATAACACCTGTAACTCTAAATGCTACCAACTACCCAAATCCATTTAACCCTGAAACAACAATATCTTATGATGTAAGCCAAAAAGGAAGCGTTACTGTTGACATTTATAATATTAAAGGACAGAAGGTAAAGAGTCTGGTTAGTGAGAACCAAGAAGCTGGAAAGCACTCTATTATCTGGCAAGGTGATAATGATCAGGGTAAACAGATTAGCTCCGGAACTTACTTTTATAAGATAAAAAGTGCTGGTCAGGAAGTGGTGAAGAAGATGTTGCTGATGAAATAATTAATCATTAAAAAAGAGCTTTTACACTGGTTAACACGAAATACATGTTGAATCGTTGATTTGTTTAATTGTTTAATTGTTTAATCGGTTGTTACTGTTCGCTAACCCTCTTAAATCCCCTTGGGGATAAATAGTTTAGCCCGGTGGTTAATCCTTGTATTTCAAGGATTAACCCCGGGTATAGATGTCAAAACAAAAATAACCCTGCCGCGTGAGGGCGAAGGTGACGAAGCCTTATAAGGGTTTAATAGAAAAGCAGTAAAACTATTTAGGACGGGATGTTATATTGTGAGACATGTACTGATTTTGGTACCTCTTCCCTAGTTTATGGACTTCTATAACACCCCTAACCATGAAATATGTAAATCATTAATCATTCTTTCAATTATCTACTTGACACATCTCTGACCAAGATCATAAATTGTCATATATCAAATAATAAAAGGTAAGTATAATGAAAATAGTAGCAAATATATGCAAGCAAGAATCTATAAACAGAGCCAAAGTGCTTAAAAACTACTATAATTATAAGCATAATACCATGACACTTACCTTAGCTAAGTGCCATATATATATATATTAGAGCATTAAAGTATCCACAGCAACAGACCAAATCTATAATTATCGTTTAGATTTGGTCATTAAAGACAATAAGATTATTACTGTGGAATTATTTCCACATCCAATCTGTGGTGTTGCAGATAATCAACATAAATATATTAAATATGGAGTTAAAATGAAAAAGCATATAATCCTTACATTCCTTATTTTCCTCTTAGCAAGTAGCCTATATTGTGAATTAGATTTTCAGCACACAGGTACATTTTCAGAAAACTATTCTTTATCTCTTCAAGGAAAGAATCTTGTAAAAAACAACGATAGAATTTTACTAATAACACAATATGGTGTTGAGATATATGAAACTTCTGAAGATGGATTAACGGAAGTAGCTTCCTACGATCTGCCTATGGTTTTTGGTGCTGCTTTGTTTAATGACACAATGGCATTAATTTTTGATAATATAG
>JBAYZI010000054.1:0-16830 GCA_041672585.1 Cloacimonadales bacterium (SeqCode) | reverse complement strand
CGGCATTCGCCGTGATATTCTCTTTATATTCATTGGCAACAACTTTATGAATCGCCTCTATTTGTTCTAATTTACGATTATAAGTTAGAGTATCTGCTTGAAACTCACGTTTTAATTCATTATGGCTACCATACTCATAGGCAATGACTTTACCACTAAAGAAAACTGTTTCCTGAAGGTTATCATAAAAGGCATAATCAGAATGAATACTCAGTGTGTCCTTCTTAACTACTACATTTCCGAAGAGCTTAGCAGTCTCTGTTAACTCTACAATCGTACCTTTATCACAGAAGAACTCAATCTGTCCGTAGAAGAAATTCACATTGCCATTCATATTGAGAATATACTTCTCTCCACTCTTATTTAAAACAACTTTATCCGCATTGATAATTCTATAGCTTTTATCTTCTAAAAGATCATTACTTAGGAGTATTACTACGCTTAGTGCGATTATTAAAACCGCTAAAGTTCTTTTCATCAGCTACTCCTTTTCCTGACACTTTTTCCATTTTGGTCATCTCAAGTTTTGAGTTAGTTACTAAGTTGGAACCACGCAAATAAGTAGTGTCATCCCAGTAATCAACCACCCCCGGACAGATAATCTTATCGTTAGTTCTATCCCATAAGGCTAAATCAGTTTCAATCCTTCTTAAATCACCATATAGGAAGACAACATTGCCTATCCCTTTAATAACATTGGAGTTATCGTCAATAATAGTAGTATCACAGACAACAGTGGAAACAACACCTGTATCTTCTTCTATCGTAATGATATAGACAGAATCAGCAATGGTCTTTCTCTGTTCATAGAATCTGGTGATATTTCTAGCTTTCAGCATATATTCTAACTTATCACCGGCGTATTTCTTCATCTCCACAATCTTACTGTTCTCATCCGGAGCAGTCTTATCCATATCTATTTCAGGGAGCTTAGATGAAGTTTCGCAACCTATAAACAAGATGAGAGAAACTAAGAATAGCTTAGAAATTAAACTTTTCAACAGACTTTTCATATAATCCTTGTTCTTTTAGAATTAGGTCAATAAACTCGCGAACAGCACCTTTGCCGCCTTTCTTCTTAGTTACATAATCCACGAAAGGCTTAATTGCATCGTCGCCATCAGAGGGGGCTCCGGCAAATCCGGCTCTTCTAAAAATAGGGAAATCATTCCAATCATCACCCATATAGGCTACATTTTCCCACGAAAGCTGTAGTTCTGCTAAGAGTTCTTCCATCTTCTTGGCTTTGTTGTCGATATTCTGGTAGAGATGTTCAATTCTCAAATCTTTACAGCGTTGAGCTAAAACTAGTGAGGTTCTTCCGGTAATCACAGCACTTATTAGTCCTGCTCTGTTTGCCATCATTAAACCCATACCATCTTTAGCAGAGAAGTTCTTCTGTTCAAACACTTGATTATCAGCAGTTTGAATATATATAATTCTTCCATCACTTAATACACCGTCACAATCAAAACAGAGTAATTTTATCTTTTTAATCTTATCTTGCATCCCAAATCCTTAAACATTCTGTTAATAATTTTCTCATTTTTCCTAATTCAAACATAGATTTAGCATCACTAAGCCCTTTACTTGGCTCGGGGTGTGTTTCTAAGAATAACCCATCCACCATACCTGTTGCTAAAGCAGCTTTTGCCATCATCGGCACATAGTGCGGAGTTCCACCTGATATTTTTCCGATAGAAGGTTGTTGCAGAGAGTGAGTTACATCATAAACTATAGGATAACCTGATTCTTGCATAATAGCGAAGTTTCTAAAATCTACCACTAAATTATGATAGCCAAAAGAGCTTCCACGCTCAGTCAGCATAACCTGATCATTGCCTGTAGAAACAACTTTCTCGGCAGCATTAAGCACATCTTCACCAGCCATAAATTGGGCTTTTTTGATATTCACTATCTTGCCTGTTTTGCCTGCTTCCACTAAAAGGTCAGTTTGGCGCGATAAAAAAGCAGGGATCTGTAGTATATCTGCCACTTCTGCCACGACTTTAGCTTCCCATGATTCATGAATATCGGTTATAATAGGTACAGAAAACTCTTGTTTAATCTTAGCTAACACTGCTAAGCCTTCTTCTAATCCGGCTCCACTGTAAGAGTCTATGGATGTCCTATTGGCTTTTTTATATGAAGCTTTAAAGATAAAAGGTATCCCTAAGTCAGAAGTAACCCGTACCAATTCTTCTGCAATTCTATACATGATATCTTCAGATTCAATCACACAGGGACCTGCTATAAGAAAGAATTTATCACTTTGCTTTATATTATTATACATTATTTTGCTTCCTCTATTGATTTTAGATTAAATTATAATTTGTAGATTAATAGTCAAGAGTAAAAACGCAGACTACTTCTTAGATGGACTTAATTCACTATGTCTAAAGCAGGTTGTAACATGATCGTTAACCATTCCCACAGCTTGCATAAAAGAGTAAATGATAGTTGTTCCAATGAATTTAAACCCCTGTTTCTTCATCTTTTTTGAGATAAAATCTGATAGTTCTGTATTAGCAGGAACCACTTTTAAGTCATGAAAGCTATTGATAATGGGTTGGTTATCCACAAATGACCAGAGATAAGCAGAGAAGGAACCATATTCTTGCTGAATTATTAAGACTTGCCTGGCGTTATTAATAGCTGCTTTAAGCTTAAGTTTGTTTCTAATTATAGAGCTATCTTGAAGCAATGCTTCCACTTTAGCTTCATCATAACTTGCTACTTTAGAGATATTGAAGTTATCAAAAGCTTTTCTAAAGTTCGCGCGTTTCTTTAAAATAGTGAGCCAGCTGAGTCCGGCTTGCATACTCTCCAGAACTAAAAACTCAAAGAGCTTTTGATCATCGTAAAGTGGTCTCCCCCACTCTTTATCATGGTATTCCAGATAAATTGGGTCTCCTAAGCACCAGTTGCATCTATTTTGCATTAGAATAGCCTTACACCATCTTTAAAACACGTAAGGCATTCTTATAGAATAACTTCTCAATAGTAGTCAGAGAAACCTTTCTTGCTTGTAAGAATTTAGCAAAATCTTGATAGAATCCTGGATTCGTAACCCCTTCTAAGAATTGAGCAATGCCGTCAAAATCAGAACCAAAGGCAACAACATTATCGCCAAATTCGGAGATAATAATATCTAACATGTTATAAATTACTGAATACCCCGTAGGATAATCCTCAAAAACCTTAGTAGGAGAAGCTGTTTCCATAAAGCCGGGATAGAAATTCAAGCCCATAACTCCATCTCTGGCATCTATTTCTCTAATCATCTCAGCCGTGAGATTTCTTTCATGAGGAACAACTTTTTGGTAGTTGGAATGAGAAGCTATAACGGGAGCCTGTAAGATGTTCATGTAATCCCAGAATCCTTCATCGGAAATGTGAGACATATCAAAGATGAGATTAAGTTCATTGATTATCTTAGCCAGCTTTTCACCAAGCTTCAGAATCCCATAGGGTTGAGCAGCCGAACCCACATAAGGGAGTCCTCTATTCCAGGTAGGAGCGACTATTCTCACCCCTAATTCGGCAAATATATATAATAAATCCAAATCGTTATTGAGAAGTTCCAGTCCTTCAATAGAGATTAAAGTGCCATATTTATCAGCATTAAAAGCATAATCTTCATACGAATAATATTGGTACAAATCAATATCTTGCTTAATATCTTGCTTAATATTGGCAAGCATTTTTAGCCCGTTATGAAGTGGATTAGTCTCTCCCAAATCACCAATAAACAGAGATTGAGTTTGTAGCCTGACATTACCCTTAACAATAGTTTCTTTAGTAATATCCTCTGAATAATGAACCTCTTTTCCCGGTTGGGAAGGTAATTTAAAGTAAGCTTTTCTAATCCAAGGCAAAGTGTTGAAGATATGTTTTTTCATGTAAGTATCAGCGTGCAAGTCAATTACAGGAATCATTTTAAGCTCCTTAGTTTCTTGAAAATTTGAACATGTCTTTCGTAAAGCCAAAGGACAAGAAGTAGTTTGTTGTTTTATTAAAGTCAGAAGCTACTGCCAGACGCAGCGGTCCTAAGGGAGTTTTATAACCCAAAGTAACATCATAGATTCTGTCGAAGGACTCAAAACCTCCTTCTACTTTCAGGCTTCCTTCATAGAGGAATTGCGTACTTATGTTTACAAAGTAGCGATTCTTGTAGTTATATAAGAGACCAATGCGATTAATTTGGAAAGCTTCGGAATTGAGACTATGTTCATCTAAACCGGAGAAGGAGTCGATTCCTCCCATCTGGAAAGGACAAAAGAGAATCCCCAATTTGCTATTTTTAAGTACGCCGCCTTCAACTCCCACTTGTAAAGAGAAGTTATTATTTATCTTAAAAGCTTTAAAGAGATCAACATAGATCTTTTCAAAGCCTTCATCAGAATAAGGTTCGTCCCACCCATGTTGATATTTTACCATCATTCTGCTGCCTCTACCAGGAAAATAGAGATCATCAACGCTTTCATGATAGACTTTAAACCCTGCCCCTATTGATTTAAACTTCTCTTGAGGAAGCTCTAACTCGGCTACATCTTGATAGAGATTATAGTGAGAAGCATAAATGAATCCTTCGGAAACTAAGATATCTTTGAGAAAAAAACCTATTCCAAGACTTAACCCATACTCTAATTTCTTAATTCTATTACTCTTTCTGCCTTCAAAATTGTAATTATATAACCTGGATTCTTCTATCAAAGGAAAGACATGATAGTAAGAACCATAGAGATTACCGAAGTTCTTAACATAATCAATAATGTAAGAATTAACCCCTCCAAGCTGAAGAGTATTAATGAGTTTGGAGTTTTTCTGAACTACATTATTCATGGTTACTGTAAACCTGGCAACGAGGTCATGTGTAGAGTTGTAAGTAGCGTCAATCCCTAGATAGCTCCGGCTTCGTTCTTTTGTCGCAATCTCTACCGAATATCCCCCATCGTGGTAAGTAAGCTTAGGGTAAACCCAGACAAAATATTGGGTATTGTAACATTTCTGAGTCGCTTCTAAGACTTCATTAAGGGTGTAGTAGTTGCCTGTCTCCAAGCCGGAATACAACTTCACCTTGGAGCTATGAATCAGACTGTTTCCGGATACTGTGATATCATTAAGTAGTATCCTATGTGGAAATTTATAGACAGTTCTGTTGTTTTCTCGTTTTCCTTGCAGTGCTTTAAGTCGTTGCAATTCAGGGATATGCTTTCTTGCTTCTTCTTCTCCTAATCTTATCAAATCTTTAATAGCAGAGAAACTACTGTTTTTATATTCTTTTAAAGAAGGGACTATTAGTAAATCTGTTTTAGCAATAGCTTCTTCCACCCACACATTCATATTAATGTTGATAGATTGATTAAGAATAGACATGAAGTCTTGGCATTGATCAATGGGTTTCATAGGCGTACTGGCTTTGTTGGCAATTACAAAATTAGCACCCATGTCTAATAATGATTGCACAGGAAGATTATCTTTAATCCCACCGTCAACATACACTCCGCCATCAACGTCAAATGGTTCCAGCAAAGTAGGAAACGCCATAGAAGCACGCACGACATCGATGAGATTGCCCTCTTTAAACTCAACTCTTTCGCCGGTTAGTAAGTTAGTGGCATTACATCTAAAAGGAATGGGGAAATCATCAAAAGTAGGGTAGTAAATACCCCTGTTCAGGTGCTTAGCCAACTGCTTCAGCATATTATTACCTGAAATAATAGAAGCCGGCATATTAAGAGATAAATCTTCATCTATTTTAATATTTATTGCTCCATAATCTGACCAGCGTTTCTCTTCCATAAAAAGAGCTTTCCTCTCCACTTTATCGGAGATTTGATGCCTTAAATCAAATCTAAGAAACAGCTCTTCCATCTCTGCAGGAGAATAACCTAAAGAGTACATGGCACCGACTAAACCACCGAAACTGGTCCCGGCAATGTAATCTATTTCTAAGCCCACTTCATCAATAACTTTAAGCAGTCCAATATGGGCAAGACCTCTAGCTCCCCCGCCACTTAAAGCTAAGCCAACTTTTAGTTCTTCAGCATAGCAACCTAAGACAAAAAAAAGAATAAAGAGCAGAAGAAAGTTTTTTTTCATTACTTGTCTAAGACAATAATATCCACCGAACCAAATACAGCATTGGCTTCAATAATCAAGGCATTCTCACTCTCCTGAGCTATTCTGATCCTTGAATCCTTATGCACTTGACCAAATACCGAGTTGCTGTCTAATCTCAGTGGGGTATCTTTGGAAACATAAACAATTGCTTTGCCAAAAATTGCATTCACCTCTACAAATCTATCAGCATCAGTGATTTCGATAGTTTTAAGATTTAGAGAATCTGTGGAAAAGACTACGCTCAAATCGTTTATGTTACCACCTTGGTAATTTTCACTTACAGTGTTTTTTGCTCTATGGTGAGAACTTGAACCTTTCCGACCAAAGTTGAGCATTAAGAGCTGAATTCCAAACACGATTAAGCAAATTGAGACAAAAACTGTTACAAAAGAGAACTTAAGGGCGGGAAAGAAACTTTTGAGAACTAAAGAGAGTCCCCAAAGAATCAATAATATTCCCCAGAAGGGTCCACTAAACAGGAAGTTCATTTTCATTCCTCCTCCAAATTAGGTTTTTTTAAGTTATGTTTAAGTTTTCGGTGATTTAAGAACCACCCCGCCGGAAATACCAGCACCCCGCCGCAGAGGGGAATTAAGATTCTCATTGCTTACCGCAATGATGCACTCAGGGATGAGTGCGTTCCCAGTGAAAGAGGGGAATTAAGACCACCCCGTCTTTCGGTTCTAGTCAATTAAACAATTCAACAAATCAACGATTCAACATAATAATTCGTGTGAAATAAGAGGGCGGAAAATATCCCGCCCCTACGAATTATTTAATTCTATTATACCACTTAGAGTGTAGCTCTTCTTTTGGTAAATCTATAATATCATTTATTTTAAATCTATCGCCTGTAACTTCGCCAATTACAGTGCAAGGGAAATCTCCACAAAGCTCAATAATAGCAGGAACATTCTCAGCCACAGTTGAAACAACTATGCGAGAATGAGCTTCTCCAAAGAGTTCAGCATCGATTCTATGTTCAAAATCAATATCAATAATTGCACCCTTTGTCTTAAGTTGAGGGTTAAAGCAACTTTCGGCTATAGTGATAGCTAATCCGCCGTCAGAACAGTCATGAGCTGATTTAATTAGCCCTTGATCAATAAGCTTGAGAGTAACTTCATAGAGTCTCTTTTCTTTTTCTAAATCAACAAGAGGAGCGTTTCCGGTGATTTTACCATGCACTTCTTTGAGATATTCAGAACCGCCAAGGTTATCAGCTTTATCTCCTAAAAGAATAATCACATCACCCTCATCTTTGAAATACTGGTCCATAACTTTAGTATTATCTTCTATTATACCTAACATGGCAATGGTTGGAGTTGGGTAAATTGCTCCTTGCGGACTTTCATTATAGAATGAAACATTTCCGCCTGTAACAGGGGTATCGAAAGCACGACATGCATCACTAATGCCTTTGATTGCTTCTTCAAAAGTCCAGTAAACTTCAGGTTTGTAAGGGTTGCCAAAGTTAAGACAGTTGGAAATAGCCATTGGTTTGGCACCACTACAAACAACATTACGGGCAGATTCAGCAACCGCACCTTTAGCTCCTTCATAAGGATTGAGCCAGCAGTGACGGCCATTACAATCTGTTGATAACGCAAGAGCTTTATTAGTGCCTTTAACTCTAATCACACCGGCATCTGAACCTGGTTCGACCATGGTATTTATTTGAATCATGTGGTCATATTGGTTGTAAATACTTCTTTTAGAAGCGATATTACTGGAAGAGATTACTTTCAACATGGTTGCATTATAATCTTTTGGTTCAGGAAGTTGAGATAAATCAGCCTGTTGGACTTCATCAATATAAGCAGGTTTGCGAGATTCTCTGGTATAAACAGGAGCATCGCCACCGAGAATTAGCATTCGAGAAGGAAGTTCAGCTTTCATAACATCGCCTTCCATAATTCTCAATAAGCCATCATCAGTTACTTTTCCTACTATTTCTGCATCTAAATCCCACTTCTTGTAGATCTCTTTAACGCGAGCTACTTGGTGAGGTTCTACAATCATGAGCATTCTCTCTTGAGATTCTGATAACATCACTTCGTAAGAGGTCATCCCTGATTCACGCTTAGGAACTAAATTAACATCAAGCTGAATCCCGACTCCGGTTTTACCTGACATCTCACTGCTGGAACAAGTTAGACCGGCAGCACCCATATCTTGAATAGCCACAATAACGCCGGCTTCAATAGTTTCAAGGGTTGCTTCCAGAAGGAGTTTCTCCATGAAAGGATCTCCAACCTGAACTGCGGTTCTGTTCTCTTCAGACTCTTCTGTCAATTCTACAGAAGCAAAAGTTGTTCCGTGAATACCATCACGACCTGTTTTAGCACCGACATACATAACATAGTTGCCGACACCTTCAGCACCTGATTTAGCTAAATGTTCATGTTTTAAAATACCAACAGCCATAGCATTAACTAAAGGATTACCTGCGTAGCTATCTTCAAAATAGACCTCGCCACCCAAATTAGGCACGCCAAAACAGTTGCCATAATCAGCAATACCATCAACAACACCACGCATTAAGAATTTGACATTACTATCTTCAGGATTACCAAAGCGTAAAGAGTCTAACACAGCTACAGGTCTGGCACCCATTGTAAAGATATCTCTTAGGATACCGCCAACTCCGGTTGCTGCTCCGTGATAAGGCTCCACAGCTGAAGGATGATTATGACTTTCAATCTTGAAAGAGACAGCTAAGCCATCGCCAATATCAACAACCCCGGCATTCTCTTCTCCGGTTTCTGTCAACAATGCTTTCCCTTCACGTGGAAGAGTCTTTATCAATCTGATTGAGTTCTTATAACTAGCATGTTCAGACCACATTACAGAGATAATACCCAATTCTGTAAAAGTAGGTTCTCTCTTTAAAGTATCTAAAATAACTTGCCACTCTTCTTCATTAATCCCATGTTCCTTGACCAATTCCGGTGTAATCTTCGGTTCAATCATTTATGTTACCTCATTTCTTTAATATATCAATTAAACAGTTTATTTTATCATTTATAATATTATACGCAATTTTATATTTCTCAATTTCTTGTCTATAAGGATCGTCAATATCTCCCTCTCCGCCACAAAATTCTAACAAGCCAAAAACTTTATAAGCATACTGTGGGAAATTCTTATGAAAGAACCTCTTGTGCTGCTCTTCCATAGTGAGAATTAACCAACTGTCGTTAATCATCTCTTCTGTAAGCTTACGGGAAAGATGGGCTGTAGCATCAATACCTTCTTGTAAGAGCAAGGCTGCGGAGTTAGCCGAGATGACCATTCCGTCTTGTAAAACTCCTGCTGAAGCTGTTCTAAAAGAAAGATTATTCTCTTTAAGCCTTTCTCTTAGAAGATATTCCGCAATGGGAGAACGGCAAACATTACCTGTGCAAACAAACAGAATCATAGGTTGGGCGTACCCACCTTTGATCATCCAAAAAGGTACAGAACCCTCACGCAGACACTCAATATCTTTATCTATTTTAATTATGGTGGAGGGCTGATCATCAGCTATCTGAAAACCTTTATAGCTAATAAAGCCAAAATCAAACCAGGAGTCATAATCTTTTGCTATTGTCTTTATATCACTCTCTGCCGGGAAGTTACTTTTATTAATACTAGTACTGATAATCGGAGAACCTATTTGGTCGATAAAGCTACACAACACAGGGTTTTGCGGAACCCTGAAAGCGACAGTGCCATCTAAAGCAACATGAGCAAATTTGGGGTTGCTGCATTTAAGCACAAAAGTAGTATTGCCAGGCGAAAACTGCTCTAGCAACCTAACTGTTCTGTCATCTATTTCATCAACATACTGGATTATATCGCCAACATGAGGAACCAAGACAACAAATCCTTTAGCGGATTCTCTCATCTTTAGCCGGCAGATCTTCTCAATTCCAACTTCGCTTTCCACACTTGCACCCATGCCATACATGTAGCCTGTGTGATGTAAGAAAACTGAGTCGGGTTGATAAGATTTGGCAATAACTTTATCTACCTGATTTAATTTAACATTTTTATACAACTTCAATCATCTACTCCCTAATTTACAAAATAGATCTTTGGATTAACCGGAACATTATTCTTTCTCAATTCAAAATAGATTACAGGACGTCCATCTGAATCTATTCCTGAAATACCAATCACAGCACCTTGCTTAACTTCATCATCTTTTCTTACTCTCAGAGAACTATTGTTGGCATAGACAGACACGAAGCCGTTAAGATGGTCAATAATAACTAACTGCCCACGCGATTTAACCACTCCACTAAAGATTACAACACCATCAAAAACTGCTGTAATATCGCTTCCCGGGGTAAGCCTGAATTCTAAGCCTTTATTAGTTACCATAGATAACTCATTTAACTTATCTCCAAATTCCTTAATGATGGTTCCTTGACAAGGTCTTTTTATCAAAATGTTATTTACTAATTTGGAAGCGTCAATTGCAGCCTGCTGATTCAGCAACTCTTCAATGAAATTCTCAAGCTCAAGAGCTTCTCTCTCCAACTTCTCTTTATCAGCAATTAGCTGCTTTCTTTGTTGGAGAACCTTGGCTTCTTGCGAAGAAAGATTAGCTATTTTAGTCTCTAATTCTTCGGTAACTTGCTTATATTCCCGATACTCTTTATCTACTTTACTCTGCTGCTTTTGCTTGGATTCTATCTTATCATTAATATCAGACAACTTACCTTCATTAACTTTAATCACATTTTGAGTCTGCAAGTAGTTCGTGTCAAGATTAAAAATAACATCTTCTTGATAGGACATTAGTGATTTCAAAAGAATCTTTTTCCTGATATTATCATTGTTGGATTGGGGAATATTCAGAAAGAAGAGATCGATGAATTCATTTTCAAAATCATTCTTCAGTTTATCAAAATCTGTTTGGGTCTTAGTGGATTCTCGGCGTTTCTGAGCTAAATTATCTTCAACCCCTTCAGCCTGACTAACCCACCATTGTAGATTGTTCTTCAAATAGGTCTTATCTTTTATCAGTTGTCTCAATCTTCTGCCTTTTCTCTCTTTCTCTCTACTTGTCAGGGTTTTATCTGATTTAATAGCACTCTCCTCTGCTTGCAACCTTTTTATATCTTCATTTAACTCCTTAATTTGCTGCTTTTTAGAGCTTAGCTCACTCTCTTTGAGAGATATCTCCTCATCAGGCGTAAGGGCAGTACTAAAGACGATAAAAGGGGTAAACAATAAAGACACTATCAATAAAACTCTGAACATTAACTTCTCCAATTTAGATTCTTTGAATATTGTGATATCAACTGTCTTCACTAAATGAAAAACTAAAATACTGTCAAATAGATTTTTAACTAAAGAGGAAATGGGGGGACTAATACCTATTCAGATCATGTTCAAGTTGAGCGGACAGAAGAGTTGAATTGTTGAACTGTTTAATTGTTTAATCTTAAAGAAAACACTCTTAAATCCTGCAGTGATTAAGATCTTACTCTATGCCACTTCTAACGACATAGAGTAAGAAAACTAAGGGTTATTGGTCATATGATTGCTATTTCATTAAGATTATCTTCTTAGTTATTGAGCCTCTATTACTACTTGTGATTCTATAGAAGTAAACACCACTTGCTACTTGCCTGTTATTACTATCTGTACCCTGCCAAACAACTTTATGAACACCTTGGGTTAAGTTATCTTGGAGTAAACTCTTAACAAGCTGTCCTTTTAAGTTGTAGATATTGATTTTAACTTCACCTTGAACTGGATTATTAAACTCGATGGTAGTTTCAGGGTTGAAGGGATTTGGATAGTTGGTAGCAGTAAACTTATCTGTTACTGTCTCAATGTCGTTATCTACAGTATATCCTTGATACTCATAGCAACCAATATCAATACGCTCTCCAAATATCCGCGGATTACCATATAGATCAAATTGAGGCTCTTCATACCAATCTGGCATAAAGCTAAAATCCCTACTTCCTGCATCAATTGCAGGTGAATATCCATTTAAATCATCACCAGCTAACATATAGTAAGTTGGATTAGAGGGATCTGTTCCTGCAAAAAGAGGGTCAGCTCCATAAATATTATTTTCACCTAAAGTAGGCTCCATTGACATAGTACTATTGGTAATATTATCTACATTGCTAAAAAGACAATTGTCCATTATTAAGGATGATCCATACTGAATAGCATTAGGTTGGGCATTATTAGCAATAATCGTATTGTGTATTTCTAAGGTACCATCGGGCGTAGCAACAGCTATCACATAAGGGGTCCCGCCACTATTATTGGCAAAAGTGCTATTATTTATTACGACTTCCTTACCAATAAACATCCAATTTCGGGAGATTTGCCCATTTGTGTTATTAGCAAAAAGACAATTATCAACATAAATCTTAGCACTGTCAACATGACCTGGAAAATGACAAAATCGAAAATTAGCTCCTCCGAAGCATTCAACTGCACTCTCATTGTTAATAAATTTAGAATTCTTGATGACAAGATTTTCTGAGATAAAGATTTCAAATGTTCCAATAATACCATTTTGAACACTGCCCATGTTGATATTGTTCTCCACAGTTACATTATCAAAAACTACCTCTTTTGCATATATGTTTCCAGCAGCAGAAATTGACGTTTCTGAAATATTATTTCTTACAATAACATCTTTAAAATAAACTGTTGCGTAATTTAACTGAGATGTAATAAATACTGCACTAACACACCCACTATTACAATTTTCGACTATAACATTTTCTACTCTAAAGTTTTTAGTAGCTGAACCACTAATAGCTGCATCTGATAAGTTAGTTAAACTTAAATTCTTTACCGTAATATCTTCAAACTTCAGCGAAACACAATTTACAACTCCGACTGGCCAATGTGCTAATGATTTATCAATTATGATTTTTGTTTCCTCAGGTGAAACTCCCTCTAAAGTGACAAAGCTCTTTAAGGCGATAGGAACATCAGACCTGTTAAGGACAGTGTTATTGTATATGCCTGGAGCCATATAGATAGTTCGAGGATTTTCAGGATTACTTTTAATTAGTTTAAAAGCTTTATGTACAGTTTTAAAAGGTTCTTCTGGAGTTAACCCACTGTTTCTATCATCACCCTCATTTGCTACATAGAGATCTGCATCAATCAGTTGATATACACCTTGTTGGATATCTATCACAGGAAAAGGTGTGAAATTTATATCTTCAAAAAAAGAGTTGCTAAGATCCCAGTAATCTATATAGTATCTTTCGGGATTGGCAACTGTAAACTTATCTAAATATATCTCGCAACTTCCTGCCCAATGAAAAAACCAATGAATATCAGCGCCTTGCTGAGCATAATTACCATAGATGGATGATCTGTTTACTTGATCGAAAATCAGTACTGGGTGTTGTTCATAATAAGAACTACTTAAAAGCAGACCTCCTCCCCCTGTATAAGAGATATTGTACCTAATGGTGGTACCACTTAGGGTAAGATCTCCATTAGGACACAAATAAACTCCTCCTCCTTGATCAGCACTATTATATTCCACTATCGAATTAATCAACGATAATTTACCCTGAAGAATGAATACACCTCCACCGTGTGTTTGATAACCTTCAGGATATCCACTGCCTTCTGTTATTGTAAGACCTTGTACAATGAGGTTTGTAACATTTTCATGAAGCAGTATCACAGCTCCTTGATTTTGTGATCCATTTATTATTGTTCGTGAAATATAAGTAGTGTCATTGGTGGTAGCTTCAAGAGAGATTAAGGATAAATTGATAGTGTTATCCATGACAAGGTTTTCATAGTATGTACCAGGATGGACCAAGATTGTATCACCAGCTACTGCCTCAGTTATAGCAGTTTGTATCTCTGTATAGGGCTTTGTCCCATCTAAACAAACCTCTAACAGAGCATGGAGATTAAAACTAAATATCATTAATAAAGGTATGAGCAGTTTTCGCATTTTCTTTTCCTTTGGTTTAAGATTATTTATGAATATGCCCCTTGCGAATTTGCAAGGGGCATGATTTGTTTTATTTCATCAAGATTATTTTCTTGGTTATCGATTTTTTATTAGCACTGTTAATTCTGTAGAAGTAAACACCACTTGCTACTTGCCTGTTATTACTATCTGTTCCCTGCCAAACAACTTTATGAACACCTTGCATTTTAGAGATGAACCGGAGTAATTTCCAAGTTTTATGGTTAAACATAGCAATGTTTAACCCGAGTCATGATGAATTTGAATCTACACAATAATTGATAAAGCTTAATAACATATAATTGGCATGTATTATTAATATAGGATAGGATAGGATAGGATAGGATAGGATAGGATAGGATAGGATAGGATAGGATAGGATCCACCGAACCAAGGTGTGAGAAATTGAGCAAAGTATCCCTATTTTGATTAAAATAAGTGTAGTGCGTAATCTTTTTCTCTTTAGAGGCTATCATTCCTAAGCTCCTCAAATTACTATTAAAACAAGATAACATTATCTGAAAAGAACCGTCAAGAACTATTTTAAATAACTTTAATATTGGGTTAATTTCTTGGGGAAGTTCCAGAGGAGTTAAAGCTATGTAGGATGTATCCCGTTGGGATTTAAGAGATTTGCATATAAGTAGCACCTTCTTTAGTTCTCCGTTTTGGATACGAAATTTAATCTTGTTAGCTATGAGGAAGCCCCTATGGCTACTTTCACTAATAGTAATTAAATCAGTAGGGGAATTAAGAAAATACGGGCGAGTCGCCCGCAATCCCAGTTAAAGAGGGCGTATTGCAATACGCCCCTACATTTTGATCATCATTGCGAAGCAATACCGCAACTTTTCACTTTTCATTTTATCTTTTAATTTTAAGAACCACACCCCGCCGAAATTCGGCACCCCTCTCCAGAGACCTTTCTACGAAAGGGAAGAGGGGAATTAAGACCACATTCGCCTTTGATAGACGCAAAATGTTGCGTCTCTACATAATAAGGGGGGAATTAAGAAAATACGGGCGAGTCGCCCGCAATCCCAGTTAAAGAGGGCGAATATTGATTCGCCCCTACGTGTTCCATTTTTATCTTATCCGTGTTGTCAGTGTTTTCAGTGGCTAAAACTCTTTATTTCTTTTCGTGTTTATTTGTGTTCATTCGTGGCTAAATCTTCTTCTTCCTTCTTTGTGTTCTTTGTGTTCTTTTGCGTGGTAGGGCGGAGTCCACGAAGCCCCCTGGTAAAACCTCTTTCTTCTCCTGTTTGCCACTTTCTGCCCTTGCCGGATAAAACTCATCTAACAGATTTAATCTTCCTACTGATCTTAAAGCCTCAATAACATACTTCTTATTCCCCGGCATAAACCATTGAACTAAGGCCTTTTGCAATCTAATCTCGCGTCCTGTAGGCACAAACAGCGGTTTCCCATCCGTAATATTATTCTTAGTGTAATACATGGCAGTGCTGGGGGTCATGGGGGTTGGATAGAATTCTTGAACTTGTTCTAAGCGTAAGTTGTTTCTTTTTAAGTAGAGGGCTAAATTAATTGCATCATTGGTATCAGTACCGGGATGTCCCACAATAATATAGGGAATAATCATCTGCTTCTTATCTGCTTTCTGAGAAGACTCAAAGAAGAATTTGGAGAAAGTCTCGTATAGCTCAATACCGGGTTTATTCATGAGGTTGAGAACTCTTTGCACTGTATGCTCAGGAGCTAACTTTAAATGTCCGCCGATATACTTCTTAGCAATAGTTTTGATGAATCTGGGTGATTTTAGAGCTAAATCAAATCTGATTCCGGAAGCGATAAAGAGATTCTTCACCCCGTCTATTTTCTCTATAGCAGCTAAAAGGTTGAGGTAATAATCATGATTGTAGTCTAATTTCTCACATATTTGGGGATATAAACAGGAGCTTCTTTTACAGATAATATTATCCGGAAGCGTGCACTTCATCTCATACATATTAGCTGAAGGTCCACCCACATCACTGATAGTTCCACGGAAGTAATCTTTCTTAACTAAGTTATTAACTTCATCAAGAATAGATTCCCGACTACGTGAGCTAACTTTCTTCCCTTGATGGTAGCCTATAGCACAGAAGTTACAGCCTCCACCACAACCACGATGAGCTGTAATGGAGTCTCTAATCTGTTCCCACGCTTTCAGGCTTTTCCCACGATAAGCAGGATGAGGTTCTCTCACAAAAGGTAAATCATAGATTGAATCTAACTCTTCTGCTGAGAAAGATTGAGCCGGTGGATTGTGCTTGATAAAGCGATTCCCATATTGTTGATAGATAATCTTGTTATCATAATTCTTCTGAAATATTTGGGTAAGCAGAAGAAATTGCTCAGGGTCATTGCACTTTTCACCCTCTGGCAAACAAACTGATGGTAGAGAGTTATCTATTTCCGGAACAAGCACAACAGTTCCTGCTATATTTTGAATTGCTTCCACAGGATAACCGGTATTAAGCTTATCTGCAATATTGAGAATTATCTTTTCGCCCATTCCATAGACTAAAATATCAGCCTTAGAATCGACAAGAATAGAGTTTCTCACCTTATCACTCCAGTAATCATAGTGTGAGATTCTTCTCATGGAAGCTTCTATGCCACCAATAATTACCGGTTTATCTTTGCATACTTGTTTGATCAGATTTGTGTATCTAAGCAAAGCCCGGTCAGGTCTTACGCCTATTTTTCCATCAGGTGTGTAAGCATCTTCCGAG
>JBAYZI010000053.1:0-17009 GCA_041672585.1 Cloacimonadales bacterium (SeqCode) | reverse complement strand
TTTTCCCTGAACCCGGTAAAACTCTTTTTCTTGGAGAAAGCGTAATAGTTTAGGCTGTAAATCTAAAGGTAAATCACCTATTTCATCAAAGAGAATGGTTCCGCCTTGGGCAAGCTCTAATTTTCCGACAGAGCCGCTGGTGGCAGCACCTGTGAAGGCTCCTTTCTCATAACCAAATAGCTCACTTTCAAAGAGTGTGTTATTAATAGCTGAACAATTTACAGAGATGAAAGGTCGATTATTCTGATCTTCACCTTGATGAATCATTCTGGCGATGATCTCTTTTCCTGTCCCTGTTTCACCATTGATTAAGACTGGCAGATCGCGGTGATTGTGGTAGGCTAAAGCAAGTTGCACTACTTCTTGCATTTTAGCTGAGAAGATACCTATTCTTCTATCCGGAAAAAGCTTACTGAAAATAGAATTATACTGTTCAAGTTTTCGCTCTAAGTTGGTGTTGCCTTTAGAATCTGTTTGAGGGATAGCTGTCAGCTCTTTCTGTATTTTATCTAATATATTAGCTAACTCATTAACATTCAGTGGTTTTAATAAGTAGTCATAAGCACCGATTCGTAAAGCTTCCAAGCTTGTTTCCAACTCTCCGTAACCTGTAATTAAGATTACTTTAGTTTGGTTCTGGGGGTCAATGTTCTTAATTGCTCGTAGCAAGTCAATCCCATTCATCCCAGGCATTCTAATATCCGAAATCACTAATTCATATCTATTTTCCGTATAAAACTTAAAAGCATCATCACAATTATTAAATTCAACGACATTGTGCTTCAGAGGATCTCTGAGAAATCCTGCGATAGCGCGTCTGCTGACATCTTCATCATCGACCAATATTATGTTCATTTTCTGTCCTCTAAGGTGTGAATCAGAGGTACTTTAATAGTGAATCGACAGCCTCCGAATTTGTTTTCTGAATGTGTTATTTGAGCATTCAAATCTTTAGAGAAGTTTTGCACAAGAGTCAATCCTAAACCGCTTCCATAGCCCACTTCTTTAGATGTAACAAAGGGATCGAAAATATTCTCAGCTATTTCCGGTGGAATGCCATTTCCATTATCATCAATATGAATAACTGCAAAGCCATCTTTACTCGCTGTGGAGATAACAATTCTTTTCTCTTTTCGCTCAATGTTATCTAAAGCTTGAATGGAGTTGGTGATTAAATTAATTATAATTTGCTCAAGACTTATTTGAGAACCATAGACAGCAAGGTGCTCCGGAATGAAAATAAGCTTAAGAATAATCTGATGAGATTTAAGCTGTTGTTCTAAATAGCCCGCCGCTGTGGAGATTACTTCATTAACATTTAAATCCTGTCTAGCTATGGAGTTTTTATGACTCCAATAAAACCTGATGTGGTTCACTATATTGGTAATTCTATCTGTAGCTTGAATTATATACTCTATTCTGTCGCGATATCCAAGGGGAAGTATTTTCTCTTGATCATCTTTGTAGAGCATTGCTTGAGCATCAATCATAATCGCATTTAGAGGTTGATTTATTTCGTGGGTAATTCCTGAAGCCATTACGCCTAACGATGCCATTCTAATGGTCTTTTCGCTATATGCATCAATATTTTTTTGGGCTAATTTATCTATTTTCCCACTTTCAATCTCATCTGATTTGACTTTAAATTCGCTGAGATGAATCTTCTCCATCATAGCTTGTTTAAGTTCAGAGTAGTAAAGGGCTTTTTCCCAATTTTTTATTTCTTTATAAATCTTAATAGCAAGGGTATAAGAATACTTGAGTGGTTCATCCATGTTTGATTTTTCAGCTGAATCTAGTGCTTTATCTAACCATTCTATAGCTGAAGTAAAATTTTGTAAGAGATCATAAGCTTTTGCTAAATTTAAGTAAGCGAAAGCCCTAACTCTTAAAGAAATACCTTCCACATCTTCAACAATAGGAAGTAGCAACTCAATGCATTTCTCCTCTTGATTTTGATTGATCAGGTAATTACACAGTTCTACTACAATGGTCGATATTAGTTCTTTGTCATTTGTTTTTCGAACAATTTCGTTAGCCTCTTTAAATAGCTCAAGAGCAATTTCAGGTTCTCCTCGTCTAAGAATTAAGTTGGCATAGTTTGAAACAATAAGAGCATTTTTAGGCTCAATATTGACGATTTTTTCATAAATCTCAGAAGACTTATCTTCTTGCTTAGTGGAGGAATAAAGAACTGCTAAATTGTTCATTACTCTCGTATAATTATACGTGTCGTTATGTTCCTTGTAAATAGGAGCAGCTTCAATTAGATACCCTGAAGCAGCTTGGAATTTACTCTTCCTATAGTCCAGTGTTGCTTGTTTTAGAAGAGCTGAAGCACGTTCCAGTTCCCAATTAGGATAGTGCGCATTTTTAATAATATAAAGATAAAAAGGAGATAAAGCCCATTCATCAGGATCATCTTTAAAGATTTCAATTATCTCTTTTGCTATATTCAGTTTTTTAAGAGAATCTTTCTCTTCCATGAACATTGTTTCATAATCTTTTAGCTTCATTTTTTCTCCAAAGACCTAATTTTACTCAACTTAATGATAACTTATAATGTTAATCAAAATTGTCAAATCATTATGTCATTTAGTTAGTTTTTTATTAATAAGCAGATGAATTTAGTTGCTTTTGGGTAGCACCTTAGAGGGTTAAGCGAACTAATTTCGAAAACAGAACGGGATAGTTAAGAAAGACCTAGGAGAGTGGACAGACTGTTTCATTATTTTATCCTAATAAACTTCAACCTATAACTAACCAGCAAATATATTCCTACTAAAACAGTAAGCAGAGCCACTCTCAAATAAGGATTAAAGCCACTTAGTAACAGATAAAGAGCTATCAAGATTAAAGTAGGTATGAATTTAAGAACTAACTTAAAGAGCGTCCTAAATATCTTATCATCTGTTATTTTGCTCACTAAGCCGATAAAACCCAGCTGTAAAATAATAGTGCTGATAGCATAGTAGATAATAGCTGTTTCAAAACCGGAGTAATGCCCTAAGAAGATAGCAGCAGTTTTGAGAATTAGACCCGTTAACATATAAAAGATTTCCAAATGAGGGAGTTCAAGCACATAGGGGAGACTTGAAATGGGATTAATCAGCATTGTGGTAGCTAAAGGAAAAGCCAGAATCGCGACAATAGGAAGTGCTTCACTCCACTTTGCTCCTAAAATTAGAGGTGCAAAATTAAGAATGTAAATAACAAATAGGAAGAAGAGTGGATAGACCGCAATGGTAACAAGCTGGTAGAATTGGTGCAGTCTGGTGCGCATTTCGGCACGATTCATAAAGGTAAAAGTGGGGAAGAGAACTTGCCGGAGAGAGTTGCAAGCAAGCACTACCGGCTGGGCAACTAATTGGTTAGCCAAGTAATAGATACCAATTGCGGCAGGGTTAAATAATGCTCCCAAAACTATTACAGGTATATCATTACCTAAGAGAGAGATAAGGTTATTAGAGGTTGCTGTTATTAAGAAGCGTGAATTAGCTTTGTAAGTAGCAAGAAACTCTTTTAGTAGTTGCAGAGAGAACAATCTTTGCAAGGTTTCAGCTACTAACTTTCTTTCAAAGAAGATTAGTAAGAAGAGCTCTAAAAGGTTACCGAAATAGAAGATTAGAGTGAGCGTCTTAATGTCTAATTTAATATAATAAAAGATGATTATTAAGGCAGAATAGACTACTACATTAATGGTTTCAATAATAGAGAGAAGCTTGAACCTCAATATCTTATGATAATAACTTTGGAAGGCGAATCTGATTATCTCAATACAGATAAGCGGACTTAAAGCCCTTAATAGATGAGCTAAGACTTCACTCTTATAAAACTTTCCAATCAATGGTGCAAATCCATAAAGAATTATAAAAGCTACTCCGGAAACAACAACCGACAAAAGCAGTAATTGCTGAAACAGAGCTTTAGTGTTCTCCTTTTTGACGATTAATAAATCTTTAAAACCGACAAAAGAGAAACCCGCCAAAATAGCAAGAACTAAAGAAAATTCACGGAAGATACCGAGATCTTCTTTGCTAATCGCTTTGGCAATCAACAGAAATACCCCGAACAGAATAATCTTGCGCAGGATAGCTGTTAAAAACGACCATTGAAATGATTTAAGTGTGTTTCTTTGCATCTATAAAGTTATCTTCTATTAATGAGATACCATTGATTAACTGTTGTTTTAAGATATTCAGCTTCATCATTAGTTACTCCATAGGGAGGGATAAACTGAACATTCTGAGCAGTTGCCTGATAGAGGCTTTGATAAAAACAGAGAGAAGCTAAATAGGTGCCTTGCCATGCGGGATGTGAACCATCAGAATCGTAGAGATTCATAGTAGTGTTATCTTCATAAATATAGTTAAAGAGTTGCCCTACAGGAACAACTGTTGCATCTAATAGCTCGCCGGCATCTAAATAGGCTGCACTTAATCCGGCAATTTGAGCTTGATCATTCTCTCTTGCCCAGGTCATAAAGAAGCAAGTCCTGGCACCGCTAATGTCTATTAGGCTATCCAATTTCGTAGCGTAAGTGAGAAATCTAGGGGTATCGAAAATAGGCATCTGACTCTGTTCTTGCAAGATAACAACATCCCAATTCCCGGTTAAAATAGCTGTTTGAGTAGCTTGAGTTTCAAAATGATTCTGCAAAGTCATACCCCCACCTGTGATTGCCTGCACTTCAATTCTCAAGTTTTCATCAGTAGAGCGTGCCACACTTCTAAACATTTGGTCTAAACCATCATTGGCGTAAGTGTAACTGTTGCCGATGAATAAGAACCTTTCAGGGAGAGGAGTATCAGCTTCCCACTCGACAATAATCTCGATGGAACCTGTAATATCGTTAATTACCATAGTAAGATTCACGATTGAGGTTTGTCCGGGAAAGACTTCTACTTCAGCTTCGCCAGAAGCGACCACATAATCATTAGAATACAACTCAACTTCTAAATGCCAGATACCTGGATTCAAGTCAGTAATAGTACCGGTAGCACTGTTATTAGCTATCTCTAAAGAGTTGCTAATAGTCTCGTTATCCTTGCTTACAGATGCTATTGCTTCGGTAACTGTTACTTCTAAGTGCTGTAACGGAGCTAAAGATATATTAATTGGAATAAGACCTTTTTCAAGAGAATCATCTGAAGTCGTTGACTTATCAGAGCAAGCTATTGTTAGAAACAATATTAGCAGACTCAACAAAGGAACTATTTTTGATCTTAGTTTAAACATATATAGGTAATCCTATCATCTTAAATCCTTATCTTTCATACATCTCAGGTCGGCGATCTGTGAAAGCGTTGTTATGTTCTGTAACTTGCTTATCAAGGGCTTCAGAGGGATTAATATTCACCACTGAAACACTCTCTTCAGTTTTGTTCATCGCTGTAAGAACTTCACCTTTTGTGTTGAGAATCTGACTCATACCGGTGAAATATAGCTCTCTTTCTCCATTGATTTCGGTACCGGTTCTATTAGGTGTAATAGAGAAAACTCTATTCTCTAAGGAGCGGGTAACCATAGCTTTTTGGCACCATGGTAACACTAAGTTTGATGGATGTGCAATTATCTGTGCTCCTCTTAAAGCGAGGGTTCGTGCTGATTCAGGGAACTGCCAATCAAAGCAGATCATGAGTCCAACTTTTACACCACCTTTAGCAGGGGCAACGATAAATCCTGAATCTCCGGGTGTGAAGAATAGCTTCTCTTCAAAGAAAAGATGAGTCTTGCGGTAGGTGATGATTGTGCCGTCCGGATTAAAGAGAGAGCAGGAGTTATAGAGCTTGCCCTGGGCTATTTCGGGGAATCCTACAACGAAACTGCAATCGCGTTCTTGGGCTAATCTAGTAAATAGTTGAGCTGTTATACCTGTCTTGGCATCTTCAGCTACTTGCCTGACCTCTTCTTGCGAAGTAAAGACATAACCGGAGGTGGCTAGCTCAGGCAGAACTATTAAATCAGCTTCTACTTCACTTAACATCTGTTCTAAAGTACTTAAATTCTTCTTAACCTGAAAGAGTTTTGGTTCAAACTGCAATATCCCAACTTTGTACATAATAGTCTTCTCCTTTGTTTTAAAATTTCCACGGTAAGAGATAATCTTTAATCTCTTCATTATAATATCTATCTGTCATGGTTGCTATAAAATCCCTAACTTTCTCTTCAGGAGAGAATTTGGATAGATAATCCTGATTCTTATGATTCAGGAAATGTAAGAATATCTTTGAATCTTGATTATTACGTTCGATATCTTCTAAGTATTTCTCATACAGAATTTCCATTGACCTGATTATAGTTTGATTTGCCAACTTTACATTCTCATTTTTATAGATATATTCATAATTAAAATCTTTAAGTTTCTTGAGATAAAAAGAGGTCTCTTCATCAAAAGCGATGTACTCTTTTTGGTAGCTGTTTACGATTACGCTTTTCACTAAAGTATCGATAATTTGAGAATTGGAGTTGCCCAGATAGGCAGTGCAATCTGCAGGAAGCTGTTCACTTTTTAGAATCTTGAATCTTACTGCATCCTCTATATCTTGTCCGATATAAGCAATTGTGTCTGAGATTCTTACAACACACCCTTCCATGGTTGCAGGCATCCAATTATTCTTGGTAATATCTTTGTTCTTTTTAGCCATATAGTCAATAATATCAGCTTCTGTTTTATCTCTTTGGGGTATTAAACGCGTGTTATGAACTTCACCATCATGGGAGATAATACCATCGCGAACCTGGAAAGTTAAGTTCATTCCTCTTCCACCTTTAGCAATATGGTCAACAATCTGTAAAGACTCAATATTATGATGAAAAGCACCAATTCCATGCTTTTTACAAACTCGTGACAGGGCTGATTCACCATCATGACCGAAAGGACAATGACCCAAGTCATGACCGAGTGCCACTGCTTCGATTAGCTCAAGATTGAGATTTAAAGCTTTACCAATAGTTCTGGAAATCTGAGAAACATAGGTTGTGTGGAGATTTCTATTTGTCATCTCTTCATCTATTAAATTAGTGAAGGAGAAGACTTGAGTTTTACCATGATAGCGACGATAGGCTCCGCTATAAAGAATCCTATCTCTATCCAAAGCGAAGTTGGTTCTGATATGCTCTTTAGGTTCAGGTTTAATGCGAAAAGCATCACTATCTTTGAACGCATAAGGTGATAAGTTCTCATAAAGACTGGCAATGATTTTCTTAAATATCTCGTTCTTATTCATAATCCCTCATTTAGTTTGTAACTTCTTGTAAAACATAAAGCGTGGTTCAAAACCCTCTTCGCGTTTAACTTCTTCAAAATAGGTCTCTATGTGTCCGGGTTGTCTCTCAAAAGTAAAGCCATTGGCGAAGAGAGCCTGAAAGTCAGCTCTTTCCTCAAAATGCTCAATAATCCATTCAGAATAATCAGAGTGATCAGTTGCTATTTCTACTGTTCCGTTAGGCTCTAATAAAAGATTTAAGGTATCAATAAAGTCTTGGTTGATCAATCTATACTTATGATGTTTACGCTTAGGCCACGGGTCAGGATGCTGAATATAAATAACAGGAAAAAAGAACTGAGGTATCACCTGGATAATATTCTTATCAACGAAGTGATTTAGCAATCTGACATTACTATCTTCTGCTATGTCTAATATCTTCAAAATAGTAGTTATCCGATCAGAATCTAACTCAATTCCCACAAAGTTAATCTCTCTATTCTCGCGTGATTTCCGGGTAATAAACTCACCCTTCCCGGAACCAATCTCTAAATGCACTGGGTTGTTATTACCAAATATCTTGGCAAAATCCAACACCACGCCTGATTCAACTTCTATCACAAATCTATTCTTTCTCTGCTCGTAATCTGCAGGTTTTCGTACTTTTCTTCTGCCCAAGTTATTCTTCCTCGCTGTTATTAATTAATCTTCATCATCATAATCATACAATACTTCAGGTTGAGGCAATTCAAACCACAGCAGTGCTATCCCCAAAGCCAATCCCACCATCAAGTAAGTATTAACCCCTGTTAATAGAGTAGCCTTTATGAGTCCACCACTTAATTGTTGTTTGTTGATGAGAAACAGTATCGACAATGTTAGAGTATGTGTAGCAGTCCCCATGATTATGAAGAGGAAGTTCTTAAGCTTAAAGTTTGTTATCTTAAAATATGCCAGATAAGTTACCCCGATGAAGAGTGAAAAATAAATGAAGTTCATGGCGTAGAGTGAGAATGTGTTGAAATTCATAATCTGAGTAGTCCCTGAACTTCTTACAATCAAGAAAGTAGCTAGTGCTGCAATGATAAAGCTATACTTAGATAACTTATACTTATGCATGATGATAAAGATAGCATTGGGCACGACAAAGAGGCTAATCTTAAGTGTTGAGGCAATAAGTGTAGCAGAGCCCATTTTGCCCATTGCCATTAAAATATAATTTATCGCAAATATCACCAAAACAGGTGCTATTAATAACAAGATACATTGAATAATCGGATGTAATCTACTTTGCATTATTATTTTCCTTCTATAAATTACTATTTTAAGCAATTATAGTGATTAGTGATTTTATGGCAAGTTTAATTTTAGGGGATAGGGGAAAGAGGTTAAACACAAAACCACAAAACTTCACAAAAAACACAAAAAGAAGGGCGAAAAATATTTCGCCCTTACATATTATAAATATTAGTTTGTCTTAGTTCTTCTCAGCTAAAATCTCTTTAGCTCGTGCTAAAGTACTATCAATATGTTGATGGACATTCTTATCTCCGATCAAGTCATATAATCCGTAGTTCTTCAACGCTTTAAGAGGCTGTTGATTCACACCGGATAAAAGCATTATAATACCATCCTTTTTGGAGTCTAAGTACAAGCTCTTAAGAGAGTTTAACCCGGTAGCATCAATAACCGGAACACTTCGCATTCTGATAATTCTAATCTCAGGAGGATCTTGTAGCATCTTGATAGATTCATTAAACTTAGAAGCTGCCCCAAAGAAGAAAGGACCTGCAACTTCATAGACTTCCACACCTTTAGGAACATCTTTCATCTTAATACTATCAGGATCATCTTCATCAGATTTATCTTGTTTTGAGCTGGAAATGAAATCAACATTAGCAACATCTTCCATTCTCTTCATAAAGAGGAACATAGCCAATACCATACCTACGCCAATAGCGACAGTTAGGTCTAAGAAAACAGTCAATAAGAAGGTAGCAAGAAGAACAATCATATCACTCTTAGGACTCTTCAAAAGTTGACGGAAGATATGATGCTCACTCATATTATAAGCTACCATAATTAAGATAGCAGCCAGTGTTGGCATTGGAATAAGCTTTGCCCAAGGACCTAATAACAGCATAATTAAAAGTAAAACAATACTATGAACAATACCGGAAATGGGAGTTCTTCCACCATTTTTAACATTAGTTGCTGTTCTGGCAATAGCTCCGGTAACCGGGATTCCACCAAAAAGAGGGGAAACCATATTTGCTACACCCTGACCTATCAACTCTGTATTAGATTTATGTTTCTCGCCAATCATACCATCAGCAACCACAGCTGAAAGCAAAGCTTCAATAGCTGCCAATATGGCAATAGTGAAGGCAGGTGGAAACATAGCTTTGACTAAATCAAAAGTAATATGAGGCATTTGCGGTTTGGGTAAAGTAGAAGGAATTGAACCAAATTCTGATTCAATAGTTGGCACTGTATCCATTTTAAAAACTATGACCAATACAGTAGCAACAAGAATTGCAATGATAGAGCCGGGTAGTTTCTTATTAATCTTAGGCCAGAAGATAATTATAAGCAGAGAAACAAAACCTATTAAGGTCGCTTCCCAATTGATAGTATTAAAATTACTGAAATAAGCACCCCATTTACTGACAAAATCAGCCGGCACCTTTTCTATATGCAAACCAAAAAGGTCTTTTATCTGCGTCGAGAAGATAACTACGGCAATTCCCGACGTAAATCCCACAACAACAGGGTAAGGGATGAATTTAATCAATGAGCCGAATTTGGACACCCCCATGAGAACCAGAATGACACCTGCCATAAATGTAGCAACCATCAATCCATCAACACCAAACTGGGCGACTATACCATATATAATAATAATAAATGCCCCGGTAGGTCCACCAATTTGAACATGGCTACCTCCTAACAGGGAAACTAGAAATCCACCAATAACTGCGGTGATTAAGCCTTGTGCAGGGGTAACACCCGAGGCAATACCAAAAGCAATGCCCAAGGGTAAAGCAACAATACCAACTAAAATACCGGCAATTATGTCATTGATTAACTGCTTTTTAGTCATTTTAGGAAGTACTTCAAATAACTTAGGAATAAACAATTTCTTTTCGCTCCTACTAAAATAATGTCTCTTAACCAACATTACCTTATTTAATGATTTATTTATATCATTCATAAATAAGAGGGTAAGTTTGTCAATTGAATTCGAAATAAATTAATAAATAATAATTGAAGAGGAAGAATTTTATCCACTGATTACACAGATTTCACGAAAAGAAAGATTAAGACTAATACCGCTACTCTTAATTCCCCTCTTCATTCGCAAGGCGAATCTCTGGAGAGGGGTGTCAGCTTTGCTGACGGGGTGTGGTCTTAAATTAATGAGAAACATGATGTTATGTATCTCTATATAATCCCGTTGGGATTTAAGACCAAACAACAAGGGGGGTAGGGGATTTTTAAAAAAGGGGCGTATGTCAATACGCCCCTACGAAAACAGTGTTAAGGTATTTGCCTAGTGGTCAAAAACCTGTAAATTAGTTTCCAGCACAGTACCTTTTAAGAGATCTGTGATAGCTTGTAGATAGTTTTTCCTGGCTATTCCGGGGATTAACTTATGCTTAGAAATATGCCCCAGCACAGCCACATTCTGCATTCTGGAGTCTTTCAAATCATCTATAAAGACACGATGATAATTAATCTTTCTTCTCTTGCATTCAGCTTCAATAGTCTCATTCTGAAGTTCGCCTACTTGTCTGAGTCTAACATCAAGTGGTTGCCAAACAGCATCATAAAAGACTAAATCTCCACCATTCTTAAGATGAGAATTCATCCCACGGAGAGCTTCGTGTCTTTCGAGAGCAATTACGATATCTGCTTTACCCTCAGGAATGAGAGGAGAAAAGGCTTTGTCTCCCAATCTGATCTGAGAAGTAACTGTGCCACCGCGTTGAGCCAAACCATGGGTGTCAACCCCTTTAGCTTGGATTTTAGCATAATAAGCAGCTCGGATTAAGACTTCAGAAAGAAGCCCGATTCCCTGTCCACCAACACCAATTATAAAGATATTATAGTTAATAGACATTACTTCACCTCCAAAGGTTTAGATTCAATTGAGCCGGTCGGGCAAGTCTGTTTACAAGAACCATCGCCAATACAGAGATCTTCTTGCACCCACACAGAGCCGTCTGGTCTGATTTGATAAGCAGGACAGGCAAAGACAGAGATACATTGGTAAATCTGAGTACATTTGTCAGTAACGCGTACTTTTGGCGGAGTGCCAATCTTCTTCTTGGCTAACTCTCTGCTGAATTTAAGCATACACGGATGTTTAGCAATCACGACATTAAAGCCATCTTCTGCCAATGCTTCTTTCACAGCGGTAGTAAGCTTAGCTTGTTGATAGGCGTCAACGCTTCTAATGTTGGTAATTCCCATCCCCTTAAGCATTTGTACAATAGGTATCTTCTCAGAAACTTCATTAAAGTTCTTACCCACAGCCGGATGATCCTGATGACCTGTCATAGCTGTAGTCCCATTTTCCATAATGATTAGAGTATGATTATGATTATTGTAGATAGAGTTGATTATGCCGGGAAGTCCGGCGTGGAAGAAGGTAGAATCGCCTAAGAAGGAGATTACCTTGCGGGTGTTGTTGAAAAGAGCCATTCCTGATGCGGTTCCGGTGGAGTGTCCCATACTTAGTAGGGCTTCACCAATCTTGTAGGGAGGTAGGAAGCCCAGAGAATGGCAACCGATATCGCCGACTGTTATATCATTCTTACCCATAGCTTTGCGAATTGCATAGAAGGCAGAACGATGTCCACAACCCGGACACATCTGAGCAGGACGAGCAGCTAACTTAAGCTTCTTATCATCAATAGGTTCAGCCGGTGGGAAGTGTTGTTTCCATTGCTTTCTCAGCACCTCTTTCACTTTGTCAGGGGTATATTCATTCTCCCAATCAGCTAAATCACTTTTGCCCGTAATTATTACATCAATCTTATTCTCAAAAGCTATCATCTTGATATCGCGCTCAATAACATCATCTAATTCTTCTAAAACCTTAACTTCTTTATGACTCTTCAGGAAGTCAATAACCATCTGTCTGGGAAGAGGATAGATAATACCTAATTTGAGAATGTCAGGCTTGACCTTCATCTCCTCCATCACATCCAACAGAGAGTAATAGGGAAGACCCATCGTGATGATTCCCAGCTCCTTATTACCATTATCTTTTATATAGTTAAGCTTAGAATTATCAGAATAAGTTTCTACTTCTGCCAACTTTCTAAGTGCCTTCTTTTTGAGAGGGAAAACTGTTGTGGTAATTGGTACATAAGGTCCATTATTGACATCAAACCTAGGTGTCTGGTCAAATTCTTGTTTATCCCAGGCTGCGAAGTGAATAAGCTCTTTATAATGGCAAACATGAGTGGTTAATCTCAAGAATACCGGCATCTTCTTTTCTTGCGACAAAGCTGCTGCTTCTTTAAACATATGATAAGCTTCAGTCGGTGTAGATGGTTCAAAGATAGGAGTATAGCACATCTTAGCGAAGTGTCTGTTGTCCTGTTCATTCTGGGAAGAATTAGCTCCCGGATCATCTCCGAGAATAATTACCATGCCACCAATCAGCTCCATCATGCTTAGCTGAACTAATGAGTCGGCTGCTACATTTAGCCCCACACTTTTGAAGAATACACAAGAGAGATGTCCATTGATAGAAGCTCCGAAGGCTACCTCTGTGGCCACTTTCTCATTAACGGAAAACTCAAAATAGAAGGGTCGCTCTGCTACAGGGATTTGCGCAATGGCGGTTGCTATTTCAGGAGTAGGTGAACCGGGATAAGAGGTTATCACCCGCACATTAGATTCAATCATAGCCCGAACTAATGCCCAGTTTCCGATCATAATCTCTTGCGTCTTCTCCTTAGATAGTAATACTTCTGCTAGTTTTTTCATCAAAACTCCTTTCGTAAGTTATATGATTATAGATTTACATTCGATATTACCTGAAAATCTAATCAGTTTTACCATATTTACCAAATTTATTAAATCAGATTAGGCATTTATCACATTTTGATTAAATTATCTTGAATAAGGAGTGAATTATGAAAAATATTAAACCAAGAATAGTTATCAGTAAATGTATAAACTTTGAGGCTTGCCGTTATAATGCTTTGATGGTAAACTCTCCGCTTGTTGAAAAGCTCAAAGAATATGTTGAATTTATTACAACCTGCCCGGAAGTTGAAATAGGCTTACCTACCCCCCGCGAATCTATTAGATTAGTACAGCAAGGTGATGAAGTAAGATTAGTAAAGTCTATGAGTGGTGAAGACTTTACCGATAAGATGAACTCTTTCTCTCATAAGTTTGTTAAAGGCTTAGAAGATATCGATGGCTTTATCCTAAAGAGTAGATCTCCATCTTGCGGTTTTAAAGATGTGAAGCTTTATTCAGGAATTGGCAAAATCCCGGCTATCAGTACCAAAAGCGTAGGCTTCTTTGCCCAAGTTGTTCTAGATGAATGTAATCCACAGGCAATTGAAGATGAAGGACGCCTCACTAATCTCATTCTCCGAGAGCAGTTTCTCACTAAGGTCTATACTTTTGCTAAATTCAGAAACCTACCCCACACAATGAAAAGCTTAGTTGATTTCCATGCTTCCAATAAATACCTCTTCATGGCGTATAACCAAGCCAAGCTTAAAGATGCAGGGAAAATAGTGGCTAACCATGAGAAGCTTCCAATTGATGAAGTCTTTACTAATTATCAGGAGAAGCTTCATCAAATCTTCCAGAAAGGTGCTAATATCTCCACTAATATTAATGTGCTGATGCATATCTTTGGCTATTTCTCTCAAGATCTTAATAGTGATGAAAAGGCCCACTTCTTGGATCAACTTGACCTCTATAGAAAGAGACAAATCCCCCTCATCGTGGTTACCACTATTCTCAATTCCTGGATTAAGAGATTTGATCAGCCTTATCTTAAGACACAGAACTACTTTGAACCTTTTCCTAAGGAACTGATGTCGATTAGTGATTCGGGAAAGTAACTTTTGCCACAAAAGAAGAATGAAGAAATCTATCCAGGGGGGCTTCATGCAATAGGTTATGCCTTACCGCGCTAATTAAACTAATTTCAAGCAGAAGAAAAGAAAAAAATAAAAAGGGCGGAAAATGTTCCGCCCTTACTCTTCAATCATTTATTATTAATTAATACTTATTTAGTGATGTGAATTTAAACCGGTAGTTTGTTCTTCTGCATGTCCTTTAAACTTATTTCTAGAGAAATAATAGGTATGGAGAAGTTCATGAGCTCTATGAGAACCCGGTCTATCGAGGTAATCTTTATATATTTTAGTAATTTCCGGATTATGATGTGAACATCTAAACTCTAAGTTTCTATCTTCTGCATAAAGAGCTTCACCTCTTCTGGCACGATCAGAAATACTATTACCGAACGGTTGTCCACCACCACCAACACAACCACCAGGACAAGCCATGACTTCTACAAAGTCGTACTCTGTCTTTCCGGTTTCGT
The DNA here is from genome assembly GCA_041672585.1 of Cloacimonadales bacterium (SeqCode). Taxonomy (GTDB): domain Bacteria; phylum Cloacimonadota; class Cloacimonadia; order Cloacimonadales; family JAFGVF01; genus JAEKNW01. The sequence continues at coordinate 2,210 of JBAYZI010000053.1, read as the reverse complement.
TAATTTGTTGTTGAATCTTATCCATAACCTTACGAGCATTACCAAGTCCATTGGCAACAGCTACTCTAACATCACCAAAGCCGGGGATATTAATAGTTGCTTCTTTAACGCCTGCAAGACCGCGCACAGCTTCGATGTTAGGGTTGGTTAAATCTTCACCTGTTACTAAGAAATAGGCTGAACGAATAGCAGCTTCCATCACACCACCGGTAGCACCAAAGATAGTACCTGCGCCTGTGTAGAAACTCATTCCTTTATCCGGTTCTGCTTCTGGGATATTCTTGAAGTCGATACCAGCTTCATGAATCATTCTTAAGAATTCACGAGTTGTGATTACGATATCTGTATCAGGAACGCCATTGCGAGCAAGTTCTGGTCTTTGAGCCTCAAACTTCTTAGCTGTACATGGCATAACAGCAACAGAAACAATATCTTTAGGATCTAAGCCATGAGTTTCAGGATAATAGGTCTTGGCTAAAGCACCAAACATAGACATTGGTGATTTAGCAGTTGACACATAAGGAGTTAGATCAGGGTAGTAAGTTTCGACAAACTTAACCCAGCCAGGAGAACAAGAAGTAATCACAGGTTTGCCAGTATGAGCTTTAAGATTCTCAACACACTCGGTTCCTTCTTCCATAATAGTAAGATCGGCAGTGAAGTTAGTGTCCATAACTGCATCAAAGCCTAAAGCTCTGAGAGCTGCATACATCTTACCGGGAGTAACAGTCCCCATATCCATACCGAATTCATCACCTATTGAGGCACGAATAGATGGAGCTTCTTGCACAATAACATGTTTGGTTGGGTCTAAAAGAGCGTCCCATACTCTATCTGTATCATCTTTTTCTCTCAAGGCACCGGTAGGACAGTAAACTGTACATTGTCCACAATTTACACACACACTGTTGCCAATCCCCCACCCCATTGCAGTATCAACATGAGCTTCGAAGCCACGATCTGCAAAGGTAAGAGCATAAACTTGTTGGATATCATTACAAACTGTGATACAACGACCGCAGTTAATACATTTGTTATTATCTCTAATGATGGAAGGGCTAGAATAATCGATAGGTTTCATTACCAATAATTTAGGTACTGTTTCCATATCGATATCCATTGTATAAGCTAACTGTTGTAGTTCACATTTACCGTTAGCTACACAGGTTGGACATTTAATATCATGATTAGCCAGCACTAATTCTAAAATTGTTTTTCTTAATTCTCTCAATTCTTTACTATTGGTTTTGACCTTCATGCCTTCGGTTACCGGGGTAGAGCAGGCTCTTTTAGGAACAGCGAAACCTTCTATATCACATACACAGATGCCACAAGCAGCTGTTGGAGCTAAGTCAGGATGCCAGCAAAGTGACGGAATTTTAAATCCGGCCTTTAAAGCAGCCTGAATCAAAGTAGTACCTTCCGGGACTTCAACAGGAACATTATTGATTGTTAAGTTAATCATTTTCATCTTTACATCTCCAGATCTATTTATTTAATTCTTTTCAAAAAATCGTTTCTAAAGTTCAAAATTGAACTCTTAATTGGCATATATGGTGATTGTCCTAAGGCACAGAAAGAGGTCTTTAACATAGCTTCTGAAAGCATAACTAAATGATCTAAATCCTCTTCTTTACCTTCACCATTTCTTATATTGCAAATTATATTATACAACTGTTTTGTACCAAGACGACATGGGCAACATTTTCCACAGGATTCGTGGCTGAAGAAACGTAGAATAGACCATAGCATCTCTACCATGTCTATCTCTTCTCCCATGACCATAATAGCACCTGAACCCAACACCGCAGTGTACTCCTTCAAACTCTCATAATCCATTTTTACGTCAAGAAGTTTATCAGATAAAATTACACCGGCAGCACCACCAACGAGTGCAGCTTTGAACTTTTTACCTTTTAACATCCCTCCGCCATACTTGTCTATGATGTCTCTAAGAGTAATTCCCATAGGAACTTCTGTAAGTCCGGGCATGTTTACATCACCCATTAAAGTAAATACTTTAGTGCCTGTAGCTCCATTTACGCCAAGAGTCTTGTACCACTTTGCGCCTCTGTTAATAATTTTCGGAACATTAGCAATAGTCTCTACATTATTGACAACAGTCGGGGTTTGCCATAAACCTTGCACTCCCGGGAATGGCGGTTTAGAACGCGGATTCCCTCTATTGCCTTCTAAGGACTCAATGAGGG
>JBAYZI010000052.1:0-17148 GCA_041672585.1 Cloacimonadales bacterium (SeqCode) | reverse complement strand
AACTGCTCTGCCGGATCAAGTGAGTAGTTTAGCAACTGAGTAGGTTCTCCTTCGTTAGCAGCCACAGAAAATACACTATTTTCAAGAGTAATAATTTGACCTGCTAAGATACCGGTTCCGTTATTGGTGATAGTTGTTTCAGCAGAACCGTTGATAACACTACCAAAATCATGTTCATTAACATCTACAGCTATTGAAGGTTCTAAAACCTGGGAAGCTGCAGATGGGAAAACAATGTAGTCAACCCAAGCACAATCGCTTCCTGAGGTAGTGCTATAATCTTTCTTATATTCCCATTTGAAGGTATGATTGCCGGCAGTAACATTAAATGAAACTTCTTGCCAGGCAACTTCACCACTCCAGTTAGTTCGAGGAGTATCATCTACATAGAAAATAAGTTTATCATAATTATTTTCGGAAGAGACTTTAATAAAGAAGGTGATTTGTCCTGCAGCTAAACCGACCATTTGAACTGTCATAGTAGCTGATGTATTATTAGCAATAGCATTGGACTTTGCACAATATGAACCTTCATAAGCACCGGTATTGACGACACTCCAGGTAGGAGCAACCCAGTTGTAGTTGGATGAAAAACCGCCGGATTCAAAGTTCTCGAGAATTAAACCGACAGGTAGAGTGAAGTTCTCGGAAGATTGGACATTACTAGCACTCACGAATTGAACTGTAAATTCAGCGATAGTACCGTTTGCTATATATTGAGATATTTGCACAGGAACGGTTATTTGACCTGAACCATTAACAGGAAGGTCTGCAAGAGCAATATTATTGGCAAGGAAAGTTATGCCGGGAGTAGTAGAACTAATATTAGCAACGCAGTTAGTTGCTACAAAAGTTCCTGTATTTTCATAAGAGATAATGATGTCTGCTATTTCGTTCGGGTCTAACAAGTTGTTGTCATTATCAGAAACTGAAATTTGATTAACTTCAATAACAGGAGCAATTGCGCGAAGATTAAGATCGTATTCCCAAGAATGTTCATCAGTAGTGAAGGTAAAGTGTAAGGTGATTAGTTCACCATTCATCAAGCCATCTCTGAGAGTGACATGGAATGCAGAAGGGATAAGATAAGTGCCGTCAGCAGCGACTGCCGGGATAGTGGTTGTGGCATTACTAATTGTTGCGTTGCCATCAAAGTTGCTGATTAAGACATCAACATTAGAAACACTTTCCACACCAACATTGCCGACTGTAATGAACATATCTAAAGTCTTTCCGGCAGCAACAAAGCCGGTGATTTGTTGGTTATTAATTACTAAATAAGGACCTTCAGCAGGAACAACTTCAACTTCCCCGAAATATGGTTGGTATTCAGAATTAGTAATTACTAATTTAGCTACGCCGGGGACACTGAGAGGTTCAAAGTTAATTGTACCATTACCGGAAGCATCAGTTAAAACTGTGCCAACTAAGTTACCATCAAGTGAGAGGGCAGCATAGCTGTAAGGAGCAGCGGTAACATCAAAGAAATCCATGCCTACTAAAAGAGTGGACTGTGCTTCTACATTTTGTACTGCAGGAACGCCAATATAAGGCATTGTGGACGGGTCTCCCATGATAGAGTAGATTTCCCAATACATGTCTTTGCGAGACGAGGAAGAACCTTGAACGGTCATATTACCGGCAATAATCATGGCACCGGCAGTATGAGCCCAATCTTCAAAAGCTTCTCCGTGTTCGTGGAACAGAGCATCATAGAGTCCAAAACCGGTAGTTGCATAAGTAGGGTTAGCAGTAGAGGTTGGAGTGAAATGACCAACTGACCACCAGTAGTCTTCATCCCAATAGGTGCTATTAGTTCCGCCTATATAAATTACAGCACCGTTAGTAGCTCTTAACCAAGCTTCTCCAAAACAGGTCCCTGTATCAAAGTGATTAGTTAGACAGCAGTTACCAATGACTATTGGATATTGGTTATTGTTGGTTAAGCTATTAACATTACCAATTGTAAAGCTTGGATCATGCCAGGTTGTTTCAGAACCGTGAGCAGTATAATTAAGGTAGCCTAAACCTGCATTCACATCAGCAATGATATTCGAAGAACTACTGGCTGATAGAGGATAACGATAAGCAGTAACATCTAAATCATGAGCAGCATTAAAGTAATTATTAGTTGCGTAGTTTATTGTTCCGTTACCATGAGTTGGTGCCCAATAGCTATCAACTCCTGCTATAAGAGTAGCTCTGTCTAAGTAAGAAGGATCAGGCATTTCAAATTTCTGATAGATTAAAGTTTTGTTAACTTGCGGGATTAGTTCATTAATATTGTTAGCAGAGAATCTACCATAATACATTTCAGGAAGGAAGTCGGTTCCATTCAATCTAACATAATTTAAATCTGTAACATGACCGGAAGTTGTAGTACCTGTGAAGGCAGGAACCTGAGGGGTATCACCTACTATTAAAAGATAAGAAGGAGCAGGATTTTCTACTGTTGCAGCATTCCAAATTCCTTGCATATAGTTCTTTATGGCAGTGGTTGATGAGCCAATAGTTTCGGTAATGCCAATAATGACATCGAAACCTTGTTCTTTCTTCCAAGTAATGAAAGGTTCTAAAGTACTCAAAAACATATTAGGAGTGATAATCACATAACCGAGCGGATAGCTTTCTAAAGACATTCTATCCTGGGTATAGTTAAACACGCTTTTTGAATAGATACCTTCAAACATGAAAGAACGAGTTTTGGCTCTCAACTCTTCAGTTGCAGAGATATCGCCATTTACAAAATCAACTCTTACATTAGCTTTGTTAATAACTTTAAGTTCGCCTGAAACAGGATTATAACTGATAGGATAGTAATTAACTTCGAACAGTCTCATACCTCTTAAAAAACCAATTTCCTTAACAATTACTGTTTTGTAACTATAAACTTGATTAGTGGTATATGTAGTTTCATCCATAATGAAAGGAAGTGAATTTATATCTTCGTTCTTGGCAACAGAAGGTTGAGCAGGCATAATTTTATTAGTAAAACCTTTGCTCATCAGGTTAATTGAGTTTTCAGATTGGATCTCAATAAAAGCTTCAACTGTTGCACCGACCGGTACAGAGATGATCTTTTGACTATAAGGAAGTTGTGGTAAGCCTTCATCTCCTGTTAAAGAGAATTCAGACGCTGTTACTTGAGAATAACTTCCACCGCGTGTATTTGTATTCAATATTTCTAGATTGCCTAATTCATATCCAATATCTAAACCATAGGCATCATTGCTTTGTAGAATAATGCTGTTTTGGTGTAGGTTCATTATATTTTCTTGACTTGCCATTACCAGAGTAAGTGTAAGTAACAAAGAAAATAACAAAATAATTCTTTTCATGTTTTCTCCTAATTTATTTATCTATAATTATAATTTCTCTATACTACTAATATAAATGCAATTTTCTAACCGTTTCTTTACTTCTATTCTTTAAACTTCCGAACAGATAGGCTAAAATACAAATATCTTAGTCTGTTTTGCTTGTTCTTGTCCTTATTGGTTGATAGAGTAGAAGTTAATCTTTTCATTGGGGTATTTAAGCTTAAACTCATTAAACGCAGCTATTACCTCTTTCATTGAGTGGTATTTTCCCAAAGAGACAAAATACTTCTTAAGTTCCCCTGTGCCATAAGTCTCAAGGTAACTAGTTTCTTCTAATGCTTGCCATCTTACTAATTCATTATTGAACTTATTATCTTGCACATTAGCAGAAAAACCGGTAACTATGAAGTAACTTTCGGGGATATAATCGGGTTTTGCGTTCTCTTCTTTTTCAAAAACGTAATCAACATAAATAGTATCTTGAAGTGGTTCGTAGTAATAGGCTTTAGTAACTACATTCCCTTTAGAGAAGAGCTCTGCATACCCTGTGGTATCAGCAACTGCTTCTCCAGATTCTATGTTTGCCTTTATATTTTCTTGCTTTTGGCAACCCCATACTGTAACAATAAATACCAATAACATCAAATAATTTTTCATACTTTCCCTAAGGTTCCTCAAAACGGTGGTAATTTATACTGAACTAATCATCATAATTATCTTCAGTAAGCTCAATATTTATATTGTAGATTATTTGTCAATATTAAAACACCCTTTCTAAATATTGATAATTAGCCGTAAATCAGATATTTAACCGGGATAGAACTACTATTTAACAGGTATTGTAATCTCTTCGTCAGAATCAATCAGAAACTCTATTTTCAGTAAACCCTTTTCCAAAGAGACGATATGACTCTCCGCAACAAGCTTAACTTCCGGGAAGTAAATGGTTCTTTCAAAGTTGCCTGTCTCTATTTCCATATGGTAATAACAGACATCATTCGCAGGAAGACCAAAGTCTCTACTACCCTTCAATACGAGGTAGTTATCAGAGAAAATAACTTCCACTGAATTCTTATCAATGCCGGCTAACTCGGCAACAATCTTGAGTTTTGAACCTGTAATATAGACATCGCAATTAGGAGCCCACATCTCTTCAAAGTTATCCTGAAAAGTGTATTTACCGTGAGTAAGTGAACTCCTGGCACCCAGTAAATTATTCACACCATCTTCTTTAGTTTCAAGTAGTAGAAAAATGTTTTTATTCATACTTACCCCTTTACCACTATCAATATAATCAATTAGGCAAAAGAAGTCAAATATTTTATCATAAATAGATTAAAATATAGGTAATTAGCTTAGTTAGGAGTCCTGAGAAAGTTCGGAATATTGTTTAATGTTGACACAATTAGCTAATAGTAAATTTTCTGTTAAAGGATATAAATATGGATAAAAAATTAATAGAAGCATTAGTGCATTTAGATAAAGTTACTAAAGAAAAGAGATTACACTTGGAAGATTCTAAAGATATTCCTTATGGAGTGCAACAAGAATACTCTTTTCTTGATGAGAAAGGTAAGATAAATATCTATTATAGTGCGAATAAAGATAGAATTTCTTTTACCGTCTCTTCTAAAAGTGAAGCAATGAAAAAGAGATTAAACGAAGTGATTATAAAGCAACAGACTATGAGTTTCCCACCCCAGATTACTGATCTTCATTGCTGGAAGAGCTGGGTAGGTAGTGATGAATCAGGGAAAGGTGATTACTTTGGTCCGTTGGTTGTTACTGCTTTTTACTGTCGCTATGAAGATATAATCCCACTGAGAGAAATGGGCGTAAAAGATAGTAAAGAGCTTAAGGATAGTCAAATTGATATTATTGCCAAGAAGGTTATGGCGAGATATCCTAATAATTATCAACAGATTGTGCTAGTCCCCAGCAAGTATAATGAGCTATATGGTAGATTTAAAGAGAGCAAGAAAAACCTTAATCATCTGTTGGCTTGGGCTCACTCAAAAGTTATATCGACGCTAGTTAGGAAGTTTAACCCGGAAGGTATTTTTGTTGATAGATTTACCAAGCAAAACTTAGTGGAATATTATTTAGCTTCTGAGAAATGTGATAATTATGATATTATTCAAGCACATCAGGGTGAACGCGATGTGGCTGTGGCTGCTGCTTCTATTCTTGCCCGCTATAAGTTTAGTGCCGGAATTGAACACTACTCTAAGCTTTATGGGGTGAAACTTCCCAAAGGTGGAGGAGCTCAGACTATTACTGCTGGGAAAGAATTTGTTAAGAAGTGTGGAGAAGAGAAACTGAATGAGGTGGCGAAGTTGCACTTTAAAAACAGCATATTAATTAATAATTCCAAAGAATAAATAATTAACCTCACTAATTTTGCAAAAACAAAAAGGGTAATCAAAAAGATTACCCTTATTAAGCTATGTTCTAAATATCCAACTACTGCATTTCAGCACTTACAGCAAGCTGATATTCTTGTTTTAAGGTTTCTATTAATTCATGAACAGAGATTATTTTATCTGTAAGATAAGCATTAGCACCGGCAAAAGCATAACCATTTGTCAGGTTACCCAATTTAGCATTTAAGAGTGCTGAAGCAATACAATACGGAGATTTATGATAATCACAAGTTTTGAGACATTTCCAAGGACAACTAAACGGCATCTTCTTGCCGGACTTCACTAAATCCAAGAAGCTATTCCTAAGAGCTCTACCAGGTAAGCCAACCGGACTATTGATGATAATAATATCTTCTTTCTTAGCATCAAGATAACTTTGTTTGAATTCAGCAGAGGCATCGCACTCATGGGTGGCTACAAATCTTGTTCCCATCTGAACAGCATTAGCACCTAATTTCATGATGTTATGAATATCACCACCAGTATATATTCCTCCGGCGGCAATAAGTGGAATTTCTTTATTAAATTCTTTACTCCAAGGGATAATCGCTTCTTTAACTTGAGGAACCAAATTCTCTAATTCATACTCTTTGTCGAATATTTGTTCTATGCTAAATCCAAGGTGTCCACCTGCTTTTGGTCCTTCCACAACAACTGCATCAGGAATAGCAGAGAACTTTCTTGCCCAGGTCTTAAAGATTACATTTATTGCTCTGGCAGACGAGACTATGACGGCAAATTTTGTTTTAGTAGTTTGCATAAATTCAGTATCCATAATAGAAGGCATCTTTAAAGGCAAACCGGCACCAAAGAATAGGACATCTATTTTCTCCTCTAAAGCTGCACTTACTAAATCTTCAAAATTAGTTAGTGCAACCATGATATTTAACCCCACAAGACCATTGGTGAGTCCTTTAGCCTTTCTAATTTCTTCGCGTAAAGCTTCTATTTCAGACTCTTTACTGATTTTTCCTCTGAGAGCACCTAATCCTACAGCAGAAAGAACTCCAATTCCCCCTTCATTTGCTACAGCAGAGGCAAGCCCGGATAAGGAGATACCAACTCCCATTCCGCCTTGAACTATAGGTAACTTGGCAATGACGTTACCCATTTTTAATTCCGGAAAATTTATTTTCATATTTCATCCTCTATGATTGGAGCCTAAAATTAACCAATCATGGCTTTAATTATAGTGTGTTATATTGGTGAGATAATTTAAACATTAAGACTTTGAAAGTTCTATCTTTACTAAAAAGTATCTATAATATATTCTATAAATCACTTATAAATTAAATGATTATAATGTCAAATAATAAAATATAATTTACAGGTTAGTGATAGGTTTGCAGGATCAGTTTTTGTGTCTCATCCTAAATAGTTTGACCGTTTTCTATTAACTCCCCTTGAGTCTTCGCATAAAGCTACGCCCTCACACGTCAGGGATATGTCTGTTTTTTGACATCCGTACCTGTGGTTAATTCTTGAAATACAAGAATTCAACTCACAGGCTAAACTATTTATCCCCAAGGGGATTTAAGAGGTATCGCAACCTACATCAATGGATTAAACAATTAAACATCATCAACAATTCAACATGCAATTAATTCGTCTTAATTCGCGTTAATTTGCGTGAAGGTCTTTCTTTCTTCATTACTAATTGTTCTTCTTCATTTCATCCCAAACAGCAAAAGCTCTTCTTAAATGAGGTATTACAATAGAACCGCCGACTAAAAGCCCTATGCTCATAGCTTCTTCAATTTCTTGCTCAGTATAACCCAGCTCATAGCAATTTATTAGGTGGTAGTTAATGCAATCATCACACCTAAGGACAAGGGAAGAGACTAATCCCAGTAGCTCCTTAGTTTTGGCTGACAAAGCTCCATCACGATACATTTGGTTATCTAAGGATAAGAATCTATTAGTGTTAAGGCTAGTGTATTGGGACATGATTTTATTTAAGCGATCTCTCTCTTCAGAGAATTTAGTGCTTATTGGTGCTGTCATAATTTCCTCATTTATCTGGTTCTTAATAATATTTAGTTTTTTAATCTTTGGTACATAAGCTGTCTATTTTTTCATAAAGTTCGAGTTTATTAATAGGTTTAGCAACAAAATCATCACATCCTGCAGCAATATATTTATCTCTCTCTTCAGCCATGGCAAAAGCAGTTAAGGCAATGATAGGTAGGTTTTTATGTTTATTATCAGTTCTAATATGTTTAAGAGCTTCCATACCATCCATAACTGGCATCTGAATATCCAAAAGCAGGATATCGTATTCTTTTTGGTCTAGCATATCTAAGGCAACTTGACCATCTTTAGCAATATCGCAGATGTTATGCACTCTTTTAAGGATAGAACTAATTAGTTTTTGATTAATGGCATTATCTTCAGCTACTAAGATTTTTAAATGGGAAAAGTCATAATTTGAACTGAAATGAATTCTTGTTACTTTTTGAATTGGTGTAACCTCTTTACCTTTAGGAAGTAAGATAGTAACTTCAAATCTGGAACCATTGTTAATTCTGGAATCAACCTTTATTTCACCCTTCATGGCATCTACAATTTTCTTAACAATAGAGAGTCCTAACCCTGTTCCATAGGTTACTTTTTTATCTCCTGAACGAATCTGTTCAAAAGCATTAAAGATAGCTTCCATCTCTTGCTTTCTAATACCAATTCCGGTATCTTTCACAATAAAGGTCGCATGATTGTTTTGATATTTCAGTTCTAAAATGATTTTCCCTCGTTCAGTGTAGTTTACAGCATTAGATAAAAGATTGATTAAAATCTGTTTTATCTGAATCTCATCACCAATTACACGATCAGGGATAATGAGAGATTTCACTATTTCAAACTCTAAACCTTTGTTATTAGCACTTACTGAAACTATTCTTTGAACTTCATCAACCACACTTTTTAGAGAGAATTCCGCTTGCTGAATTTTGATATTACCTGCTTCTATTTTAGAAAGCTCTAAGATGTTGTTAATAATATCCAACAGATGATTTCCTGATTGCACAATAGTTTTTAATTTCTCTCTTTTATCAAGGTCTTTTTCAATATCATAGATAAGCTGGGAAAAACCGTTAATTGCATTGAGAGGAGTTCTGATTTCATGACTCATGTGTGATAAAAATGTAGATTTAGCTCTGTTAGCATCTTCAGCATTCTCTTTAGCTTGCTTGAGATCTTCTTCAAAGGCCTTCATATCAGAAACATCAATGAGATACTCTAAGTAGCCAACATAGTTTTTGTTGGCATCAAAGAGCAATCGGGTATGATCTTTAACCCAGATTTCGGATTTATCTTTTCGAATTATTTTATAAGGAGAGTGAGAATAATACTCTTGTTTCTTAGCATAGAAGGCATCTGCTTCATCATATAATTGAGGTAACATCTCTTCACTTACAAAAGTGTTTAAATCAATATTATTGGCAGTAATCTCCTCTTTAGTAAGGCCGGTAAAGTGTTTAACATTTTCCGAAACCCATTCAATTTGCTTACCTTGTTTGGTATCTATGTACTTTACAATCATGACAGGACCATTCTCAAAGAGGCTTCTCTCATTCATCAGGTTCCCGAGATGCTCTTCTTTTTCAGTAATATCACTAAAACCTACTAGGATAAGGTTGTTGTCAATTTTAGAAAAGCTTAGATTGAAGATGAAATACTTGTTTTTAATGCTAAAATCTATTTTATCAATATGCCGGGTATGTTCGTTAGAAAGGATGAATTGTTGTTTTTTTGCTAGGACATCTGAAACGAATTCATGGTTATTGGAGAGTGAGAAGAGAAGTGAACTAAACGTATAATTGCTAATATTCTCATTTTTGAATTGGTGTTGGACATGGTTATTAAAGTAAACAATCTTATCATTATCCAGAATAAGCAGTGGAAAAGGTATTCTTTCCAAAGTTTTGTGCAGACCAAAGTTATTGTCTGAGATGTTCTTTCTGGTCATATATTCTTCTGTGAAATCTCGGAAAATAGTTGTTAAAAAATAGGAATTATCGCTATTGGTAGAACGGATGGTTGTTACCCTAATGTGATAGAATCTATTTTCAGCTATTCCATGAGCATAATTAATTTTCTTTTCACCTGATTGTTTGCATAGTTCGGCATCTTTAACAATTTCAGCAATATCTTGTTCATTTATTTTAAATTTTGTTGCGACTTCTCTGATGGAAATATTCTTTTTAGAATTCAAGAATTCATCTAAGCTTGGGGTTAATGAATTGTTTTTTATAACAGTTTCATTGTTCTCATCATTAGAGATAAAAAGTACAGGAACCAGTTTAAGAACATCCGTAAAGATAAAGCAAGAAACATCTTTTTGATCAGCGAGAGAAGCAGCTAACTCTTCCCTAATAATAGCTTGATCATAACCTAACTTCACATATCCGGCAATCTCTATTATTGTTTTAATTTGCTTCTTATTTAAGAGCAAGGAATTAGAAACTTTAGTACCCGAAGGAATGTGTAAGAAATCTGAATAGATTTTAATTGTATTTAGACTTATATCTAGCTTATCACATAATTCTTTACAAGTTAATTCTTTGTTCATTGAGGTATCCATTAGGTTAGTTTTTCCTTATATCAAGAAGGGGAGATAAGTTGTCAAGTAAAACATTTGCTAAGGTAAAATAATTGTAGCAATAATAAGAAAAGCAGAAGAAACTGCACACACAATTGCTTCTGATAGACTTATCTATTAATAGGATACAGGGTTTTTTAGGAGAGTTGGACAGATGATACTTATTGCTATTAGTAGGCAAGAAGTAAGATTGCCTCTATATCTTCGCGCTTAAATTTACTCATTCCACCAATCACAGGAAACTCCATAATTTTATCTACAATTGTAGGTAAATCGTCTTTATGAATACACAAATCTCTTAAGGAAACCGGGCTACCCCAATCTCTAATCTTGTTTCTCATTGCAATTAAACCTGTAATAGTGTTAGTTTCTCCCCAAGCTTCAAACCAGTCTGCGAATCTTTCAGGATCTTTCAACGCCATATACTCTATCCAGGCAGGGAAGATTACTCCTAAGCCTGCTCCATGAGATATCTGAGGATGAATTGCTGAAAGAGCATGCTCAATAGTGTGGCACGCCCAATCTCCACCATTCATACCAATACCACTTATTCCATTTAAAGCCATAGTGGCTGACCAAGCTAAATTAGCTCGCGCTGAGTAATCTTTAGGATTAGTTTGTAATCTGTCTAACATCGCAATAACTGTTTTCATAAGAGCCTTGTTAACTGCTCTTGTGATAATTGCTTGCGAATCGACAAAGTAGTATTCTAGAATATGAGCAATAGCATCTAAGCCACCATTAACCGTTTGCTCCCAAGGCAAAGAAAACTGAGCAGCCGGATCGATAATAGAAACTTTAGGGAACAGAAGATTAGAGCCGGAACCCCATTTCTGTTTGGTTTCGGTATTAGTAAGTACAAATCCGCTGTTCATTTCGGAACCGGTGGCGGACATTGTCAAAACAGTATAAAGAGGAAGAGCTTGCTTGGCTACTTCTTTTCTTTGCATAAACTGCCATACATCTTCTAAATAGAACCCCACAGAAATTGCTTTAGCACTATCAATAACGCTTCCCCCACCAACAGCCAAAATAGCATCTACTTTATTCTCACGAGCAAATATAATAGTTTCCCTAACCTTTTCCAAAGTTGGATTAGGCTGCACACCCCACATTTCTACAAAGGAAACGCCATTCGCTTGCAAAGATTTGGTTACTTGATTATAGACACCATTTTTTTTAATAGATCCTTTTCCGGCTAACAACAATACACGCTCATATTTAGCACAACTAAGTTCAACACCAATTTTATCTATACTATCCTTACCGAATATAATCTTTGTTGGATTATAAAAACTAAAGTTATTCATTTTTTCACCATTTTCCCTATTTCTGCTTATAATATATATCAGAAGGGCGGTTTAAGCAAATAGAAACTCTTTTTCTAATTAATAATGAATAATTAATAATTAATAATTGGAAGAATAGAATAAGAAGCTGTTGAATTGTTGATTTGTTTAATTGTTTAATCGATTCACATCGGTTAATACCATTCGTTAGACCTCTTAATTCCCCTCTTTACTTTCGAAGAAAGTTTCCGCAGAGGGGTGCCGAATTTCGGCGGGGTGTGGTCTTAATTCCCCAAAGGAGTTTCTATAAAAGAATAAAACAGTCGAACTATTTAGGACTGGTCTGTGTGGTTCTTAAGAAAGAAAATAATATTTTCATTGACTTATCTAAATTGAACCAATAAACTTGTATTTTATATAAATATCATTATTGTGGGATCTGCTTAAGATACTTACTGAGGAGTTCAACTTGGATATAAAAGCAAAGATTTTAGTTGTTGATGACGAGAAGATTATCAGGAAGCTATTAGGTGCTACTCTAACTAAAGAGGGTTATGCTATAGATTTTGCTTCAAACGGCTATGAAGCAATCGACAAAGTAAGTGAAGAAAAGTTTGATTTAGTTCTTTTGGATGTAACAATGCCCGGTTTAGATGGTTTTGAAACCTGCAGACGGCTGATTCATATTGATCCTGAATTGCCGGTAATCCAAGTTACTTCCAGCACAGATAATGAATCTCTCACTAAGGGTTTTGAGGCAGGTGCCTTAGATTACATTAGAAAGCCGTGGCAAACAATGGAACTTTTAGCCCGGGTAAAGAATATTCTGCGCATTAAGGCTGCCGAGCAAGAGAAGCAGGTTTACTTTAAGACCTTGCAAGATGATATGATTACAGCTTCTGTGATTATGAAAATGATTCTTCCCGAATGGATATTCTTAGATCAAAATATGCTCTTTGTTTCTGACTATGTCCCTTCCAATCATGTGGGTGGTGATGTTTTCAACTCTATTAAGATTAGTGATTCGCGTTACATCGTTTATCTTGGCGATATTTCAGGTCATGGAGTGCAAGCCGCTCTGTTTATGTCCGCTGTCAGAACTACAATAAATCTTTTAATTGAAGATCATAAGCATGATTTTGATATTACTACCTTAATGACCAAGCTCAACACAATCTTATCTAAAGATCTTTTCAAAGCTACTGATGCCTATTTTACCCTTATATTTGGGATTGTTGATGTGGAAGAAAAGACTTTTGAATATGTTAATTGTGGTCATCCTCCTTTTATTGAGTATAATCTTGATACTAATGAATTGAAAATATATGATGAAAAAGGAACAATTCCGATAGGCTGGAAAAGTGATTATGTCTTTGATGAAACAGAAGTGGGGAAGATAAAATTAGCTGAGAATAAGATAATTCTTCTCTATACAGATGGTTTAAATGAGAGCGTAGATATTCATGGTAATGAGTTTGGAATTGATGGTTTAACCAAAATTTTAAAGAATGACCTCCAGGATATCAATACGGTTACCTTGCCTTTTAAAATCAAACAGTATTTACAAGATAATAAGTATAAATTGAGTAGTGATGACTTTACCTTGTTTGCCTTTCAGCTTCAAGATAGTTCTCCCGCTGTTGAGTTTGTGGGCGAACATAACAAAGTTAAGAAGATGATCTTTTGGGTCAAAGCTGCCATGAAAGATGTTGGTTCTGTTTCTCAACAATGTGAAAAGCTGATTCTTACCTGGACTAATAATGCTACTCTTTCTGCCAAAGTTGAGATAATTGTTGATGAATTACTTAACAATGTAATCGAACATGGTTATAAGTATGAAGAGAATGCGCGCATTGTTTTTGAATTTAAGTTGGAAGACCATAAGCTACATATCACAATGTGGGATAAGGGAATAGAGTGGAGTCCTGAGATTGGTAAGTATAACCATGATAACCCCTATTTATTTGAAAAAGATCTCTTTGATGTTTCCGGTAGAGGACTCTACATGGTGCTTTCCTGGTCTGAGAAGTTCACACGAAACAGGTATTCAGAAGAGTTAAATGAAACAAAAGTAGTCTTAGATATAAATCGTTAGGAGATAATATGCCCCAAGTTTCTATTATAATGAGAGTTTATAATGAGATGCCTTATATAAAATATGCCTTAAGAAAGCTAAAGCAACAGAGTTTTCAGGATTTTGAACTTATAGTTGTCGATTCTGGCTCTACGGATGGAAGTTATGAAGTTGCTCAAGAAGCAAACCCTGATATTATTTATCAGATACCACCGGGAAGTTATGTTCCGGGAAGAGTCTTGAATGAAGCTATTAGTAAAGCTTCCGGAGAGATTATTGTCTTTAATAACTCTGATTGCATTCCACAAAACAACTTTTGGTTAGAGAATTTGCTCCGACCTTTTGCTCAAGATAAAGAAGCCATTGCTGTGTTTTCTAACCAAATTCCACGTCAAGATGCGACTCCTTTAGTGCGTAAAGATTATGAGCGTGCTTTTGGAGATGGAAAGATATCTGCTAAGTGGAAGCATTTCTTCTCTTTAGCCTCTTCTGCTATTAGAAAAGATGTAATTTTGGAATACCCTTTTAACCCAACTATTCAATACTCCGAAGATATCGAATGGTCATGGAGAATGAAACAATTAGGCAAGAAGATTGTCTATGTACCTGATTCTATCGTGGAGCACTCTCACAACTACAAATGGAAAGGCTTAATCAAGAGATATACCGGTGAAGGCAAAGCTGAAAAAGAGATTTACCGAGATTGTAGAGGTAATTTTGTTAGAGCTGTAGTTGTTTCCGGCGGAATGGAGTTTCTTAGAGATGTTATCTATCTTACTAAACACAAAGAGATGCAGTGGATTCCTTACTCTTTAGCAGTGAGATACCTACAGAGATATTGTGTCTGGAAAGCAAGAGCTTAATAGGAGAATAATGAAAAAGTACAAGATTTTAGTATCTGTTTTAGCGTATGATAATGGTAAATCAGGGATTGCTGATTACATCAATAATGTAGTAAAGCATCTCTCTCTTGAACATCAATTAGATATCCTTATTTTCGAAAAAGACAGCTATATTTTCCCGCATAAGAATCCTAATATTAAATTTAGAATTATCTCCGACAAATATTCCAAGCCGGCACTTAGTATGGCGTACCACCTCTTTGTTTTGCCTATCACACTTCCTTTGAAAGATTATGATTTCGTCTTTTTACCTGCAGGTAACAGACGCCTCTTTGCTCACTATTCTAAGAAGACCCTGGTAACCTTTCATGACCTTTCCCAATTCCATATTGCTAATAAATATGATGCTTGGAGAATGATTTATATCAAGAGAATTATCCCCTTCTTTTTGAAAAGAGCTCAAATTATCATGGCAATCAGTGAAAGTACTAAGCAAGATTTAGTTAAGTTTTATGGACTTGCCGCAGCAAAGATTGAAGTTAACTACAATGGCTATGAACCCTCTAAGTTATCTATTCACCTTACTAAAGAGCAATTACAGGATAAGTTCAACATAGAAGATCGCTATATTCTCTATATTTCGCGGATTGAACATCCCGGCAAGAACCATCTAAACCTCATTAAAGCTTATGAATTACTGCCTAATAATATTAAGAAGAATTACCAATTAATCTTTGTCGGCAGTGAGTGGAGCGGGACTCAAGAAGTGATGGATTACGCGAATAAAACAGCAGATAAAGATAGAATTCTCTTTCTCGGATTTGTGCAAGATCAAGATTTAGGTGCTCTTTATAAGTTCTCTTCTCTGTATGCTTTCCCCTCTTTCTATGAAGGATTCGGCATTCCTCTCTTAGAAGCTATGTATAGTGGAACACCTGTTGTTTGCTCTAATGTTTCGTCTTTACCGGAGGTGGGCGGAGATGCGGTTGTTACTTTTGACCCTCATTCCCCTGAAGATATAAGTGCTGCCATTAAGTCTGTTTTACAAAGCTCTGAACTACAGAATAAGATGATTGCTACCGGGTTTGAACAGGTTAAGAAGTTTAGCTGGGAAAAACATTGTCAGAAGATTATTGAGTTGGTGGAAAAGAAGAATTAGCCACTGAAGACACAGAAAACACAGAAAAGAAAGAAGAGGATTTTACCACAAAGGCACAAAAGCCACAAAGAAGAAATTGAATTTTAGCCACGGATTAAAACGGATTAAGACTAATGTTGATACGCGACCTCTTAAATCCCCTCTTCATTCGCGAAGTGAATTTCTGGAGAGGGGTGCCGAATTTCGGCGGGGTGTGGTCTTCTCTTACTGGGACTGTGGGTGCCTCGCCCGCATTCGTCTTAGCCTTCTAATTCGTAAAAGTCTTTTTCTTATCGGTGTTCCTCGGTGTTATCGGTGGTTTCATCCTCATTCTTCTGTATTTTCAGTGTTTTCAGTGTTTTCAGTGGCTAATCCTTCATTCTTCTTACTTTTTAAACAGCTCCGCAAACTCCCTTATCCTCCCCTGATCAATATCTTTATAATTACACTTAATCTTCTTGAAATGCTTAAGAATAAATCTCACAATCCAGGAAAACTCCTCTAGCTTCATTTGTGAACCAATAACGGTTATAGCTTTAGCTTTCTCGAAAATATCATTAGGAATAGTATCTCTTAATTGCCTTTCCATAAGATCTAAGCTTGGTTCACCGGCAAGCAGGAAAACACCAAATTTCTTGTTTAGAATCTCTGGACGGTGCAAATAGATGAAACTTTTTATCTTTCTATGAATTTGAGCAAAATAGACCGAAGAACCTATTAAAATATTATCATAGGGTGAGATATCAGTAATTTTCTCATTGACGATATCAACTACTTTAACTTCTCCTGCCAACTCTTTTTTGAGTAAGTGAGCAACTTCCCTTACGCTTCCATTTTTGGTAGCATAAATAATCAAAGTATTCATTTTGTCTCCTCTCTATTAATTACTTGTTTAAACAACTTTTGTAACTCCGGGGAATCCATAACTTTAGTTGCTGACTCTATAAATTCATCCATCTTAGGATTAGCATGACCTTTATAAATAGCTGCTTGGATACCCATTTCAAATTTATCTATCTGTTTTAAGAAAATTGCTTCACCTGATTCAGCCTCTTCAAACTCTTTCCACAAAGAGATGAATTCAGCACCGCCTTTATAATTAGCAAACACTTTTTCAATACTTGCCAGCTCTCTGTCATATTTCTCAGTCTGAGAAACACCGTCAACAGGAGTAATATCACCGGCGTAAATCTCGCCAATCTCATGGACCAAAGACATCTTAAGCACCTTCTCCATATTTAAATCCAATTCAAAATGCTTAGCTAAAACCCAAGCAGTCATGGCTGTTCCAAATGTGTGATCTGCTACAGATTCACCCTCTAACTTACTTATGTCGCGCTTTAGCCAACCCTGCCGCAATAGGTTCTTTAATTTAAATAGTTGATATAAAACCTCTAAATTCTCTTCTGCAAAGAACTTATCTTCTATCTGTTTATACTTCTTTACCATTATTTATCCTTTACCT
>JBAYZI010000051.1:0-17672 GCA_041672585.1 Cloacimonadales bacterium (SeqCode) | reverse complement strand
GAAATGCAAAACTCTTATTGTTACCGGTTGCTTAGTCAAGCGCTACTTTGATCAGTTACAGGCTGATATTCCAGAAATAGATATCTTGGTGAATCTTAAAGATTTTAAGAAGTTTGCCGAGATTCTTGGTTTGAAAGATTACGCCTATAATAGAAGATTAATGACTCCTTCACATTATGCCTATTTAAGAATAAGTGATGGTTGTAATAATAATTGCACTTATTGTGCCATTCCACTCATTAGAGGTAAGCTGACATCTATTCCTATGGAAGAGGTGATTGCTGAAGCTAAGACACTTGCTAAGCTAGGAGTTAAAGAGATAATTATCACTGCTCAGGATACTACTCAATACGGAAAAGATATTTATGGAGAATATAGGTTAATCCAACTTCTTAAAAAAATAGCAGAAGTAGATGGTATAGAGTGGATTAGATTGCTTTATTTACATCCTGCTCATCTTACCCGAGAGCTTATTGATGATATTGCGCAAATTCCTAAAATATTACCCTATTTCGATATTCCACTGCAACATATAAGCGATAAGATTCTGAAAAGAATGAATAGACGCAAGTTTAGACAGCATAATGAAGAGATGTTAGATTATTTGTTGCTTAAAATGCCTGATGCCATGATTAGGACCACTTTCATGGTTGGTTTCCCCGGTGAGGATAGAGATGATTATCTTGAACTAAAGAAGTTCATAGCTGAAAGAAAGTTTGCCCGCATGGGGATATTTATTTACTCTTCCGAAGAAGATACTCCTGCCCATGAATTCCTGCCTGAGGTTTCCCGAAAAACAGCTCTCAATAGATACAACAAACTAATGATGATTCAACAAGATATCTCAGCTGATATTATGGATACTTTTGTTGATACTGAGCTTGCTTGTATTATTGACAAAGTAGCTGAAGATGAAGATTTCCAGTGGGAAGGCAGAAGCTGGTTTGATGCTCCAGATGTGGATGGTAATGTCTTCATCAAAGATCCTCTAGGAATTGGTAAAGTGGGGGATATAGTAATTGTTAAAGTAATTGAAGCGTGGGAGTATGATCTGGTCGGAGAAATCATAGAGCGGAAAGAATAAAGATGATTTGTTATGTCTATTAAAGTCGCTATATATTTCTCCAAACTCTGTGCTTGATGTGTTAAAACACACCTTCGTTTGAGTTTGAATAAATCTATTAGCGATCTCTTTTTGTAAAAAGAGACCAAAAACTAAGATTCGTTGATATTCTCAACACTCTAACTAACAAATAGTGAATAGATGAATTAAATAAATTGTTTCCTTTGTGGATATCTGAATCTTGTTCGGATTCTTTTAATAACTGATATTTTTCTTGACGATTTACTAACCAAGAACAAAGTGAGACTCATTAACGATATAAAATTATAAGAGAATGAAGAGGTACTGATGAAGTTTTTTATTGATAGAGGTGACTTATTACATAACATTCAGCATTTAGCTAATGTTGTACCAAGCAAGAATACTATGCCCATTTTGACAAATTATTTGATTGAAGCAATTGAGATTGAAAATCTTATTAAAATCACAACTACAGATTTAAAAATCACTGTTATCGTAACTTTTAATGCCACTGTGATGGAGTCAGGAACAGTTGCTGTTGCTGCCAGGAATTTTAATGAGATTATTACCTCTTTACCTGATTCACAAATTACTTTCACTAAAGAAGATGAACTCTTAAAGATTCATTGCGAGAATATTGATTTCAAATTGAACTTATCTGATTATTCAAACTTCCCGCTAATTCCAGAAGCTTCTTTTGCCAATGCTATAGAGTTTAAAGCTCATGAATTTGATAAAATGATTAACAAAACCATCGTAGCTGTCCAAAAAGATCAACATAACTCTATTTTCTCCGGAATCCTCTGGGAAATTGGACCTGATAAACAGTCTATGGTAGCAACTGACAGTAAGAAAATAGCCCATATCGCGATTGATTCTATAACCAAAGATTTTGTCAATACTGTTGATGATGAAGAGATTATGAAGATAGTGCTTCCTACCGGAGGAATTAGCTTCTTGCAGAAAATAATCAGTGAAGAATCAGATATTTTACAAGCTGATATTAGTAAGAGTAAGGTTGTTTTTAAATATAGAAACTTCATTGTCTTCTCTCACCTCATGTCCACTAAATTTCCTGACTACACCAAAGTTTTCCCAGCATCTTTGCCTAAAGAGCTTCTTTTAGATAAACAGCAACTCAAAGCTGCAGTAAAGAGAATCTCTTTATTTTCCCCTGAAGATAGCTATAAGATAATGTTTAGTATTAAAGGAAACACCTTAGAGCTAGCCACCAGTACTGATGATAAAGGTGGAGCTAAGGAGTTTATCAATGATATTAACTACAATGGTGATGATATCAGTATTGCCTTTAACTTTAAATTTATGTCTGTGATTCTGGATTGTATTGATACTGATAATGTCAAAATATGCTTGGGTGAAGCTAAGAATCCGGCTCTCTTCTATAATGAGAAAGATCCGGAAGGCACACTTATGCGTTATCTTCTAATGCCTTTAAGAGTTGCCAGATAATAAGTGAAAATAACTGAAATTACGCTAACTAACTTTCGTAATTATACCAGTAGAAAATTTGAATTTCAAGCAGAGGGTTGTCTTATCACCGGCAGAAATGGCGTTGGTAAGACAAATCTTCTTGAAGCTATCTGTTATCCGGCTTTTGGAAAATCTGTAAGACAGTTTCCTGATGCTGATTTGATTAACCATGATGCTACTGAATTCATGCTTAACAGTAAATATCAAGACAAAGGGAAAACTTTCACTTTTCAGATTATCTGTTCCAAAAATCAAAAGATTATCAGACTTAATAAGAACCCTCTAAATCGGATTAGCGAACTCTATGATTATCTCAAAATAGTCTATTTCTCTAGTGAAGATATCTGGCTAATCAATGGAACCCGCCAAAAGCGTAGAAGCTTCTTTGATCAAGCAATCACGCAATCTTCTATTCTCTATAGTAATGTTTTAAGAGAATATTATCGGATTCTGGAACAGAGAAATTCAATTCTTAAAGATGTTAAATTCGCTTCCCAACTTAAGCAATGGAACCAACAGTTTATCAGTAAAGCTATAGAATTAGTTGAATACCGAAACAAATATCTGGTCAGATTTAAAGAAATTGCTGAGACTATTCTTAATGAGATTACAGATTCCCTGGAGTCTGTAGATATTATCTATGATGCATCTAATAATATCAAGTATGAACAGGAGTGGTTAGAGCAGTATTTGCAGAAAATAGAAGACCAAGAATTTGAAAACAAGAGAACCTTGGTTGGTCCGCATCTTGATGAATATGAATTTCTGATTAACAGTTACTCGGTAAAACGCTACTCCTCGCAAGGACAAAGAAGATCTTTATCGATAGCTTTGAGATTCGCTCAAATTGCCATGATTAAGGAGACTCTTCACACTAATCCGATAATAATTTTTGATGATGCCTTATCTGAACTTGACAAAGTTCGTGTAGATAAGATAATGAAATTGTTAACAGATGAACACCAAATACTTATAGCTTCCCCTAATATAGAGAACTATCGTGATTTTCAGTTTCCGGTGATTGAATTAGAAAAAGGTAATGATGATGAAGTTAAATAAAAACATCTTTGGCTGGATGGCGTATGATTTTGCCAACTCCTCTTTCACTACGATTATCGTTACAGTTGTCTATAGTGTTTATTTCAAGTCTGTTGTAGTCGGAGATAGGGGTGATGGAAGCTTCCTTTGGGGTTTAGCCATCGCAATATCCATGCTTTTAGTAGCTATCACGGCTCCTGTATTTGGAGCAGTAGCAGATTATTCACGAGCGAAAAAGAAGTTTCTGTTTTATAGTACCTACCTCTCGGTAATCTTTACTTGTTTACTGGGCTTCGTAGGTCCTGGTTCTATCTTCACAGGTATGCTCTTTTTTATCTTAGCTAACTTTGGCTTTCACTCTGCTATTGTGTTTTATGACTCTTTTCTCCCCGAAATAGCAACCCCTAAAGAGTTTGGACGTGTATCCGGATTTGGCTGGGCTTTTGGCTATCTGGGTGGACTTCTCTCACTTGTCTTTGCTCTGTTATTGGTCAATGCAAAGAAAACTACTTGGGTCTTTCCTATGGTAGGTGTCTATTACGGACTATTTGCCATAATTACTTTTGTTCTGTTAAAAGAGTTTAAGCGCGAATCAAAGAGAACCAATTACTTTAAAATAGCTTATAAGCGAATTAGTAGTTCTTTCTCATCAATCAGGTCTTTTAAAGATTTAGGGACTTTTCTACTTAGCTACTTTCTCTATAACGATGCCATTGCTACAGCTATCGGCTTCACTATGATTTATGGGCAAGAACGCTATGGAATGACCTCTGCAGAATCCATTAAGGTCTTCATCTTTGCCCAATTAACTTCCATCTTAGGTGCTTTTATCTTCGGCTTTATAGCAGATAAAATTGGACATAAGAAAACTCTCTCAATCTGCTTGCTAATTTGGTTATCCGTGATTGTCTGGGCTTTTTTATCTCCATCCAAGAAAGATTATTATGTCGTGATCTTGCTTGCCGGTTTTGCCATTGGTTCAACCCAGGCAAACAGCAGAGCAATGCTTGCATCATTAACCCCTCAAAGTAAAAATGCCGAGTTCTTTGGCTTCTACACTGTTACCGGGAGAATGTCGGCAATTATAGGTCCTATCTTATTTGGTTTAGTCAGTAAATGGACAGGCAATATTAAATACTCTATCTTAACAGTAATACCTTTCTTCTTGATTGGCTTGGTAGTTCTCCAGTTAGTTAATGAATCGCGAGGACAAACCAATGCTCAAAAGTGGGTTAGTGAAGATGTTGACAATTAAGAACATCTGTAAAAATGATTAATGTCGCTATATATTTCTAAAAACTTTGCTTTGCTAAACTGTTTTATTGTGCTTAGCAGAAAAGTAATTATAATATCAACGGCAGAAAATAATTATAATAACTTAGTTTAACAAAAATATCGTAAAAAAGAATTGAACAATATTTATTTCTCTTAATAGTCGGTAAGTGTCTAATAGTGTTATAAATATAAAATAAATAAAGTTTCCAATCAAGATTTGGAACAAGAAGAATTATAAATAAAAGAAGAATAACTGGAAAAATGGTTGACACAAATTCACCTATGATTTTTTTGAACACAATAGTTGTGCATCCGTAGCTCAGATGGTAGAGCAGTTGACTCTTAATCAACGGGTCTAGGGTTCGATTCCCTACGGGTGTACCATTCTTTTCAAAATCAACTTGAACAAATAACAACCAAATTTTCCAACTATAGGAGTTTCCATGAATACTTATGATAACATCTTTGATGCTACAGTTGTAGAACTCAACAAAACAGCAAAAGATTTGGGTATCACAGGCTTTAGTACAATGAAGAAATTAGAGTTAATCTATAGCATTTTAGAATTTAATGCTTCCCAAGAAGGGTTAGCGTTTATCACCGGTTGCTTAGAATTGATGCCTGACGGCTATGGCTTCTTAAGATTCCAACACAATAACTATCTACCCGGCAGAGACGATGTTTATGTCTCACTCACCCAAATCAAGAGATTCAATTTAAAGGGCGGACACATGATTTCCGGTCCTGTCAGATCACCTAAAGAGGGCGAGAAATATTACGCACTGCTTAGAGTTGATGCAGTTAATGAAGAATCACCTCAAAAGGCTTTTGAATCTAAACATTTTGATAACCTCACACCTTACTATCCTACCAAGAAGATTAATCTGGAAACCGAGAAAGATATTATTTCAACCAGAATTATTGATCTATTTACTCCGATTGGAATGGGGCAGAGAGGTCTGATTGTGGCAGCTCCCAGAACCGGTAAAACTGTTCTTCTCCAAAATATCGCTAATGCTATTCTTACTAATCATCCTGATGCTTATCTTTTAGTCTTGCTCATTGATGAAAGACCTGAGGAAGTTACCGATATGAGAAAGATTCTTAAAGAAGGGAATCAAGAAGTTGTCAGCTCTACATTTGATGAATCTCCACGCAATCATATCGCTGTTGCCGAAATGGTGCTTAATAAGGCTAAAAGACTCTGTGAAATGGGCAAAGATGTAATTATCATGTTAGACTCCATTACACGTTTAGCACGTGCCTATAACAATGTTCAGCCCTCTTCAGGTAAAGTCTTGAGTGGCGGTATTGATGCCAACGGACTAACTAAGCCTAAGAAGTTCTTTGGTGCTGCTCGTGATACAGTGGAATCAGGAAGCTTAACTATTATCTCTACAGCTTTAGTGGATACCGGTTCGCGTATGGATCAGGTTATCTTTGAAGAGTTTAAAGGTACAGGTAATATGGAGTTAGTGCTTGATCGTTCAATTAGTGATATGAGATTATATCCCGCTATCGATTTAGTTAAATCAGGAACCAGAAGAGAAGAGTTGCTACTTACTGAAATCGAAAGAAACAGAATGTATATCTTGAGAAACTTCTTAAAGACTATGAGTCCTGCTCAAGGCATCGAAACCTTGCGTAAAAAGATGTTAACTACTGATAACAACGCCCACTTCTTGAAGATAATGAGTAATTAAATGGAACTATTAGCACCTGCCGGGAATTTAGAAAAACTAAAATATGCCATTCTATTTGGTGCTGATGCGGTTTATACTGCTACTGAAAAGTTTGGCTTGAGGGCTAAAGCCGGCAACCTCACACTTGACGAGTTAAAAGAAGCAACAGAGTTCTGCCATGCTCGTGATAAGAAGATATATGTAACTGTTAATATATTTGCTCATAACAGACATCATGAAGATTTACCGGAATATGTTAAAACACTTGATGAAATAGGCATAGACGCAGTTATTGTATCAGATCCAGGAGTCTTTCAAGTTGTGCAAGAGAATACCAAGTTGGCTATTCATATCAGCACTCAGGCTAATGTTGTCTCTTGGAAAGCTGCTGAATTCTGGCATAAACTTGGTGCAGAAAGAGTAATCCTAGCTCGAGAATTAACTTTCCCGGAGATTAAAGAGATTAAAACCAAAGCTCCACAAGTAGAATTAGAGATGTTTGTGCATGGTGCCATGTGTATTGCCTATTCAGGTAGATGCTTGCTTTCTGCTTTCTTTAATAATAGAAGTGCTAATCTTGGTGAATGTACTCAGCCTTGTAGATGGAAGTATTTTCTGATGGAAGAGACAAGACCAAATGAGTATTTTCCGATTACTGAAGATGAGTTTGGTACCTATATTATGAATTCTAAAGACCTTAATCTGATTAATCGTTTAGCCGAGATTTATGAAGCTGATATTGCGAGTATTAAGATTGAGGGAAGAATGAAGAGCTTGCATTATGTTTGTAATGTAACCAGAGTTTATCGTAATGCTTTGAAGTATGTTAAAGTCGGAAAAGCTATACCTGATAAGATTTTAGCTGAACTTAATAATATCTCTCATCGTGTTTATACAGAAGCTTTCTTCGAAGGTTTCAATGAAGATAGTCAATATTACGAAAGTTCTGCTTATATCCGAGATTATAAATTCATTGGTAAGGTAATTCAGCAAGAAGATGAGCTTCTCAAAATCCAGATTCTTAATAAGTTTGAGATTGGCGATGAGTTGGAAATAATCTTCCCTGATATAGAAGATGATATTAAAATTCAGGTAGATACGATCTATAGTGAAGATAAACAAAAAATAACCTTTACAAAACCAAACACTAATTCATACTTAGAATACAGTGGTAAAATCCCTGAATATGGCTTAGTGAGGAAAAGAGTATGAACAGATTAACTTGTTTAAGTATAGTGTTATTATTATCATTTGCAGGTAGTGCTTTTGCCAACGAATATCAGCAAATGTTTGAGAGTGGTCAAGTTGCTCAATTGAAATCTAATATCTATTCCCAGCCTTATTTTGAGAAAGACGAGCTTCCCCGTGCTGCCTATTATGAAGCTTTAGTGAAAGATAAAGATTTTGAACAGTCGCTGCAAGAACTAATTGAAGGCTTCCCGGAAATAGAATATAAAGACCAGATTAATTTCAAACTCGGAATTATTAATTTCTTCCAAAGAAACTATTCCCAAGCAGAGTTTTATTTTAACAAAGTTGAAAATACTGATAGCTTTATTGAATATAATTATTGGTTAGCCAGGCTACATTACATGAAACAAGAGCATAAACAGAGTTCGCGTTATGCTACTATCTTTTTGGAAAAGTGCACTACCCAAGACCATAAATATGAATTAAGTTTCTATATGTTAATTGAGAATAGTATTAATGAAGGTAACTTCCAGAAAGCTGTAGTTTTAGCTGAAGAGTTGTTGCAGAATAAAGCTGAAGGATTGAATAAACCATATCTGTTCTATAGAATCGGTTATTGTTATGAACGCTTAGATAACATAGCTTTAAGTGTGAATAACTACAAGCAGTGCTTTGAGATTGACCCTTACGGACAGTATGCTGCCTTGACAGAAGAGAGATTATTGGAGCTAAAGAAGACCACTAAAGGTAATTTTGATACCTCTTTTCTCTATACTAAGAAATATGATAAGCAAGAAAAGAATAATCTCGTAACTTATAAAACAGAAGCTAAAACATTCACTATTACCAACAGAGTTCAAACTGATACAATAACAGTCTTAGATAAATACTTTAAGAATCAAAATAGCAGTAGTTCTCATAATGTTTCTGAAGAGAATTACTTAGAAGCTCATCATGCTACCCAAGCCACAGAGCAGACTAAGTTAGCTTCTAACCAAGATATTACCTCTAATCAAGGGCAGTCAGAACTTGCATTTCCAGACGATAACAGATCCATCCCTTCTTTTGAAGATAATTCAGCCGGAAAAGTTAAGCCTCAAGGTGTTATACCCGGAATGAATGATGGAGAGTTACTTGCCAGACCTACCAACACAGAGACTCAAGGTTACGCCTTTATGATGAATAAGCCTGTGGGTAAATACTTTATTCAGATTGGCAGGTTTTCTAGTAAAGAATCTGCAGTTCAGAGAACCAAAGATTTGTTTTATTTCGACCAAACTTGGAACATCTTCAGGGATACCAGAGGTAATGATATCACCTATGTAATTTGGAGTAAACCTTATGATTCTGCTATAGCTGCGAAAGCTGATATCGACTTCTTTAAATCAAAAAGCGTTGATTGTTTTTTAATTTCTAATGAGTAAACAGAAAAACAAATCTACTCCAATGTTAGAGCAATATTGGCAGTTTAAAGATGCTCATGAAGATAAGATTCTGCTCTTTAGAATGGGTGATTTCTATGAAACATTCTTTGATGATGCTAAAGAAGTCTCTAAAATACTTGGTATTACCCTGACAGCACGCAACAAAAGTGATGATGATCCCGTGCCGTTAGCAGGTTTCCCTTATCATGCTTTAGATAATTATCTCAATAAATTAGTAGCTGCCGGTAAGAAAGTAGCTATCTGTGAGCAAGTAGAAGACCCTAAAGAGGCAAAAGGATTAGTAAAGAGAGATATTGTTGATATTATTACCCCCGGTTCTCTTTTAGATAGCAATCTAATCAGTAAGCCTGATAATAACTTTCTCACAACTATTTATCTCGCCAAGAAAGAACAAGTTGGAGTTGCGTCTATTGATATTTCAACTGCCGACTTTATCTTCACGGAAATTGATTATTCTCAATTGAAGGGAGAGCTACAAAGACTTGAATCAGCTGAAATAATAGTTAAAGATGAAGATCTTAAGCAACAAATTCTTAACTTCAAATTAGACCATAATCCTGCAATTACCATTTTTGATTCCTGGCATTTTGATTCTAAAGAAGCGATTAACCTACTCAAAGAACACTTTCACACTAAGTCTTTAGAAAGCTTAGGTGCTAACCGTAAAAGTATTGGTGCCACAGCTGCCGGTGTAACTATTGCTTACTTACGCGAGTTGAAGAATGATGACTTAGTCCACATCAACAGGCTTGTTTATTACTCTTTAGAAAACTATATGCTCTTAGATGAGATTAGCAGAAGAAACCTAGAACTCACTAAGTCTATCAGGTATGGTAACAAATACGGTTCTCTAATTTCTATCTTAGATAATACTTTAACTCCTATGGGTACTCGCTTGTTAAACAACTGGTTACTGCATCCACTAATAGACAAAGAAGCTATCTTAGCCAGACAAGGTGCTGTTAAGCAGCTCAAGGATACAATAGAAGATACCAACGCAGTTCGAGACTTACTTAATGGCGTAGGTGATTTAAGCAGATTAATCTCCAAGATAGCGGTTTTAAAGGTTAACCCACGCGAACTTATAGCACTAAGAAACTACTTGGCTGTAGCTCCTAAAATTGCTAAATACTTTCAAGGTTATAACTCCCCGTTACTTCAAGAAATCACTGCCAATATCTCAGATTATTCCGAAATTATAGACTTAATAGATAAGACTATTATTGATAATCCTCCCACAACCATAAAAGACGGGAATATCATCAATGACAGTTGTAATGATGAATTAGATGATTTGCGAGAATTAAGTCGCGATGGTAAAGCCTGGATTGCCAAGCTGGAAGATTCTGAACGCGAGCAAACAGGGATTAATTCTCTTAAAATCGGGTATAATAGAGTCTTTGGTTATTACCTGGAAGTTACTAAGCTACATAAAGATAAAATCCCGGAACACTATATCAGAAAGCAAACACTGGTGAACAGTGAACGCTATATTTCACCCAAGCTTAAAGAGTATGAAACTAAAGTGCTGGGTGCTGAAGAGAGAATTAAATCTTTAGAATATGAACTTTATCGTGATCTGAGATTGAAACTTCAAGTTTATATAGAACCTATGCAGCAGTTTGTTGATGTTATTTCCGAGCTAGATGTTTTATGTTCTTTTGCATATAATGCCCATAAGAATAGATATATTGTGCCTGAGTTTTCTGACGAAGGGCAAATGCTGGTGGAAGATTGCCGACATCCTGTAATCGAAATACTTTTAGAAGGTGAAACCTATATTCCTAACGATGTGATTCTTGATGATAATGAGAATCAAATTGCTATTATTACCGGACCCAACATGGCAGGTAAATCTACTTATCTCCGACAAATAGGCTTGATTGCCATTATGGCACAGATAGGCTCTTTTATCCCGGCTAAAAAGGCTATTCTTCCTATCTTTGATAAAGTCTTTACCCGCGTAGGAGCTTCTGATAATTTAGCCCAAGGTCAATCTACCTTCTTAGTGGAAATGATCGAAACTGCTAATATCCTCAACTCTGCAACTCCAAATTCCCTAATTCTTTTAGATGAAATAGGGCGTGGCACTTCTACCTTCGATGGCTTGAGCTTGGCGTGGTCAATTGTGGAGTACATTCACAACTTCAAAAAAGCCAAGACGCTATTTGCTACTCACTATCACGAATTGACTGAATTAGAAAGTGTTCTACCTGCTGTTAAAAACTATAATATTACTGTTAAAGCTTGGAAAGATGAGATAATCTTTTTACGCAAGATAGAACGTGGTGGGGCAGACCAGAGTTATGGTATTCAGGTTGCCAGATTAGCAGGAATGCCACTAAAGGTATTAAATAGAGCCAAGCAGATCCTGAAAAACCTAGAAGAGAATGAGTTATCGCCTCAAGGTTTAGTTGGGAAAATAAAGAAACAGTTGAGTTCAATGGATGATCAAATAACAATCTTTGAATTCTTAAATGATAAAAATGAAGATAACAATGATATTTTTGATGAAATAATGGAAATTGACTTAAATGCCTTGTCTCCTATAGATGCATGGCAAAGACTAAAAGAGATACAACACAAAATAGAAAATAAAGAATTATAAAATAGAGGTCAAAATGAGAAAAGTTCTTATTATTGTAGGGTTAATTATGATTTTACTTGCTTGTTCAGCGAATCATGATAAAGATGATCGATACGCAGGTGAAATCAATGGTCAATTAGTACAGAGAGCAGTTTATACTTATTCATTTTTGAACAATTATAAAGCACTGACAAAAGGGAATAAAAACTATCAAGCAACGACCAAAGAGGTTAATCGCTTAGAAGAAAGAACTTGGGAAGAGCTAATTCGCTCTGTTGTCATTAGCCAGTATTTAGAAAAGCATAAGCTTGATGTAACCCAAGAAGAGGTTATTGATTCTCTCTTAACAAATCCTCCAAAATATCTTACCGACACCGGTATTTTCTCTACTAAAGGGGTGTTTGATAAGAATAAATATAAAAGCTCAATTATTACAAATGAACCTATAAATACAGATCTTATCAAGTCTAATTACTTTCAGAGTATAACCCTGATGAAAATCCAAAACCAATTAGTTAAAGATGCCAAAATAACTAAATCAGATGTTAAAAAGTATTATGAGAATAATTATTCTACAGCTGATATTGCCCTCTTAACCTTACCTTTAGAATCCTTCACACCGGTAATTGCTGAGCGTGAAATAGAAATTAAATGGGAAAATGATAGAAAACAATACTACTATGAGCCATCTCTGGCAATTAAATATTTAATTAAGAAAGTAGAACCTTCTCAACAAGAGATTAAGAAAACCCGCACAACCATAGATTCACTCTATTTTACCTTACATAACAAAGGTGCTGATTTTGATTCAGCAGTGCGTGAATACTCTTCTAATCTATCCTCGTATCCTCTTGGTAAGATGCCCTTCATGGCACTAGATAATGTCCCTGCAATCATTAGCAGTCAGATTGGCACAGCTAAGGTTGGAGATGTAATTATGCCGGTAATTAAAAATAATGTTTGGTATATTTATAAAGTTTTAGAAAAGACCAAGACCATGGTTAAGTTGCAAGAGCTCAAGCATCCAGTTCAAATAAGTCAAAAGACTATTCTGAAGAACCGTGAAGATTTCCAGCAAATCAGTGATTTAATCAGACAAATCGGAATAGAACAAGCCGGCTTTGAATATGGTTGGGAAGTGCATAGTGCGGAAAACTTAAATATGCAGAGAGTCTTTGTTGAAGGGTTAGGTGATCTTACTGAAATGATTAATGATGCAGTTAATAGACCTGATGGCTATGTCTATTCACCAAGTTATAACAAAGGTGAAAGGTTTTTAGTAATGGTGCAGATTCAGGAAAATAAGCTTAATAAGAAGAAGCCTTTAGAAGAAGTTCGTGCTGAAATTTATGCTACTACTTTATATGAAAAGAGACTTGATTTAGTTTCCAAACGCTTAAGAACAGTTGCTGATAAATATAATAAAATAGATCTAAACCAATTAACAGATGTTGTCGTTAGTGAGCTACAAAATGTCTCCAAAGAGACTAAGCTAATGGATACTCAGAATTATGCCTTAAATAAAGATATCTTATCATTAAGATCCTCCGGTGATTACACTGCTTGCCACTCTGATGGTAAGAGTGGATTTGTAGCTGTTTTATTGAAGCAAAACAAAGCTGATAAAGATTATTTTAATGCTAACTACTACATCTTTCAAGGTGAGTATAGAAGGGATGCTTTAACTAACTATTTTGATACCTGGTTACAAAAAGAGGTTAAAAGAGCTAAAGTTCGCAAGTGGTTTAGTATGAAGGATATATATAAAGGATAAGAATAATGATTAGGAATATACTTATTTTAACTACCGGTGGTACTATTGGAATGAAACGCGACCGTGATAACGGAGTAGTTCCCACTACCGAATTTGTTGAGTTCATCACTTCATTTCCTCAGTTAAATGAGATTGCTAATGTTGATGTTATTGAATATGCTAACTTACCAAGTCCTTACATGACTCCTAAGATTATGCTAGATTTAGCTAAAGCTGTTGATGGCTACTTACTTGATTACGATGGTATTGTCATCACGCACGGCACTGATACTTTAGAAGAAACTGCTTATTTTTTAGACTTAATTACAACCACGCGTAAACCCATAGTCTTAACTGCTGCCATGAGAAGTGGCTCAGAACTTGGTTTAGATGGACCGCGTAATATTATTGACTCGGTTCGTGTGGCAAGTCATTCTGAAACTGTTGATAAGGGCGTACTTGTTGTGATGAACGATGATATTCACACAGCTCGCGATGTACTAAAGTTTGATTCCGGAACTGTCGATGCCTTCAAGTCTCCTAAGTACGGTCCTATCGGTACCATTGACCCTGATATGGTTATCTATCATAGAAATAACTATTTAAGAGAATCAGTTTGGACTACTGTAATAGAAGAGAATGTTGATTTGATTAAAGCTGTCGCAGGCATGGATGATACTTATATCAAGGCGTCAATTGCCAAAGGTGCTAAAGCTATCGTGATTGAAGCTTTTGGACGTGGTAACCTTCCTTGTGAATTAGTGCCGTCAATTACTGCTGCTATCGAAGCAGGAGTACTGGTTGTAATTGTCTCACGCACAATAACGGGCAGGGTGTTACCTGAATACGGTTATGAAGGCGGAGGCAAGAGTCTGCAAGAACTTGGTTGCATTCTTGGTGGGGACTTACAAGGTCCAAAAGCCAGGATAAAACTTATGGCTCTATTTGGCAAATATCAAAGTGCTGAGATGGTTAGAAAATTCTTTAACCAGAATGTGATGTAATGACTATGTTTAAACAGAAAAAAGCAATTATCTTTGATTTGGACGGTACATTAGTTGATTCAATGCATGTGTGGGAAAAGGTAGATATAGACTTCTTAGAGAAGCGTGGTCATTCAGTGCCGGCTGATCTTTTTTCTAATCTTCCCCAAGGTGATGGCTTATTATCAATTGCCAAATACTTCAAAGCAAGATTCTCACTGCCTGATGATGTGGACTCTATTCTTGACGAATGGAACTCCATGCTTCTTGATTTTTACTCTCAAGTAACTCTGATTAATGGTGCTTATGAATTATTAGGAAAGCTTAAAAACTCCCACAAAATACTCGGAATGGGCACAAGTAATTCTGAAGTATTAGCTCAAGCTGTGCTACTAAATAACAAAATTAGAGATTACTTCTCCAGTGTCGTAACAGGCTGTAAATTAGAGAGAGGTAAACCCTTCCCGGATATTTATCTTACTGTTGCCAAAGAATTAGGCGTCAGACCTGAAGAGTGTGTTGTGATTGAAGATACCACGCATGGTGTTGAGGCTGCTAAAAATGCCGGCATGAGCGTGATAGCTATCTATAATGACTTTTCAAAGAGTGATGTTCCTCTATTAAAACAAAAAGCAGATCGGTTTGTTCATGATTATAATGAATTAGATTCTTTGCTTTTCTAAAATATAACATTATATTCTTTATAAAGATTGAATAAAGAAGGAGTCTGTATAATATGAATGAGAATAAGTTAATTATAGTGATAGGGGCTTACGGTTCCGGTAAGAGTGAGTATTCTATAAATTTGGCGAAGAAGTATAGAGATGAAGATCACAGTGTTGCCCTATGTGATTTGGATGTAGTAAATCCTTATTTCCGGAGCAGAGATGTTAGAGAAGAGTTTGCTGAATTGGGCATTGATGTGGTTGCTCCCGAAGGAGAATACAAGCACGCTGATCTTCCTATGATATCTCCCCGGGTGAGAGGGATGATTCTTAAAACTGATAAAACGGTTATTTTAGATGTTGGTGGCGATCCGACAGGTGCCAGAGCTTTAGGTCGTTTTGTTGCTGAAATCAAGAAACGCGGTTACGAAATGCACTTTGTGGTTAATACCAACAGACCTTTTACCAGCAATAATATCGAGATTCAACAGATGTTAGAGATGATAGAGTCCGTTTCAACTCTTAAAGTAACTGAGATTGTATGTAATACAAATCTAATGGAATATACTGATAAAGATGTAGTCGCTAAGGGTGTGGGGATAATTACAGAGGTAGCGGAAGAACTAAATCTTATATTTGATAAGTATCTTGTTTTAGATAAGTTTGAAGATATTGTGCCTGATAATTTGGGAAATAAAAAAAGAGTTATTCTAAGCTACTTCCTCAACAAACCGTGGGAACAAAAGTTTATTTATAAAGGTATTTAATAGTTTAAGGGTGGAACATCTTCTGCCCTGACGAGCCCAGTATTTATATCCGCGTTCCTGGTAAGAGATGAAATTCATCTGAAGAATGTATCTGAATATATTAAAAAGGGCAGTCTGTAGAGATTGCCCTTTTATGTTTAATAACTTATTCTATTTCATCAAGATTATTTTCTTGGTTATGGACTCTTTATTAGCACTGTTTATTCTATAGAAATAAACACCACTTGAGACTTGTTTTTCGTTACTATCTGTTCCGTTCCAAACAATCTTATGAACACCTTGGCTTAAATTTTCTTGTAATAATTTCTTAACAAGTTGTCCTTTTAAGTTGTAAATACTTACATTAACTTCACCCTGTACCGGATTGTTAAATTCTATTGTGGTTTCCGGATTAAAAGGGTTTGGGTAGTTAAATGCAGTAAACTTATCAGTTACTGTTTCAACCATATTATCAACTGTATAGCCTTGATATTCATAACAACCGATATCTACTCTATCATCAAATATACGGGGGTTACCATACAAATCAAATTCGCTTACTTCATACCAATCAGGCATAAAGCTAAAATCTCTGCTTCCGGCATCAATAGCAGGTGAGTATCCATTTAAATCGTCACCAGCTAACATATAATAAGTTGGATTAGAGGGATCAGTTCCGGCAAAAAGAGGATTAGCGCCATAAAGATTATTGTCACCTAAAGTGTAAGGGTGTGGATTATTACTGTAAATAACACTGCTTGGGTCATTACTAAACAAACAATTATCAATCAAAATTGGAGCAGGTCCGTATGCCATGGCGTAAATTTGAGAGTTATTGCTAAAAATTGTATTATACACTTCAATTGATTCTGAAGCAATCAAGGTTGTCGTATAATTCATTCCCCCTGTATTGTTTGCAAAGGTACAGTTATTTATCATTATTTTATTGCTATTTAAATGAATATTTCTTGAAGAACTACCATTGCTGTTATTTGCAAATAGACAATTATCCATAATAGTGCTAAGGGTATCTGACCATGCATAAAACCTAATATTAGAACCTCCATCATTTTGAACAGCACTTTGGTTGTTAATGAATTGACTATTTTTTACAGTTAAAATATTTATGATATGAACCTCTAATATACCAACTAAGCCTGCATCACTATCATGAGTATTAGTATTATTTCTGACAATTACATTATCCATGACAACATCTATTCCTTCGACTCTCCCTGCAGCTTCGTAAAAATTAGAGACACTATTTTGTATTAACACATTTTTCATGTAAACTGAGGAGTAGGCTACACTGCCTAAAAGCAAGGTTCTATCCCAGGTGCCTATGTTATTACAGTTATCCACAATAATATCTTCAATCTTTAAGTTCATTACGGATGAAGACTTAATAGCACACCCTCTCCTATTTAGGAGTGATAAATTCCGAATAGTAACATTTTCTCCTGTCTGTGAGGCATTAATAACCCCCACCATATATACAACTTTCATATCTGCACCATCAATAATTGTCTCTTCTGCAGAAACCCCTTGTAAGGTCGTGTTGCTCTTCACTGTGATTGGTAAATTGTCATATCCGTTAGCGCAATTGCTATAATCTCCGGCAGGTAGATGTACTGTTCTGGGATTATCAGGATTATTTTTAATTAGCTGAAAAGCTTTAGAAGTGGAACGCAGTGGCTGATCAGCTGTTAACCCGCTATTATTATCATCACCC
>JBAYZI010000050.1:0-17841 GCA_041672585.1 Cloacimonadales bacterium (SeqCode) | reverse complement strand
AAGAATAATATCCACAAAAGAGTAAATTGACTTTTGGCAGTTAGTTAGCCAAGTAAAATAGAATTCAACCACACTAGAAGATGCAAGATAATTAGTGAAATTCATTATTACTTAATATTCAATTACTAATTTAGTTTTAAACAGCTTGTTACCCACTTTCACAGTACAAATATAAATACCTGAACTTGGTTTTGCATTCATAATTGTGGTTAAGGGTATTTTTTCTTCAGCATTATTAGCACTAAAAGTGAGCTTTCGAGAAACTACTTTCTTGCCACTGATATTATAAATGCTAAGCTCTGCTTCTTTTCCTGCAATATCTTCTGCATAAATGATAAGCGAAGCGTGGCTAATATCTTTTACAGGCTGAGGAGCAAAGTAAATCTCGCCATAGTTATAGTTTAAAGCAAACTGCTGTACAGCACTCTTTGTGGTGTTACCTGCCAAGTCTTCTGCTGCAATGAATATTTCACCGGAGTTAGGCAGAAACTTCTCATAATGGGCTAAATTCTCGACTGTAACGACTTCATTCATACCATCTGCATAGGTAAAGTTGAGATGATAAATTAGAGGATCCGGGTCATAATGATTCTCCCACTCTAAGTAGAGAGTTTCATTGACAACTAACACTTTAGTAATCTCAAAAGGGAAGGGAGGAATGGCATCAGGAGCTAAGAAGTTATTGAGGAATTGAGCGATTCCCTCTTTGGCGAAGTGAAGATTACGATAGATACCCCAATTATTAGAAAATTGGTAAGCATAACGCGGAAACCAGATAGTTGCCATGCCAACTTTGTTGTTAAAAGAAGATGAACCATGACTGATAAATACCTCATGCATTGATTCATAAAGCTCACTGCTATCTGACTGTAACTTCGGATTATTACTTTCCAGAACTATAGTTTGAAGCAACTCTTTTAAATCGACATCATTACTTCTCAAACCAAATTCATTAACCCCGGTTCTGAATTCTTCAAAAAGACGCGTTTCTGAACTCCATTTAAGCAGATAATCAGAGAGCTGTAAAACAAACGGTTCCCACTTATTCATCTTAGCTGTTGAACAGGTAACCCGCTTTAAGAATTGCCCTGAATTGTAGATATTTCCCGGCTGATAAGCTTCCAGATAGAGCTTGGGGATATTAATGCCGAGACTATCGACATTCTCTGCTGATTGCCAATAATCAAAAATCTGAATATAGGGAAATCCGGTAGTAGGCACTGTAGCTTCCGAACCAATAATATAATCAGCATATCCAGCCAACTCATGTAAGTTCTCAAGAGTCTGCATATTACAAGCATCATAAAGCAAGATATCAACAGGATTATCAGCCAGAGCCAGTTGCATTTGATGCTCAGACATACTTATAAAGTTTCGCGATGTGTTATCAGGAGCAATACCTTTATTTAGCGGTTGCTTTGTCCAGCCATCACCATGAGACCACACAATTAACGCCTTCTTATCTGATTTATATTTACTAAACCCCCAATCCACAAAGCTCTTCAAGGTAAGAAAAGAACCGGAGTCCAACTCACCCAAATTAGAGATTCTTTTAGATTGAATCCCCTCTTGCGGATGATACCCTATTTTATAGCGATAAGTCCCTGAAAGGTCAGTTCCTTCTGCTCCATCGAATTGCACAATGATATTGGAAGCAAAGCTAAACTGAGACTTTTCCATCTCCTCAATATCAGCTAGTGCATCGGTATGAAGTCCATTATCGGCAGCCATGTAAATTAGAAGAGTCCACTCTTTTGCCACTAAAAAGGAGAACAGACTAATCATTATCAGAATTAATACTTTATTTTTGTGCATAATATACTCTCTTTTGGCAAAGTTAATGAACAACTTCTTTTTGACAAGTTTTTAATGGGGTTTTAAGGATTTTGCCACAAAAGGCACAAAAGCCACAAAAGAAGATAAAGAGATTAGCCACTGAAAGCACCGAAAGCACTGAAAAGAAAAAGAGATTTATAGCAAAATAATCTTATTCGTTATTCTTCCTCTTAAAAACTCTGTGAAACTCTTCTTAACCTCTATGTAACTCTGTGTTAGGGACTCTTTAATCTTTTCCTTTGTGTCTTTGTGGTGAAAACCTCTTTTGTTTCCCACAAAAAAACGCATAGCCTCATGACTATGCGTAGGTTATCTTATTAAATGTTAATTATCTTTTAAGACATGTTTATCATACATTCCGGAGAAGTGATTCTTATGTTTAATCTCTTCAGCAGCCAGATTTTTGAATAGTACTGCAACTTCTGTATCCGGAAACTTGGTTGCCAGATCCTTATAAAGTTTATAAGAGTACTCTTCTCTTTTAATAGCTCTTACCAGAATATTTTCATAACTTAAATCTTTATCATCATAATTAGCGAGAATATAATCGCTAGTTTTCATATTAGAAGGTCTGTTCGGGTCTAAATAATCTAATCCTTTTTTATGAATATTCTTAAGAACGATTATATGACCTTTTTCCATATTCTCGAAATCAATCAGCATCTGCTTTTGGTCTGCAAACTTAGCATGCTTTTGTAGCTGATGATAAAATTCAACAGCATCTTGTTCTCTTAATATGGCAAACTCAATTATTTTATCAAATTCTTCTCTTGTCATTCATGTACTCCTAATATTGATGAGGAACGATATAAGTATTTATGGAAAAGAATATATTTCCTTATCAATCCCTAACTTCTTAAGTTATTTAGTCAATCATTTCAAACATATTCTTACCCACACTGCATTCCGGGCAATCCCAGTCTTCAGGTAGATCTTCAAAAGGTATGTCTTTATTCTCGGCAGGATTGTAAATATATCCACATACTACACATTGGTACTTTTCCATAAATTCACTCCTCTTTATTAGTTAATATTTTTCACAGAGTATTTCAAAATATTTTTGTGGGTGAACACATGCAGGACATAAGGAAGGTGCTTCTAAGCTTTCGTGAATGTAACCGCAATTTCTACATTTCCAGAAAACTTTACCATCTTTTTTGAATACTTCATGCTCTTTAACTGTTTTGTGAAGAGCTCTATATCTCTCTTCATGATGCTTTTCTACTTTCGCGATAACACGGAAAGAAGCAGCTATTGCCGGGAAGCCTTCTTCATCAGCAACTTTAGCAAATGTAGGATATAGATCAGTCCACTCTTCGTTTTCGCCATCAGCAGCGTACTCTAAATTCTTTAATGTATCTGTCGAAGACCACGCAGCTGGATAGCTAGCAGTAATCTCTATTGCTTCACCTTCTACGCCATTGTTAACAAGATGCTTGAGGAATACTTTAGCATGTTCTTGTTCATTCTGGGCAGTTTCGTTGAAGATAGCTGCAATTTGTTCAAATCCTTCTTTCTTAGCTGTTTTAGCAGCATATTCATATCTATTTTTAGCTTGTGATTCTCCGGCAAATGCTTTCATTAAATTCTCAGCAGTTTTAGTTCCTTTCAATATCATTCTTTTTCTCCTCCTATTAAATATTATAGTTTATTTTGATTTCCAAAGTCCATGAAGATTGCAATATTCTCTAACTTCAATAACATCTTTCATTTTGATATTAAAGAAAGCTTCAGGTGCATCAGTATGTTTTAATTCAGCACGAAGAACCATATTTTTGGTAAGAACTTCAATAAAAGCAATATGATGTGCTTCGGTCATTGGATGAGTTGTAGAACCTACATAAACAAATACTCCGCCATCTTTTTCTTCTACAACAGGGACATGCTTTTCATTAGCCATTTCAGCTGTTTGCGCCTCTAATAGCTGCATTGGTTCTTTGCAGCAGACAAGTGCCGGTTGTCCCGGATATACAAGTTCAACAACGTTTTTGCAAATTGCACAGTAATATACTTCTCTTAATTTAGTCATAATTTTCTCCTCTTTATTTTTGTTCTACTAACATAATAATTTAATCGTAAGAAAATGCAATTAATAAAACTGGACAATTTGTTGTTATCGTAAAATCTTGTAGAAAATGATAATAAATAGAGACTTTATTGCTTTATTATAAGATGTTGTCTGTTTAGAATTTGTTACGAGAAAGAAAATAATTTAAAAAAGAGAAGTAAATGAGTGTAAAAATAAAAAAGGTGAATCAATCTAGTTTTGCTGAAGAGATTGGCTTAGAAGATAATGATATAATCTTAAAAATCAATGGAAAAGATATTGCCGACTTTTTAGATGTAAGCTTTTATAGTGCTGATGAGAAGCTGGCAATAGAGGTG
Organism: Cloacimonadales bacterium (SeqCode); assembly: GCA_041672585.1. GTDB lineage: Bacteria > Cloacimonadota > Cloacimonadia > Cloacimonadales > JAFGVF01 > JAEKNW01. The sequence continues at coordinate 13,620 of JBAYZI010000050.1, read as the reverse complement.
CTTAGGGGTAAAAAGAAGCTTGTTATCAGCGGAGAAAAAGAGACAGAAGAACCGTTAGGTATTGAATTAGAAGATCACACTTGTCGCGAATGCGTCAATAATTGCATTTTCTGCTTTATTGATCAGATGCCCAAAGGATTGCGCGAGACTCTTTATATTAAAGATGATGATTATGCTTACTCCTTTATCTTCGGTAACTATATAACTTTGACCAACTTAAACCCTACCATGCTAGACAAGATTATTTCGATGAAAATAACCCCTCTCTATATCTCTGTTCACACTACAAACCCTGTGTTAAGAAAGCAGATGATGCGGTATAAACAAGATTTAGATATCTTAGATGTTTTAAAGAAGCTAGCTTCCGGAGGCATTGAATATCACACTCAATTAGTCTTGGTTCCCGGTATGAATGATGGTGCAGAGTTAGAAAAGTCCCTTAAAGACTTAACTTCTCCTGAGCTTTCTACAATTGGGATTGGTGTCGTTCCGGTAGGACTTACCAAGCATAGAACAGCCCTAAATAATCTTCCTCTTTATACTAAAGAACAGTCGCTGGAAGTCATCACTATTATTGATCAACATAAAGAAAAGTTTCCTGCTGTTTATGCTTCTGATGAGTTCTTTATTAAAGCAGAGTTGCCTATCCCGGAAAAAGAGTATTATGGGGATTTTGAGGAAATAGAGAACGGTATTGGCATGGTAAGAACTATGTTGGACACTTGGGAATATGAGAAAACCCTGTTTGCTGAATATATCAAAGAAGATGTCCAAAAAGACCTTTTATTTATCACAGGCGTTTCGGCTCAACATTATCTTAGCAAGATTGTTGCTGAACTCAACACTTTAATTGCTCCTTATAAAGCAGAAGTGAAAGTGATAATTAATAAATTCATGGGTCCTAGTGCAACTGTTTGTGGTCTGCTTACCTTCGAAGATATCACTGCTCAAATCAATTTAAAAGAGAACCAAATACCTGTATTCTCCCAGGATATTTTCAATACAGAAGGATTAACCCTTGACAATTTTGACAGCAATTATATAAAAAATGTTCTAGAAAGGGATATTTTAATAGTATCGCCGATGTTCGAAGATTGGGAAATAGACGAGAGGATAAATAATGAGATTTAAACATGTAATTTTTGATTTAGATAACACTCTCTTGGATTATGATTTAGCAGAGACAAATGCCTTAGCTAATCTCTTTGACTTTTATCACATCCCAGGGGACTTTCAATCATTACAATATAGGTTTAAAACTATTAATAACGGACTTTGGCACAAATATGAAGAAGGAAAAATTACCTTAGATTATCTGAAAATTAACCGTCATAAAGAGTTCATGATTCAGATAGGAAAGAAGGAAGTTGACCCCGAAGATTGTGCTTTTCAATACGCCCGTTTTCTCTCCCAGAATGCTTTTCCGCTTCCCGGCTCTTACGAAATCTTAGATTATCTCAAAGAGAAAGGGTATAATTTAGTGCTAGCAAGCAATGGACTCCCTGATGTACAGTATCCACGGCTCAAAGCTTCGGAGATGTTAGAGTACTTTTCCTATATCGGAATATCTCAAGAATTGGGCTATCAAAAGCCACATAAACAATTCTTTTTAGAGCTGTTTGATAAGGGTGAAATAGATGCTACAGAAGAAATATTAATGATTGGGGATAGCATTAATTCAGACATCAAAGGCGGGATTAATGCAGGTATAACCACTTGTTGGTATAACCCTAAAAAGAAAATATCAGACACTAAAGCTGATTACGATATTAAATGTTTATTAGAATTAAAGAATATTTTATAATTGGAGGCATGTATGAATAGACTTATAAAACTTTTCGTTATTATGTTAATCTTAGCAACCGTTGTTGGTTGTGAAAAAGCACCTTTAGGAAGTAAGAAGAACCCTATTAAAATGTATTTTGTTCCTTCTTTAGAACATAACAAACTCATCTCTTCCGGTACTATTATCGAAAAAGAGTTGGAGAGAATCAGCGGTTATTCAATCGAAACAAATGTTCCTACCAGTTATGCTGCCGTGATAGAAGCAATGGGCGTTGACAGAGCTGACATTGCTTGGTTGCCTACTTTCTCCTACTATTTAGTGAATAAGAAATATGGTGCTTATGTTACCTTCCAAACTATCAGAAGCGGTTTAAGTGAATATAAAGGACAATTCTTAGCAAGAGCTGATTCTGATATCAACTCAATTGAAGATATCCAGGGCAAGATTATTGCCTACTCCGATGCTTCTTCTACTTCCGGATATATCTTTCCCGCAGCTATCCTTGCTCATAAAAATATAGTGCCAGCTAAGAAGATGTTCTTAGGAAGTCATGATACTGTAATCAGAGCAGTTTTGCAAGGAAAGGCAGATGTTGGCTGTACCTATTGGTCTCCTGAAGTTGATGGAGTTCCTCAAGATGCACGCATTAAGATAGTTGCAGAAGACCCAAAGGTTTTTGAAAATACCAAAATAGTAGGTTTCACAGATTGGATACCTAACGATAACTGCACTTTTAGAAAAGGTTTGCCACAGGAAATAGCTGACAAAATGATTGAAGCTATTCAAATCTTAAGCGAAAGCCCTGAGGGTAAAAAAGCCTTCAAAGAGCTTTACGATATTGATGGTTTGAAAAGAGTAGATGACTCTGCTTACGAGATAATTAAACAGAGATTAGATGCAATAGACACAACTAAATTAGATTAAAATTAAAACTATGAGTATTATTGAAATAAACAAGTTAAATAAATTCTATGATGAAGCAACACATGCTCTTAAAGATGTTGATTTAACTATAAAAGAGGGTGAATTCCTCATTCTGTTAGGACTTTCCGGTTCCGGTAAATCTACCCTGCTGCGTTGCCTTAATAGGTTGATAGAACCTACTTCCGGCGGGATTACGTTTCTAGGTAAAGATGTTGTAACCGCTTCTCCTACCGACCTTAAGAGTATTAGAAGTGATATTGCCATGATTTTCCAGCAGTTCAACTTAGTTAAGAACCTAACCGTGCTGACTAATGTTTTGACCGGAAGCCTCTCCAAGCACACTTTCTTTTCGCGTTGGACTAAAGAAGAGAAGGAAACAGCTCTTAAAAACCTGAAAAGAGTCGGTTTGCAAGATTATGCCTACAGAAAGGTTCGCAATCTTAGTGGCGGACAGCAGCAAAGAGTGGCGATAGCTCGGGCATTAATGCAGAAACCTAAGCTCATTCTAGCTGATGAACCTGTTGCTAGTTTAGACCCCGCAACTGCCGATTCTGTCATGAATTACCTCGGTACGCTTAATCGCGAAGACGGCATCACAGTTGTCTGTTCCTTGCACTTTCTAAGCTTAGCCCGAAAGTATGGCACCCGCGTGGTAGCTCTTAAAGATGGGAAAATTAAGTTTTCAGGAACACCCAACGAAATAGATGATGCTAAATTCAAAGAGATCTATGGCGAAGATGCTGAAGAAGTGGAGATTAGATAATGGCTAAAAACAAAAAAGTACACAGCAAACAAAGATTTATTACTAATATTCTTGATTATTCAATCTCGCTCTATATCGGCACAACTATTGCCTTTCTTTACAATTATTGGTCAGAAACTACTATTAATCCCTGGTTAGTTTTTGGTTTAAGCACTCTGCTCTATCTCATTTTAATCTTCATTCCTAACACACCCGGTAAATCTCTATATACAGAAAAAGAATCGCGTATTAAATTCTTTTCGCAAGTCTATCACTATATCTATTCAGCACTTATAGCTCTTACTATTGTGGTCGGCTGGATTATGGTGGAGATATCCCCGGTAGAATTCTTTACCGGTATGGATGGAACAAGAAACATTGTCAGAGGACTTTTTACTCCTGATAAAACTATCTTCTGGAGAATGGTTTCCGAATTAATCAAGACTATCTATTTAGCTTTGATGGCAACTATCTTTGCAGTTCCTATTGCCTTCTTGCTCAGCTTTTTAGCTGCTTCTAACTTAATGAATAAAACATGGTTAGGCAGAACAGTTTACGCTGTGATTAGAACTATTTCCACTATTATCAGATCTATTGAAGCCATCGTGTGGGCAATTATCTTTGCTGTTTGGGTAGGTATCGGACCTTTTGCCGGTATGCTCGCCTTAATGATTCACTCGATAGCTGCCCTGGTTAAGCTCTATTCAGAACAGATTGAGAATATTGACCAAGGTCCTGTGGAAGCAATTACTTCTACAGGCGCAAGTACTCTTCAAGTATGGCGTTATGCTGTTATCCCTCAAATCATTAATCCTTTCCTTGCCTTCACTATTTATCGTTGGGATATTAATGTAAGAATGGCTACTATTGTGGGTTTTGTTGGTGGTGGCGGTATTGGACTTCAGCTTTTTCAGAAACAACAGATGACGGATTGGAATGGAGTTGGAACTATTGTTTGGCTAATTGCATTAGCAGTCTGGATTATGGATATGGTTAGTGCGGAGATACGGAAGAAACTGCTTAGTAATTAATAATTGTAGGGGTATCCCTTGTGGGTAACCGCATTCACAGGGATTACACAAAGAAGAATTAACCCACCGATAACACCGAGAAACACCGATAATATAGGGTGCGTATTCATCTTAATTCCCCTCTGTGGAGGGGTGCCGGTACTCCGGCGGGGTGGTTTTCAATCATCTCTTCATTTTGCTGTAGAGGCGCAACATTTTGCGTCTCCACCATAAATAATTATATAAAAACATAGGGAAATAAATGATAAATATTGGAGAAGTATTAGTAACCTTTAGTAATGTAAATAAGAAATTTTCTGATAAAGACATTATTACAGAAGCAAGTTTCGGTATCCATTCCGGTGAAAAAATGGGTATTATTGGTGTAAATGGATGTGGGAAAAGTACCTTTTTGAAGTTAGTAATGGGGATTGAGCCTACAGATAGTGGTGAAATCACATTCAGAAACGATATGACAACCGCTTACCTTCCTCAAACTCCTGTCTTAGATGACGACCTAACCATTCTCGAACAAATCTACTCTTCTGATAAAGAGGAGTTTGTTCTCCTTAAAGAGTATTTTCATCTCAGCGATCAACTTACTCACACCCAAGATCAAGAACTTTGCGACAGACAAGCTGAATTAGCAGAAAGAATCGAGGTTATTAATGGCTGGAGTATCGAAGCTAAAGCCAAAAGCTATTTGACCCAATTGGGGATTACAGATTTCCAACAAAAGATAGGCATCCTTTCCGGAGGTCAACGCAGGAAAATAGACCTTGCTTCCGTACTGCTCAAAGAACCGGATTTACTGATTCTTGATGAACCGACTAACCACTTAGACATCGATTCTATTGAATGGCTGCAACAGCATCTTACAGATTATCAGGGCAATATCATCTTTGTTACGCATGACCGCTACTTCTTAGATAGTATCTGCAATAAAATCATGGATATAGAACAGGGCACTATCAGATTCTACGACGGAAACTACTCCTACTATATCGAAAAGAAAGAGATGGAAGATGTTGATAGACAGAGAAAAGAGACACGTATGCAAGCCCAACTTTCCAAAGAACTAAAATGGTTACAAAGAGGAGCAAAAGCGCGATCTACAAAACCTAAAAGCCATGTTGATAGAGTAATGGAGTTGCTTGATAAATCCTATCTCATTGATCAGCAAGAAGTTGATATCTCTTTTCAAACACATAGAATGGGCAAGAAAATTCTGGAACTTGGCAATATTACTCATACTTATGACACAGAACCATTGATTAATAACTTTAGTCATATCTTCCAGAAGTTTGAAAGAATCGGGATAATCGGCGATAACGGCTGTGGCAAAACAACCTTGCTTAAGATTATTACCAAAGATTTAATCCCCACCAAGGGTGTCGTGAACGCAGGCATCAACACTAAGTTTGCCTACTTCCGACAAGAAGCTGATGCCATGCCGGCTGATAAATCAGTGTTTCAATATATCTCCTCTTTTGCAGAAAATATCAGAACCAAAGATGGCGTTCTTCACTCTGCTACCGAAATGCTGGAGAGATTCTTATTCGAACCTAAGATGCAACAAGCCAAGATTTCTTCACTTTCCGGCGGAGAAAAGAAACGTCTTCATCTGCTTAAATCCCTCATGTTCGGTGCAAATTTTATTATCCTTGATGAACCTACTAATGATCTGGATATTAGAACATTAGAGATTCTTGAAGACTATCTTGATGCCTTCGATGGCTGCATTTTAGTCGTCTCACATGATAGATTCTTCTTAGATCGCATCTGTGATTTCCTCTTCATCTTTGAAAATGACAAGATTACCAAGTTTGCCGGCAACTATTCTGACTATCTCTTGGTTAAACGCTACCGGGCAGAAATAGCAGAAGATGATGCTAAAGAGAAATTCGCCAAGGTGAAGACTGTCAAAACAGGCTTATCTTTTAAAGAAAAAAATGAGCTTGCTGACACAAATCAACGCTTGGAAGAGATAGAATTTCGTCTTTTAGAACTCTCCAACACGATTGAAAACAAGGCAGATGAGCTTACTCACCAAGAGTTTACTTCTATTTCTGAAGAACAGGCTAATTTAGATGATGAGATGCTGACTTTGCTCTTAAGATTAGAGGAGTTGGAAGAGATATAAAGGGCTTCTTCACCTTTTCTTCTGCTGTAGAGACGCAACATTTTACGTCTCCTTAATTTAAGAGCCACCCCGTCAGCAAGCTGCCATCCTCTCCATATACCTTTCTTCGAAAGGGAAGTGGGTACTTTAATAGTCGCCGTATTAGTTTTAATCCGTGTTAATCTGTGGCTAAATTTTCTTTCTTCTCTGTGGTGAAAGCTCTTCTTTTTTGTGTTTTTGTGTAGTTTTGTGCTTTTGTGTTTAACCTCTTTTTCTTTAATTGCTCCTTGCTCTCTCTTTCCTGCTCCGTATATTCATCGAAAACTCATCGAGCTACCCACTAGTGTCTCAAGAAGATTTCAGGGAAATTTAAAAAGTCTATTTTTTTATCTGTGAGGATTCTTATTGTTGCCCAAGACTAACATTAGCGAAGAATTTACTCCCGCCTATTAGATATATATCTAATAGTGAAAATAATCTAAGATAAATTCAAGAACCGGGACAAAACTCCAAAAAATTGTCCCTTATAGTTTATAGTGGGGTTACAAAAAAAGGACCAATCACGAAAACATGATTAGTCCTATTTATATTTACTTTATTTTACTACATATTAATCTGCAGATCTGTAATCTGAGAGTATTTAGCCAGATGTTCACGAATCTCTTCAGCTACATTATCACGATATTTGTCAAACGATGGAATCTCGATATCAATAATAGCAACACCGGCATTAAAACCGACATATTTAACCATTTTGAGAGTTACAATATCTTCACCCACTTGTGGATAAATAATATGTTTAAGCTCGGCAACAATGGTCTCTTTAGAGAAGTCTGCTACCTCTCTTATACCATGCTCAATTTGGTAATTTTTGATAGCTTCGTGAAGAGTATCAGCAGCCAACACAGAACAGTGAGCCTTGGTAGGGGGAAGTCCGTCTAACTCTTCCATAGCATCTCGCCAGGTGATTTTCAGAGCTTCATCAATACTCTTTCCCATTGCCATATCGGTAATCATTGAACCGGTTGCAATGTTAGAAGCACAGCCATAGGATTTGAATTTTATGTCTTCGATAATCTTGGTATCTTTATTAATCTTTAAATAAACAGTAACTTGGTCTCCACAAGCAGGAGAACCCTCTGTAGCAACGGCATCGGCATCTTTTATTTCACCCACATTGTGTGGTTTCATAAAGTGGTCTAAAACTTTTTGTGAATATTGCATAATTTCCTCTATTTTATCTTTCTTTATTTATCTTTTTTCTCTTGATATAAGGGACTTCTTCTTCTCAATTCAATAACGATCTCTTTAAGCTTATCTACTGTAAAATCAAGCTCTTCCTTAGTTGTGAATTTACTGACTGTGAACTTCATAGAACCATGCGATTGCATGTGATTTCTTCCCATTGCCATTAAGACATAGCTGGGCTTTAAACCCTGAGAAGCACAAGCACTTCCTGTAGCAGCAGTTACACCATTTAAGTCTAGCATCATCCCCATTGCTTCACCTTCAATATAATCGATGGAAACATTGATATTATGACAAGCTCTGCCTTCTCCGGCAGCACCGTTCAATTCTACATCAGGAATTTCATTCATTATTCTCTCTAACAGATAGTTAGATGAATCTCTAAGCTTCTTGGTTGTTGCTGCTAAATCAGCAAAAGTAAGCTCTGCAGCTTTAGCAAAACCGGCAAGAGAACCAATATTCATCCCACCTGTTTCTAAATTATCAACGCGGTTAACTCCATGCACCACTTGAGCAAGCGGAGTCTTTGTTCTTTTATATAAGAAGCCCACACCTTGCGGTCCATGAATCTTATGAGCAGAAACTGACATTGTGTCAATCCCTGTGTGGTTCATATCCATCGGGAACTTACCATAAGCCTGACCTGCATCAACATGCAAAAAGACCCTATGATCCGCTTCCTGCAATACTTTAGCGTATTCATCAACCGGCTGAATTGTTCCAACAACATGATTAACCCAAGTAGTGGAGAAAAGAATAGTGTCCGGGCGAATTGCATCTTTCAGCTTCTGTGCAGAAACTACACCATCTTCATCAGGTTGCAGATAGGTTACTGTAAACCCACTTTTCTCAAAGAAAGCATAGTTAGTCAGAATATCCGGATAATCAACTACTGAGCAGATTATATGGGTGCCTTTCTGTGAATTAGCCATGAGGATACCCTTAATTGCTATATTATTAGCCGAGGTTCCACCGCGAGTGAAATGAATTTCGTCTGGTTTTGCATTTATTGTTTTGCCAAGTGTGGCTTTAAAATTGTCTAACTTTGAGTTAATCTCTTCCCCGGCTGTAAAGAAAGTTGCCGGAAACCAATATTCATTTTCCCAGTACTCCTTCATAACCTCAAAAATCTGAGGATCCGGTTTAGTAGTAACGCAGTTATCTAAATAAATTCTCTTTTGTTCCATGCCTTACTCCTTCTCTATTCTTTTTTTTATTTCTTGTAATGTTATGGTATTAAGATAATCTCTAATATTACTGTAAATATCGTCCCACAAGACTTTATACTGACAGTTTGCTACTTTACAAAAATCTATATCCATCCTGTTTCTTTCACAACTTATTGAATAGGGATGACTTTCAACAACTTCCATGATTTGACCCAGCGTAATCTCAGAGGCAGCCACTTTAAGAAAATAACCACCCTTAGAACCGGCAACACTGCCAATTAAAGAACACTTTTTAAGTTTCCTAAAGAGTTGTTCTACATACTTATGAGGCAAGTTTTGTTCAGTACAAATCACATTGATCGATTTCAATGAATCTTTACTATCGCTAAGCATTACCAAAGCCCTTACCGAATACTCTGTTTTTGTTGTCAGTTGCATCTTTCATCCTCTTCCTAAGTTATCTTATACTAATTTAGTGGGAATTGTTTTTTTGGCAAGTTTTATTTCGATAATTTTTTCTTAGCAGTGGTAAAAAGGTGATGAATAGTACATTTAAAGGTATAAAAAAAGTGCCAGGTTACCGGTAGCACACTCTAAGCACTCCTTAATGCTGCTTCATTCCTGACCTGACATGGTTCGAAGGTTAAAGTTGCACCGGACCTGACAAAGCACAGTTCGTTCAAACCACTTATGTGTCAAGAAAAACTTTATGCGACCTGAAACGGTAAAAGAAAACAAGAAGGGATTTATCCGCAAAATTATTTTAATCACAAAATATAATACTATTATCGAGCTGAAATCCAAGACCACACCCCGCCGAAATTGGGCTCCCCTCTCCAAAGACCTTTCTGCGAAAGGGAAGAGGGGAATTAAGAAGTCTCAAGCTTGCGATAGGTTAGAATTTATAGCTCAAGCTCAAAGAGGTTGGGGATGCTTGGACTTCTACTCGTTCAACAGAATTAGCTAAGGTAAAGACTGCAGCTACCCCACATACTATTGCGCCGATAACTTTATGACCCTTATCAATTGTTTTCCATGAATTTTCTGAATCATTTTTACTACCAACATATATAATATTATCAAGAGATAAATATGCAAAAACAGCAGTAGCAGCTAACATTTCGTACTTCACTTTTCTCTTGGTTGTAGCAAATTCTGGTTTTGTAGCATATAAAGGTGTGCCATAATGAAGATCTGTATCTGTTAATTCAAAATAGTTGTTGAAATTTATTTTATTCCTGAAGTCTTTCTTTAACATTACTTCTTGAGATATAATATTATTTTCCTCATCAATTATTGTTGCTATATAATGCATATTTATGCCGACAATGTAATCTTGTTCTTCTACATAAACATAAATCTTATCCTTGGATTTTCCTCTCAATTCTCCTTCAATAGTGTTTCCATTATTTAAAATAACCTTCAGTCCAAAGGCACAAACAACCGAAAACAACACCAAAATAATTACAACAATCTTTTTCATAACTACCTCTTATTATTTTTATGTCATTATAATGTTTAGATAATATGTTGTCAAATATTATTATTAAAGGGTTTCTCTTAATTACTCCGACTTCTTATAACTTAGCGTCGCCACAGTAAAGAGCAATCCACCTGTTCCGAGCAAAATAAGCAGTTCCCGGTACAGCAAATGTAGTGGCGTGGCTTTCAGCATCACAGATCTCATAACCGTGATAAAGTGCGTAATGGGAATAGCTTGCGAGATTCTATTTGCCCAAATCGGCATGCTTTCAATGGAAGTGAAGAGTCCTGAAAACATGATAAACACGACCAAGAAAACATAGGCGATGAGCATTGCTTGTTGTTGAGAATCAGCTTTTGTGGAGATGAGTAGTCCGAACGAGAGCATGACAAAGAGGAAGACAATGGCAAAGGTGATGACAGTCAGAGGGTTTCCGGCAAAGGGAATTCCATACAGCACTCTTCCCAAAATGATACCAAAAAAGAGTTCACCCAACCCAATAATCAGCATAGGAAAGAGCTTTCCACCAATAAACTGGAGCTTGGTAATGGGCGAAACATTCAGCTGGTCAATAGTCCCGATTTCCTTCTCACGGGCAATATTCATAGCAGTGAGGAACACCCCAATCAGCGAGACCAGAATCACCAAAATACCCGGCACCATCACGGTCTTATAGTCGAGTTTGCTATTAAATTTGTTGGTATATTCCAGATTTATGAGGGGTTTCATTGCACTATTTTGAGCGAAATATTGTTCAATAAAGCCTGAAATATAGCTAAGCACAATGCCTGACGAAGCACCGTCGATAGTGTTAATTATGAGCTGAACCTGTGGCGTGGTCGGCATTCTTTGGGCTGAGAAATTATGCTGAAACGCAATAATCGCATCAACTTCACCTCTATCAAGCAGGGAAATTGCCGAAGCTTTATCATATTTCACACCCTTCAGCGTAAAGTAATTATTAGCATTAAGTTGGGCTGAAATTTCCGGAATAAAATCATTCTTACCCAAATCCAAAATCGCAATATTCACATTCTTAATCTCATAGTTGGCAGCGTTTGCCAGAATCAAGAGTTGCAGAATCGGCATCACAAAGATAATGGGTAGCATGCCTTTATTGCGAAATATTTGTTTCAGTTCTTTGATAATCAGGATGAACAGAATTCTCATTTGTCAAGCCTCACATTGAATTTCTTAATACTGATAATGATGAAGAAGATTGTTAAGAGGGCGAGAATTAGGGTCTCTTTATAGAGGTATTGTAATCCCACGCCTTTAATCATAATTCCTTTGAGGATAATGATATAGTGTGTCGCCGGTACAATTTTGGAGAAGTATTGCAGAGGCAAGGGCATATTATTAATCGGGAACATAAACCCCGAGAGAAGCATGGTAGGAAGCAGTAATCCGGCAAGGGCGACCATCATTGCAACCTGCCGACTACTAGTGAAAGATGAGATGAGAATGCCCAGCGAGAGGCTATTTAGGAGGAACAGAATCGATTCGAGAAGTAGCAACAAAAGTGAACCTTGCAAGGGCATGCCGAACACGAAAGTGCCGAGCAACAATATATTCGCAATGTTAATCATTGAAAGCAGGGCATAAGGAATAACCTTCCCAATGATGATTTGATAGGGTTTGAGAGGCGAAATGAGCAGAATCTCCATGTTCCCCAGTTCCTTCTCCTTGGTGAGCGTAATTGAAGTCATAAACGCCGAAATCAGAGTAAGAATAAACGCCATCAGTCCGGGAATAAACAGGTAAACACTCTTCAGCTCCGGATTATAATACATCTTCGTGGTTGCCAAATGAAGCTGTTCGGAAAGCGGAAACTCTTCTTCACTAAAAGTAGTGATAATATTCTGCAAATAGCCTCTAATATTGGTCGCAATGTTAGGGTCGGAAGCATCCAAAAGAAGCTGGATATCTCCTTGTTTCTCATGAGGATAGAGACGGGAAAAGTCTTCATCAATCACAAGCACAAACTTCACTTTATTGCTTTGGAGAATGGCTTCAATATCGTCGGGATTATTAAGATATTTGTGCAGAGTGAAGTAATCGGTCGCATCAATCTTGTTAATTAGTCGGAGGGAAGTGTCCGATTTGGAGTTATCATAGACGGCAAAATTGACATTCTTAATCTCATTCGTGAGAGCAAAACCGAAGAGAATAATCTGAATTATGGGCAAGGCAAAGAGGATTATCAGACTCTTGGTATCCCGGAAAATATGAATGAATTCCTTCTTGATAAAATAGATAAACTGTTTCATAGCATTACCTTGTGAGTTGGGCAAAGATTTCTGCCGTGGTTGACACATTAAGTTGCTGTTTGAGATTTGCCGGTGAATCCAACGCAATAATCTTGCCATTCACCATGATGGAAATCCTGTCGCAATACTCGGCTTCATCCAAATAATGAGTCGTTACAAAGATGGTGATTCCCTGATTAGCAGTCGCAATTATTATCTCCCAAAACTTTCTGCGGGTAATGGGATCAACTCCGCTGGTTGGCTCATCAAGGAAGAGTATTTTGGGGTCGTGAATCGTGGCGACAGAGAACGCCAGCTTCTGTTTCCAGCCCAAAGGAAGAAAACCTACTAAAGCATTTCGTTGATTATTCAGACCTAATTCTTGCACAATCTTCTCTTTCTTCTGTTTCAGCTCATTCCCTTTCAGTCTGTATAGTCCGCCATAAAAGTCGATGTTTTCACTAATGGTTAGGTCATCATAAAGCGAGAACTTCTGACTCATATAGCCAATGTTCAGCTTCACTTGCTCAACTTGGGAAAGCAGGTCATAGCCGGCAATATTGGCACTTCCGGAAGTTGGTTTGGAGAGTCCGCAGAGCATTTTAATAGCTGTCGTTTTACCGGCACCGTTCGCACCGAGAAAGCCAAATATTTCGCCCTTGGGAACTTCAAAGCTAATCTCATCTACTGCTGTGAACTTGCCAAACTTCTTGGTTAGATTATTAACTGTTATCATCTTCATTCTCACTGTGTAAATAGTTTATAAAGGCATCTTCCAGCGAAGGCTTTTCAACATTAATTACGATATTCTTATGACCCAATTCCTGTAAATAGACACTGATTTCCGCTTTCAGAATTGCTTCATCAATGTTCCTTTTATCCAAATA
>JBAYZI010000049.1:0-17922 GCA_041672585.1 Cloacimonadales bacterium (SeqCode) | reverse complement strand
GAGGTTTAGTAGTTTCAATATTCCACTACCAGAAAGTATAAATATAGGAAGATTGAAACTACTAAACCTCTCTTTTCCGGATATCTTTTTGTCAAAATGAATTTCGAGCAAAAGTCTGTGTTGCTTCGTCCCGGATTAATAGTAAGAATCATTGCCGTGAAGCATCAGGATGTCTTAATAGAAGAGCTTCAAAGATTCTACTTTATTAAAGAAGAAGGCTATCTCATGATGCCGACAGAGATTATAGAAAAGGGAACAAAAGTTAAAATAGTTTCAGGAGTTTTAGCCGGAACCATTGGATTTGTCTTAGAGGGTGAAAACCCCAATAAAATTATCATAACTGCTAATTTTATTAATCAAGCTGTGGAAGTAACGCTAAAAAATGAAGATTTACAAATCATTGAGGAGTAGTTAAATGAAATTATTACTTACAGGTGGAGCAGGTTACATTGGAAGCCATACTTGCGTGGAATTATTAAACAAAAATATAGATGTTGTGGTTCTGGATAACCTTTCTAACAGCTCTGAATTAGCTCTGGAAAGAGTTAAAGCCATCACTAATAAAGACGTTACTTTTGTAAAAGGTGATATTCGCGATCAAGAGTGTCTCAGAACTATCTTCTCAGATCATGAAATAGAGGGAGTTATTCACTTTGCCGGCCTAAAAGCAGTAGGTGAATCTAATGAACTTCCTCTCGAATATTACGATAACAATATTACCGGTACAATCAAACTCCTGCAAGTTATGCGTGAATTTAATTGTACTAATCTTATTTTTAGCTCTTCTGCAACTGTCTATGGCAATCCCCAAACACTTCCCATCACAGAAGACTTCCCACTCTCTGTTACTAATCCTTATGGTAGGACTAAACTAATGATAGAAGATATTTTAAGAGACTTTTATAAAGCAAATCCTAAGTGGAATATAGTCTTGCTAAGATATTTCAATCCTGTAGGTGCTCACCAAAGCGGATTAATAGGAGAAGACCCTAATGGGATTCCTAATAATTTACTTCCCTTCATCTCACAGGTAGCAATTGGCAGATTAGAGAAGCTAAGAATATTTGGTGATGATTATGAAACTCCTGATGGAACCGGAGTCCGTGATTACATCCATGTTGTTGATTTAGCAAGGGGACATGTAGCTGCCTTGCAGAAGCTTAAATTAAGTTCTGGATTGAATATCTACAATCTAGGTTCTGGAAGTGGTTATAGTGTTCTGCAAATGGTGAATTCTTTCAGTACCATTACAGGGAGAGAGATTCCTTATGAGATTGTCGGACGCAGAGAAGGTGATATTGCAAGCTGTTATGCAGATTCCACAAAAGCAAAAAACGATTTAAATTGGCAAACAAAATATGATTTAGAAGATATATGTAAAGATGCCTGGAATTGGCAAACAAAAAACCCTCAGGGCTATAAAATTTAAAAAGAGGATAATATGAAACTAACAGTTATCGGAACAGGTTATGTAGGTTTAGTTACCGGAACTTGTTTTGCTGAAATGGGAAACGATGTAATATGTGTAGATAATGATAAAAGCAAGATAGAACTTCTCAATCAAGGCGGAATTCCTATTTGGGAACCGGGCTTAGAAGAGTTAGTTAAAAGCAATAAAAAGGAAGGAAGGCTTAGCTTTACCACTGATATCGCTACTGCTGTTAAAACATCTGATGTCTGCTTTATTGCTGTCGGCACGCCTCCGGATGAAGATGGTTCTGCTGACTTACAATATGTTTTAGCTGTAGCCACTGATATTGCAACTCATATGGATAGCCACAAGGTGATTGTTGATAAATCCACTGTTCCTATCGGCACTGCAGATCGCGTCAGGAAAACAATTCAAGCTGTTTTAGACAAAAGAGGAGTGGATTTAACTTTCGATGTTGTTTCTAATCCTGAATTCCTCAAAGAAGGTGATGCTATTTCTGATAGTATGAAGCCGGATCGCGTAGTTGTAGGTACTGATAATGCAAGATGTGCTGAGATTATGTACGAGCTATATCAACCATTTGCCAGAAGTCGCGAAAAGGTCATCTTTATGTCTATCAGAAGTGCAGAGATGACTAAGTATGCAGCCAATTGCATGTTGGCAACTAAGATTTCATTTATGAATGATATAGCCAGACTTTGTGAATTAGTCGGTGCTGATGTTGGTGAAGTCCGACACGGTATAGGTTCTGACTCTCGTATCGGCTACCAATTTATCTATCCCGGTATCGGTTACGGTGGTTCTTGTTTCCCTAAAGATGTGAAAGCACTCATTAAAATAGCTGATAAAGAGGGCATGATAGCACGCGTGCTTACTGCTGTAGAAGATGTAAATGAAGACCAGAAAAAGGTTCTTGCTGAGAAAGTAATTAAGCGTTTTGGACAAGACTTAACTAATCTAACTTTTGCTGTGTGGGGATTATCATTCAAACCTAAAACAGATGATATGCGCGAAGCTCCTGCCCAAATTATTATCAAAATGCTTACTGAAGCTGGTGCTAAAGTTGTTGCATATGACCCAGCTGCCATGAATGAAGCTAAAAGATTATTTGCTGATAATCCAAGTGTAAGCTTTGCGGAAGGTAACTATGAAGCACTTAAAGATGCTGATGCTCTACTGCTTATTACTGAATGGAATCAATTCCGAAACCCTGATTTTGCCGCCATTAAAGAAAGATTGAAAAACCCAATTATCTTTGACGGAAGAAATCAATATCAACCTGATGACTTAAAAGAGATGGGTTTTGAATATTACAGCATTGGAAGATAATGGTAAATTCTGAAACTTCTGCTGACTTCTATTTCATGCAATTAGCTCTTGATGAAGCTGAGATTGCTTATACCAACAATGAAGTTCCTATTGGTGCTGTGTTGGTAAAAGGTGATAAAGTTGTCTTAAAAGCACATAATCGGACAAATGAGTTGCAAGATCCTTTAGCCCATGCTGAAAAGTTGATTCTTGAGCAAGCTCCGGAGAAGTATCTCTATGACTACACGCTCTATATAACTTTAGAGCCTTGCCTTATGTGTGCCGGAATGATAATTTGGAGAAGAGTCGGTCGTGTTGTGCTTGGAGCTTATGACCCCAAGGGCGGAGCTGCCGGATCAGTTTATAATACTTTGCTGGATTCTCATTTTAATCATAATCCCATACTCACTACTAAGATTATGGAAGAGGAATCAGCCAAGTTACTTAAAAAGTTTTTTAAAGGAAAAAGATAGGGGAGAGTTGCCAGAGCGGTTGAATGGGACGGTCTCGAAAACCGTTGTAGGTGTGAGCTTACCTAGGGTTCGAATCCCTAACTCTCCGCCATTTATTTAAATTTATTAATGAAGTAAAAGAAGAAATTAATAATCGTAGGGGTATCCCTTGTGGGTACCCTATTTAAGCCATGAATGAACACGAAAAAGAAAAATGAAAAGGCATGACGAGATGTTTTCGCGAAATTGTTTAGGAATAAAAAAAGTTGCATATTCTCTCGTGTACCAATGATTTGGAATGTATTTAAATACAATCATAAGTTTGAAATAATATACAACAAAATATTAAAAAGAATGGCGGAGACGTAGAGATTCGAACTCTAGGTAAGCTTTCACCTACACACGGTTTCCAACCGTGCTCCTTAAGCCAACTCGGACACATCTCCCACTCATTTAGTCAACATAATAAGTTTAATTATTATGTCAATAGAAAAAGTTAATTAAGTTAATATTTTTTATAAAGAACTGGCAATGTTATTATAGGATGGTCGATTAGAGCAGTGTTTACACTTAGACTCTATTGGCGAGGTTTGTAGAAACGCAACATTTTGTGTTTTGTTTATTTAACCTATTTCCCGAAAAGACGCAAAATATTGCGTCTCTACAGCATAATTCAATGGATAGATTTTTTTTTCTTCATATCATGGATAATATTGGGATCAGCAACATTAATCTGATAATCAGTTATCTTTTTGGAACTACTCATATTGATATGATCAGGTCGAAACTTCATTTCTCCCTCTATCTGAGTAAAGGCAGTCATGTGCAGCTCTTTAGCCTGTGTAAAGTTTAGTAATTCATCACGATTGGCTAGGTTTACCCCGGAACCGGGCATAATAGAGATTCTATTATTGGCAGCAATAATTAACTCTTTAATCAGTTGCTTGCCTTCAATAGCTTTTTGTTGCAGTCCGGAAGTAAGAATTCTATCTGCACCGGTAGCAATCACATCTTCTAAAGCTTGGAAGGGATCTGGGGTTAGATCAAACGCCCGATGGAAAGTAGTTTCTCGGGGTTTTGCCAGTTCAACTAACTCTTTGGTTCGGGCAACATCAATATTTCCATTAGGCAGAAGAATACCGAAAACAAAGCAGTCAACATCTAATTCCCTGCCAATAATGATATCCTGTTTCATGACATCAAACTCAAGTTCAGAATAGCAGAAATCACCGCCACGAGGTCTAATCATCAAGGCTATTTCAATATCTATTTCAGCTCTTGTTGCTAAAAGCATTCCGTAGGAAGGGGTTGTGCCACCTTCTAAAAGATTAGCACAAAGCTCAACTCTATCCGCATTATTATTCTGGGCAATAATAGCCGATTCTACAGAATCAATACATATTTCTAGAGTAAAATATTTCATCTTATTTATCCCAAATTACTTGTTTGTAGGCGTAATCCATAAAGAGGTAGTCTAATCTACAGGAGTAGTTAAACACTTCAAACATCATCCTTTTAGTTTCTTCCGAAGCATCTTTGCCATAGAGCTCAATATAATGTTTCACCATTTCTGTTTGTTGTTCAAACTCTTCACTTAGATAGGTATCAATCCAGGATTGGTAAGGATTATTAGTTACACTATGCTTGGCAATGTTTCTGCCATTCTCCAAATAGACCCAAAAGCAGGGGAGAAGTGAAGTTAACCCTATTACAAAGTCATTATTGGCAATAGTTGCCAGTAGGTGAGAAGTGTATGCTAAGCAGGCAGGTTGCATGGTTTCAGAAGGTTGAACTTGGTAGTCTTTAAATAGCTGAGCCTGAAAGATATGTTCTAATTCGTATGATTCTTGGGATAAGTGAAGAAACTCATCTTTTAATTCAGAAGTTGGGGCTTTATGGGCAAGTAAATCCATCGCTTCTGCATACTTAAGAATATAGATAGCATCTTGTTGCAGATAAAACCTAAAGATATCATGATCAAGAGTTCCCTTCGCCAAATGACGAGAAAAAGGGTGATTCAGGTGATGTTTAATTATCTCTTCTGAATGTTGCCAAAGTTGATTACAAAGCTTCATTAAATAGCCTATTTATTCCAAAGATTATAGAAGTGATTAACCGGGCTTTTACCTTTTCCCAGCTTATATTTAGCTCCACTGGCAATTGCTTCTGTAATGTATTTCTTGGCTAATTTCACTGATTCCAACACACTATTACCAAGCCCCATATAAGCAGCAATAGCAGAAGATAGTGTACATCCTGTACCGTGATTATTAATAGTATCAATTCTATCAAATTCTAGCCACATGTGTCCGCTATCTTGGCAAATAAAGAGGTCAGGAAGCAGGTCATCTCTAAAGAAACTACCTTTGACTATTGCACTTTTGCAACCAAGACTTAGCAACTTCTGTCCAGCCTTTAGCATATCATCGCGAGTCATAATGGTCAAACCGGTTAGAATCTGAGTTTCACTTAAATTTGGTGTGATGATACTTGCTATAGGGAAAAGATGCTCAATTATGGCTTCAATAGCATTGTCTTGCAAGAGCTTATCACCAGATTTAGCTACCATTACAGGGTCTAAAACTATTTTCTTAATCTTATATTCCTGCATAGTCGCAGCCACTATTTTAATGACTTCCGGCGTGCTAAGCATACCTATTTTGACAGCATCTGCTCCAATATCAGAGAGAACTGCATTTATCTGGGCTTTAACAAACTCCGGTTCAACAGAGTAAATACCGGTAACACCTTGTGTATTTTGAGCAGTTAAGGCGGTAATCACACTCATTCCGTAGCATCCTAAAGCACTGAAAGTCTTGATGTCAGCTTGAATTCCGGCGCCACCTCCGCTGTCAGAACCTGCAATTGTTAAGATTCTTGTATATTTTTTCATTATAACCTCATTAAGTAATTTATTGTTTGTTATTATATTTATGTTAACTTTTTCTCATAGCTTCAATTAACAACTGACTTGCTTGTTTAGGAGAATCAGCAGAGCAGATAGCAGAAACAACTGCAATTCCATCCGCACCGGCATTTATCATATTTGCAGTATTAGCCAAATTAACTCCACCAATAGCAACTAGTTTATGAGAAGAGATACTTTTAATCTTTCTAATACCATCATAACCAAGTGGTTGAGCAGTATCAGTTTTAGTAGTGGTTGAGAAAACCGGACTAATTCCAAGGTAGTCAACATCTAAGCTCTCAGCATCAATAGCATCCTGAACCGTTTCAACAGATAATCCTATGATAGCATCACTGCCCATAATTTCTCTTGCAATAGCATAAGGAAGATCAGATTGCCCAATATGCAAACCTTCAGCTTTAACAGCTAAGGCTATATCCATTCTATCGTTAATAATTAAAGGAATACCATGCTTCTTAGTAAGTGTAGCTACTTCCAAGGCAATGTCATAGAATTCACGGCTTGAGCAATTCTTCTCACGAAGCTGAACCACTGTTACACCACCTAAAATGGCTTCTTCGATAACAAACAATAAGTCTCTACCCAGGGTCAGAGAGCGATCCGTAACTAAGTAGAGACTGTAATCTATCTCTTGTTTATTCATGATATCTTAAAGTTGAATCAACTTCTGTTTGAGTAAGTGTATAGAGTTTATCCAAGAAGTTGAGCTGTAAAGAAGCAGGTCCCACAGAAGTTTTAACAGCGATTTCACCACAAATCCCCATCACAGCCATAGCATTAGCACAAGCTTCCAGATAGTTTGTATTAACAGCACAGAAAGCAGCAACTAAGGCAGTAGCAGTGCAACCTAACCCAGTAACGCGTGGCATCATCTTATCGCCATTTTCGATATAAATAGTCTTGGTGCCATCTGTGATTATATCTATTTCGCCACTGACAACTACAATACATTTATATTGTTTAGCCAAAGAAAGAGCAGCCTGTAAAGCATTGTTAGAAGAGTGGCTACTATCCACGCCTTTAGTTTGAATATTAGTATCAACTAATGCCATGATCTCAGAAGCATTACCTCTAATCACAGTCGGATTAGTGATGGCAAATAGGTCTTTTGCAGTTTTAGTTCTGAATTGGGTAGCACCTGCACCAACGGGGTCAATCACGATTGGGATCTTTCTTAATCCGGCAGTTCTGATAGAAATCTTCATAGCTTTAATCCAATTTTCACTTAAAGTACCGATATTAACAACCAGTGCATTAACAATACTTGTCATATCTACAGCTTCATCAATAGCGTGTGACATGATAGGCGAAGCTCCCAGTGAAAGTAGGCCATTGGCTGTGTTATTCATTACCACATAGTTAGTTATATTATGGATTAGGGGCGAGGTTTTTCTAATCTTTTCAACATCATTCCATACATTCAATTTCATGTTATCTCCTTATTTCTTTATAGCCTTAATAGCGACATAATCGCCACAATCGTAACCCGGAATAGGTTGTTCTACAACTTCATCTGAATAGGCAGGATGTTTGGTCAAAGTTTGAGCAAATTCGAAATCAGTAAAGCCTGACAATTCTAACATCTTGATTATTTCCGGAGTGGAACGCCATTTTGATTCTTTTATAAAAGTGATAGGATAAGCATTGGGTGCTTTCGCATCTTCAAAATATTCATGATCCCAAGTGCCAATCTCATTAGCTAGATTGTAGAGAAGTCCATAACTACTCTCTTTAGGAACATCTAAGACAACTATCATTCCACCTTTTTTGAGAGTTTTAAAAGCTTTATGAAGAGCAGTTTGCAAATCAGTAATGTAGCTGGGTGTACCATTAAACATCACAGTATCATATATTTCGGTACCGTAGTCTGTCTCTTCTGCACTTCCTATAGTAACTTTAAGTCCTCTTTTAGTAGCTATTTCTGCCATGCCCTGCGAAGGTTCAATACCGTCTGTGATAATAATCTTATACTCTTTCTTGAGAATAGATTCAAATAAACCACTCCCACAACCTACCGAAAGGGAGCGTCCGGGATTATCCAAAAAGTGAGCCACTAAGGCAACCTCTGAAGCTAAGACATTTGCATTCTTTAAAAACCACTCATCGTATTTATTAGCATATTGATCAAATGCTCTTTCTATCATTATGTTCTCCACATTTTTGTATTTAAAAATAAAGTAAAAATTTGAGGGGAATCTTGTCAAGTAAAAGAGATTTTAACCGAGGTTAGCACGAAATGAAACTCTGTATAAACATACGAAGCTAAAAGTTAAAATGATAAATGTTTTTCTTAAATCATTTTTAATTTGACATAAATTGTATATTTAATTAATATGTATTTAAATATTGGAGGAGTAGATGGAACCAATTATTAAGATAAATTGTTTGCAAGTTAATAACTTAAAAAATATAGAAGCTGGTACTATAAAAACAAACTCTATATTTGAAAACCTGGAAAAGTCCGATATTATAGGTATTTATGGACAGAATGGTTCAGGTAAGACAGCTGTTGTAGAAGCTTTCAAAATCTTACAAACCTTACTTGATCTAAGAGAGTTACCTAATAGAACCCAAAAGTTAGTTAAAAGCAATGCACAAACTCTTGATTTAAAGTTTGATTATCTTATAACTAATAAATATGGAGAGTATACGCTTAAATATCAAGTAAAACTAGGATATAGAGATAAAGATGAGAATCTCTCTGTATTTAATGAAAGTCTAATATATAGAGAAAATCAGCCACGAAAAAGAATGAAAGTCTTAGTGGAAAAGATTGGTAACGAGATAAGGATAAGAAATAATGAAATAAGCAACATTAACGAAGATGGTCGAGTTAAAGTCTTGTTAGCTAATGAAATGTCCTATTCTAAAAAGACCAGTTTTATTTTTAGAAAAGAGTATAAAGGTGTTCGAGATAGTTTAATGACTCTAAAAGAGATTGAGCTAGTTGATAACTTAGTTCATAATTTTAATAAAGATTTTCATGTAATTGATAATAGTCAAAGTGGGATTATCTTTGCAAACATTTTAATTCCTTTTAGCTTTCAATTGCCCAACAGTAGAGGTCAATTACCTTTAGATTTGAACAGAGCTACGTTACTATCTCAAGAATTATACACAATTTATGAAAACATAATAAACCAAGTTAATATTGTTCTAAAGAAAATCATTCCCGGATTAATGGTAATAGTTAATAAAATATCTAATGAAACTACGGAAAATGGTGATGAAGGAGTAAGGTTTGAATTGCTTTCAGATAATAATGGTGTTCGCTTGCCATTAAGGTGCGAATCTGCCGGGGTTTTGAAGCTAATCTCTATCTTAAGTACTTTGATATCAGTATATAATAATCCTAATGCTTGCGTTGTCATTGATGAACTTGATTCAGGTATTTTTGAATATCTAATTGGAGATTTAGTTGAAATTATTAAAGATAATGGTAAGGGTCAGCTGTTCTTCACTTCTCATAATCTGCGCATATTAGAGGTTTTAACTAAAGAAAATATTTGGTTTACTTCTACTAATCCTCAAAACCGCTTTATTCAGCTTAAAATGGTCAAGAAGCTCAGTAATATGAGGGATATGTATCTTCGGGCAGTGCAACTTGGAGGTCAAGAAGAGAGCTTGTATAATGAAACAGACAGTTATAGTATTAGAAAGGCATTTAGAGAAGCGGGGAAGAAAGATGTCTAAGAAGGTTATAATAGTTATTGTTGAAGGATATTCTGACGAAACTTTATTAGTAGAAAGATTACAGAGTTTATACCTAGATAGTGAAATCAGGTTTGAGATACAATTTGGTGATATATTTTATGATTCGGTAGTGAAAGATTCTCCCAAAAAGATTATCGGTGATGTCATAAATGGTATTCGCAGGAAAAGGAAATACTTATCAAAAGATATCTTAGCAATACTTCACATAATGGACACTGATGGATGTTTCATTCCTCAAGAAAATGTTGTAATAAATCAAGAAATAAAGGAAAACACACACTATACTCTAACTAATATTCTAGTAGATGGTGATGAACAAAAAGAAAGAATCATTAAACGAAACAAAAAAAGAAGTAATAATATAAGAACTATGACCACTATTGATAAGATAATAAGCAAGAAGTACCCTTATCAACTATTTTACTTCTCGCGCAATCTAGAACATGTGATTTTTGATAATCCCAATCCTGATAAAAAAGGTAAGGTAGAAGATGTTGAAGTTTTTATATCCTCTCTTAATCGACCCATTGAAGAGTATTTAATCCCCTTTCTACCTACAATGACAAACACTGATTATCCAACCCAATACAAAGAAAGTTGGCAGTTTATCGAAACCGAACTAAATTCCCTTAACAGATACTCCAATGTATCATTACTGTTTAAGTTTATAGACCAAACTATATAATTAAGGGAGTTAGAATGTGGTTAAGTGATTTTAAGGGAATATTTAAGAAGTCTGAGATTGACTAAGTAACTGATAAAGGTTAGTACACTTCTACTCAGATTGCAATATGAGATTTATATGGTTTACCCGCTATGGTTCCAAGGAGAAGTAAAACAAGACATTCATGCTAATTAACACTAATTAAATTCAAGATAAAATAATAACACTTGACACACATATAAATTAATTTAATTATGCTATGTTTTATGATATTAGTTGCTGCGATATTGTAGCTTTAAACTCCACAACTAATTTTAAAACAATATTAAGTTACATTCAAGCCTAAACACTTGGATAAACAGTGAATTAAACAAACTAATTAATGTGGAGAAAAAGAGATGAAAAGAACAATTTTATTCCTTTTTGTATTTATCTTAGCAGTAACGAGTGCTTGGGCGTATGAATTCTTAAGTGGTTCAGGTACGGTAGAAGATCCTTATGAAGTAGCTACTATTGAAGATTTAAATGCTCTCAGTAACGATAACACTTTGTGGGATAAATATTTTGTCCAAACAACTAATATTGATGCTTCTTCAACTGCTACTTTAAATGAAGGTAAAGGGTTTAGTCCGATAGGAAATAATAGTAATAAATTTTCCGGTTCTTATAATGGTAACAACAAAACCATCTCAAATTTATATATTAACAGATCAACTACAAGTAACATAGGCTTATTTAGTTATACAAATGGAGCTACTATCTCCAATTTAGGATTAATAGATAACGAGGTTTACGGTAAGGGCAACACAGGAAGTTTAATTGGATTATGTTCAAATTCAATAATCAGGAACTGCTATGCTACCGGATCAGTTAGTATTAGTAGTATTAGCGGAAATTATGGGGCTGGAGGCTTAGTAGGTTTTTCTGATGGTTCAACAACAATGGACAATTGCTATGCAACAGGGTCAATTTCGGGATATAATTGGATAGGAGGTTTAGTAGGAATCTCGTATGACTTAACAGTTCGAAACTGCTATGCAACCGCTGCTGTTAATGGAATGGGATATCATGGAGGATTATTGGGTGTAACCCATAATATCACAGTCATTAACTGTTATGCAACCGGTGCCGTTGCTGATGAGGGATATTATAAGGGTGGTTTAATAGGCAATACCCAATCAGGTTCATCAATATCAAACTCTTTCTGGGATAAAGAGACCACTGGACGACTAGGAAGTTCAGGCGGTGGAACAGTTAAAACAACTGAAGAGATGAAAACCTTAACCACCTTTACAGAAGCAAATTGGGATATTGAAGGAGAAACTCCGGATGGATTAATTCATCTTTGGAAAATAGATAGCAGTAAAAATGATGGCTACCCTTACTTAAACCCAGACTATGATAGCACCCTTCCTGTTACCCTAACCTCATTCATGGCAATTCAAACTGCTGAGAACTATGCCCAGATTACTTGGACTTCAGAATCAGAATCTTCTTTAATCGGCTATAATGTTTATAGGAATGAAATAGATGAACAAGGCACAGCTATCAAGGCTAATCGTGTCATAATAGAAGCAACTAACAGCACTCTTACCAGTTCTTATTGTTTTGTTGATGAGAATGTTGTTGTAAATACTACTTATTACTACTGGTTGCAAGTGAATGAATTTGATGGTTCTGTTAATTTCCATGGTCCTTATCAAGTCAGAATAGATGCCAACTATGATAATGAACCAATTGTGATTCCTACTAAAACTACTTTAAGAAATATCTATCCCAATCCATTTAACCCTTCCACCTCGGTAAGCTTCTTTATGGACAAAGCTGAAGTCGTTAAGCTTAATGTCTATAATGTGAGAGGGCAGTTAGTTACTAATTTAGCCCAATCTAAGTTTGATCAAGGCTTCCATAATGTGGTGTGGAATGGTGAAGATATGAAGGGCAATGCTTGTGCTTCCGGAATCTATTTATTTAGGATGGAGAGTGAGCATAATGTTCAGATAGTCAAAGGGATTTTGATGAAATAAAATCTTATGTAGGGGCGAAATATCTTTCGCCCTCTTAAATATTGATAAGAAAACTTTTAACTCCCCTTCTTTACTGGGATTGCGGATGCCCACATCCGTATTCATTTCCCTTCTGTCAGAGAAGGGAAGAGGGGAATTAAGAGACCACCCCGTCAGTGAAATACACTGCCACCCCTCCCTAGAGGGGAATTTAAGAGGCTCCGTATTCGCGTTAATAACTTCGTGAAATTAGCGTAATTAGCAATTAAACCCGTGTTAGTTTTCTATAAGTAATTCTCTTAGGAACTAGAGCTTTCTCACCTAATCTTTCTAACTTATTAGCTTCATAATCAGAGAAGTTTCCTTCGAACCATTTTACTTTAGAGTCTCCTTCAAAAGAGAGAATATGAGTACAGATTCTATCTAAGAAGTAACGGTCATGACTAATCACCACAGCACAACCGGCAAAGGTCATCAAAGCATCTTCTAAAGCACGGATAGTATTGATATCAAGATCGTTAGTAGGTTCATCAAGAAGCAGTACATTACCGCCTGTTTGCAAAGTTAGAGCTAAGTAAGCTCTATTCTTTTCTCCCCCGGAAAGCACTTTTATGGGTTTACCATGTTCTTTACTGCCAAAGTTGAAACGAGATAAGTATTGTCTGACATTAATCTCTTTATCACCAACCATCATGACATCTCTGCCATCTCCAATAAGCTCTAAAATAGTCTTTTCCGAATCAATAACTCTGGCTTGGTCAACATAAGAGAGCTTTACTGTTTCGCCTATGATAAACTTACCGCTATCAGGTTGAGCAGAACCTGTGATCATGTTGAAGAGGGTAGTTTTACCTGATCCATTAGCACCAATCACGCCAATAATACCACCGGCAGGTAAGTCAAAAGTAAGATCGTCGTATAAGAGTTTGTCGTCAAAGCCTTTAGCTACTTTCTCTGCTCTAATAACATTTGTACCTAATTTAGGACCTGTAGGAATATAAAGTTGATCTGTAGAATTCTCTTTTTGAAACTCTTCCGAAGCCATCTTTTCGTAATTGGTAATTCTGGCTTTGCTCTTGGCTTGACGTGCCTTAGGGCTACTTCTAATCCATTCTAACTCTTGGAGCAGAGCTTTCTGGCGTTTTGATTCACCTTTAGATTCAAGTAGCAATCTTTTCTGTTTCTGATCTAACCAGGAAGAGTAGTTTCCTTCCCAAGGAATCCCTTCACCACGGTCTAATTCAAGAATCCAACCTGCTACATTATCAAGGAAGTATCTATCATGAGTGATAGCAATAACAGTTCCTTTATAGTTTTGCAGATGATGTTCTAACCAGAGAATTGTCTCAGCATCAAGGTGGTTAGTAGGTTCATCTAAGAGTAAGATGTCAGGTTCTTGAAGAAGTAGGCGACATAAGGCAACTCTTCTTTTCTCTCCACCGGAAATTACACCACACTTTAAATCACTGGGAGGACATCTCAATGCATCCATTGCCAGATCTAATCTGCTATCTAAATCCCAAGCATTAACAGCATCCAGCTTATCTTGAACTTCTCCTTGCTCTTTAAGTAAGGCATCCATTTCATCATCACTCATCGGTTCGGCAAACTTCTCATTAATCTGTTCAAATCTCTCTAAGAGAGCTACACTTTCAGCAGCGCCTTCTTTTACAATATCAAGTACTGTCTTTTCCGAGTCTAATTGAGGGTCTTGTTCCAAATATCCTATTGTATAGCCTTTAGACATTGAAACTTCACCCAAGAAATCTTTATCAATACCTGCCATAATCTTCAGCAAGGTACTTTTACCGGAACCATTCAAACCTACTATACCTATTTTAGCACCATAATAGAAGCCAAGATAGATATCTTTCAAAATCTGCTTGTTCGTATCAATAACTTTTCCAACTCTACTCATCGAATAGATGACTTTATGTTCGTCCATTTTATTATCCTTTTTATCTAATTATCATTTATACCATAAAAAAATAGATTCAAAATAAGTCTATAACTTTCTTTTAAGCTCCTAATTAATTAAGTAAAAATGGAAATTAGAATAGACACCAAGGAGAAAGGATGAAATAAAAAATGGAATTATTAACTTCTAATAGGCACTTTAAGCCCTATGTATTGCTAAAACTAAAAAATAAATAAAATCTCTATTGACAGAATAAATGGCATGACCACAATTATGTAATGTGTGATTATGTTCATGAATAGTATTGTATATCTGAAATATTAGCAAAATATAAACAGATGTATTATGATTATCTCTTTCCCTCACTGTTAGTAGCTTTAGATAGATATTGTGAATTAATATAAACGATATGAAGCAATGCCTAATTGTGATTCACCTCCATAATTAGCTTACTACATTTAATAATATAACAAAAAAAAGATGTGAAGTGTGGAAATAGTTCCACAAAATACTAAGTATAAAAATAAGTTTTAATTTTAAGTATAGTTGTTAATTTATCTTAACAAAATTATGGGAGAAAAGATGAAGAAAGTTATTTTAGCGTTAATGCTAACCCTTTTTATGGTTACAGGCGTATTAGCACAGCAGTTGCGAGATGGTTTTGAAACGTGGCCCTCACCAAACTGGAATTTGATAGAAACAAACGAATTTAACCCGATAATTCGATCAAACGTAATGCCACATAGTGGCGACTATTCTTTAAGATTTAGTTCATACACCTCAACCACCGGGACCTACGATCAATACATGGTCTCCAATGAGTTGGATTGGACTGAAGATTCTAATGAGTTTTCCTTCTATTATAGAAGTCATACTATGGGAACAGAGAGTTTTGCGGTGGGTTGGTCAACCGAGGGAAATGATGTAGAAGATGATTTTACTTGGATTGAAGTTACCAATATTTCAATGTTTTGGGATCAATATGTCAAAACTGACCTTCCTTATAATACAAAATATGTGGCAATTCACTATCTTAGTCAATATCAATATTATCTTTTCATAGATGATGTGGTGTTAGGTAATCTTCCTCCTACCTCTCCGGATGCTCCAATTTTAGTCTCACCGGCACATAATGCAATTAATGTGTCAATCGAAGAAAGCTTAGTCTGGACAATGGCTGATAACACTTTTGAACCAATCTTATATCTTGCTGACAATCCTGAGTTTGATTATGCAACTATAGTCGATGATGCAGTTTCACCATACAATCGCTATTTATACAATGACACAACATATTACTGGAAAGTTTTTTTCCATAATTCGTATGGTCAATTAATTGAAGATGTTCATGTCTGGTCATTCACTACAGCCCCTGATCCAACTATTTATGAGTATCCATTTGTTGAAAGCTTTGAAGAAAATAATGAGCACAATTCAACAGCTATCTATGGATGGACACAAGATCCAGAATTAGCTGAGACTCCTTGGACTATCAATGAAACTGATACAGATTATAACAGAGATCCAAGAACCGGAGAGTATAATGTTGTTTTAGGTTCTGGAGGCACCGCTTGGTTAATGAGACCTGTTCAACTTCAAGCCGGAAGAGAGTATGAAGTTGAAATATATGCCAGACAAGATGGTGCGGATTCTACAAGTGCTTCTGTCAGTATTTATTATGCCGCAGGTGAAAGATTTACTGAGATGATGGAGATCACAGGTCAAGTTGGTGTGGTTGATGGTGATTATCAGTTAATCCAAGGAACATTTATCCCTCAGTGGTCAGCTACTTATCAAATTGGGATACTAGGTGAGATTAATTATAATGCTTATTATCTTAGTATTGATGATTTTAGAATTAATGAAATTGAACCTATTTACCCTGAATTCATCGATTTCCCTGATTACTTTTCGCTTATCCGAAATTCCAAGCAGGTAATTAATGTGGCTGATTATGTCTCTTATCCTGAGCATGACCTGTCAAGCTTAGAACTCTATATGGATTCTGCATCATACGATATAAGTTATGCAATTTCTGGGTTAGAGCTCACTATTTTTGCACCTGAGCTTTGGACAGGTTACCAAACATGGACAATTGGAGTTGTTGATCCTACCAACGATGCAAGAGCACTTCAACGCTTTGGAATTGAAATTGTTGATTCTTTTGAAATAGCAATTGAGGTTGATAGAACTGAAATACTAGCCGGCGAAACCATTGAATTCTGGGGATTTGCCTTAGGTAACCCCACCCACTGGGCATGGTATCTTAATAATGATGCTATTATTGATAGTAATGAGCAAAATTTAAGCTTCACCTACCCTGAAAGCGGTGTCTATACAATAGGTTTAGTTGTCTCCCACCTTGATGAGAATCAGAATATAATTGCTACTGAAAGCCTTTATTATGAAGATTATATTACAGTTACAGGTACTTCTGTTGGGGGTGGTACTCCGGTTACAGGAACTTGGGAAGTTGATTTATCACCCTATAATGTCTATGGCGAAATCTCAGTTGAAGAGGGTGCATCTTTTGAAATAGAAGATGGAACTGTAGTCAACTTTATGGATGGTAATGAATTTGTTATTGAGGGTGAACTAATCGCCAATAATGTTATCTTCGGTTCTGCGGGAACAGGTGCACAAGGACCAGGATCATGGCAAGGACTTAGGTTTAATCCTTCTAGTGGCAACTCAACTCTTACCAACTGTACCATTATGAATGCCAGCACAGCAATTGAGATTAACCAGGCTTCACCAACTCTCACTGGTTTAACTCTAAATGGTGTTGATGGTCAGCTTCCTGCGATTAAAATCAATGGGAGTTCAAATGCTTTGTTAGATGGTATTACGATTGATAACTTCGGAACAGGATTTGAGATTCTGGGCAATAATTCTGATGATGTTCCTACCCTAACAAATATCGTAATTATGCATACAGCCAGATCTTCACGCCTAAGAATTGAAGATGAAGGTATTGCTATTAAGGTTCAAGATTCTAATGTTGTTTTAGATGATATCGATATTCAAGACTTCGCTAAGGGAATTGAAATTAAATCTACTTCCGATGACACAATTCCGACCATTACTAATATCAGAATCAGGCACACAACCAACACTTCCAGAACTGGAGATAGCTTTGCTCTGAAAGTAGAAGGTAATAGTTCTCCTATAATTAACGATGCTTTAATTGAAGGTTTTGCCAAAGCTGTTGTTTTTGATGCTTTGAATTCATCTGACACAATACCTACTTTGACTAACATCAGAATTCGCCACACTACCAACACATCACGTGAATTAGGTGATACTGCTCTTGAATTCATAGGCGGAGTGAATGTTGCCATTGACTCTTTAGAAGTTGATGACTATGGTACAGGTCTCTCTTTCATTAATGAAAGTAGAACAGAAGAGTCAATTCCGACCCTTACCAATATCAGAATTCGCCATACAACCAACACTTCTCGTACTGAAGCTGTGGCACTTAAATCAACAGGTAAAGTAA
>JBAYZI010000048.1:0-18133 GCA_041672585.1 Cloacimonadales bacterium (SeqCode) | reverse complement strand
TAAAAAAGAACAAGTTGAACAGGAAAAGGTATATCATATTGCCTTAGTGATGAAAACCTTGACTAATCCTTTCTTTATAACTATGGAAAGAGGGGCAAGAGAAGCTGAAAAAGATCTCGGGATTAAGCTTACAGTTAAAACAGGTTCACAAGAAACCGCTATAACCCAACAAATTGATATTATTAGACGACTGATTGAGGATAAAGTTGATGCTATCGTGATAGCCCCTGCCAGTTCCATAGAATTGGTCCCGGTATTGGCTAAAGCTCAACAAGCCGGGATAGTTATCGTTAATATAGATAATGAATTAGACAAAGCTACTTCCCTTAAATATGATTTGAAAAATGTTCCATTTATTAGCGTGAACAATGAAGAAGGTGCTTATCTCTCCGCAAAATTCATCACTAAAGATGTTACCGAAAAAAGCAAGGCTATCATTTTAGAAGGTATCAGAACTGCTCAAAATGGAATTGATAGGAAGAATGGTGCCATCAGGGCCTTCAAAGAAAATAAGAATATTGAGTTAATTGCCAGCGAGACAGCTAATTGGAAAATTGATGAAGGGTATGAAGTCTTTAACCAAATTTGGAAGAAGCACAAAGACCTCAAATTGGTTTTCTCCGCTAATGATATGATGGCGTTGGGGGTTATTCAGTTCCTACAAGACAATAATATCAAAGATATTAAAGTGGCTGCTTTTGATAATATCGAAGAGATTAAACCTCACCTTCAGTCGGGAGCATTATCAGTTACTATTGACCAACAAGCCGATGTTCAGGGTTATAAAGGTGTCGAAACCGCTTATAAACTGCTCCGCAATGAGCCAATTGAATCCGTTGTTGTCAGCGTAATAGTGGTAACTGAGCAGTAGTCTCATAATGAAAACCAGATTTAGTCACTCCATAATTCTCAGATTTGTAGCAATATTCATCTTTCTGGGATTAGTTCCTCTATTATCTATCATGGTATGGGCGATTTATGGTTCTAATCAATCTATTATGAATCATTTAGAGGGAAATGTATTTGAGCTAATTAAACAAAAAGCAGAATACACTGCCTTGCAGCTTTCTACAGTAGAAAACTTGATGAATAATATCTCTAATGTTGAAGATGTTACAAATAGTTTAAGGGAAGAGAGTGATGAATTAACAACCTATCAGCGTCTGAATATCCAAGCCAAAATTGGTTATGTCTTAGCCGGTTATATCAATATTGAAGGAATAGAATCTATTGATATTTTCTCTAAAAACAATAACCGCTATCATTTAGGACAGAGTCTAATCAAAGAAGATACAAAAATAGATGAAACATTTATCTCTCTATTAGATGAGAATAAAAGCATAGATTCTGAGATTATTTGGCATGGGGTAAAAAAAAGTATTGATAACCCTGATAAATTCTCCTTAGTTGCCTCTAAAAGATTAAGTGTCGTAGATCATGAAACAATGAAAAAGAATTATCTTGGTATTATGGTTGTGCATTACTCTTTAGAAGGAGTTTCAGAACAATTTAATGATGATTCAACTCGAAACTTCACCACTTTTGTAGTAGATATGCATGGTAACATCATCCACGATCCCGAAAGAAAGGATGTGGGAAAAGATTTCAAAGCTATTAATGAAATAAGTAAAGAGAGATTACACAACTTTGATAAAGTGAATTTTGGGGGTAGAAAAACTCTTCTGCTTAAATATAATTTAGATAAATATGGCTTAAAATTCTTTACTTTCATTAGCAGTAAATATCTCTGGCACGCTCAATTTGATTATTTAAGAATATCATTAATCGGATTAATCACCATTGTTATTTTCAGTTTGATTATCTTCTCTATCTTCACACGCAGAATACTCTTCCCAATTAAAGAATTAACTGAAGCATTTGTCGCAATTACCAAAAACAGATATGACCTTGATTCGCAAATCCCCATAAAATCAATTGATGAGATTGGTGAATTACAGATGTGGTTTAATTCCTTTGTGAAAAACATGAAAGAGAAGAATGAATATGCTACCGAGCTGGTGAAACAAAAAGAGTTAGCCGAAATAGCAAATAAAGCAAAAGATAGCTTCCTTGCCAGTATTTCTCATGAATTACGAACCCCTCTAAATGGTGTTATTTCTGTGTCTGAGCTGTTAAATGATACTTCTCTTTCTCAAGAACAAGAAGAGTATGTGGATATAATTCAGCAATCAAGTAATATACTTTTTAGTCTAATTAACCAAGTTTTAGACTTCTCTAAGATATCTGCCAATAAGTTAATATTAACGCCTGTCTGTTTTGATCTGATTAAACTATTTGAAAGAATGGCTAAGTTGTATAGAATTCAATGCAAAATTAAAAACTTGGACTTTAATTACAAAAGCTTGCCTGACAAATTTCTATTAGTTCAAACAGATGAAATGGCTATTCAGAAAATCTTAATAAATCTGCTAAGTAACAGTGTTAAATATACAGAAACTGGGGAAATCTCGTTTGGTATCGAACAACTCGAACGTAACGAATCTTCCATTATGTTAAGAATTTCTGTTGCTGATACAGGTCTGGGCATTCCCGAAAAGAAGAAAAAGACTGTTTTTGAAGCTTTTGAGCAAGTAGATGGTTCGCTCTCTAAGAAGATTTCAGGCACAGGTCTCGGGCTATCTATAGCTCAGCAATTAGCCTATTTACTGGAAAGTGAAATCAGGCTATTGAGTCCAAATCCCCAATGCCCTACTGATTGTTCAGCACCCGGATCTATCTTTTATTTCGATATCACGCTTCCCCTAATTACTGATGACAAATCTACAATTGAAGAGACTAGCGACGTTTTTGAGCTTCCTCCAAATCTCCATAGTTTAGTAGTTGAGGATAATATAGTTAATCAAAAGGTTATCACTGCTATTATTAAGAAACAAAATGTGAAAGTTGATGTTGCTTCTAATTGGCGTGAGTGCCTTGCTTTTCTAAAAGACAGAGAGTATGATTATATCTTTATGGATATCCAAATGCCCGAAGTTACCGGCTTTGAACTTACTAAGATGATCAGAGATAAAGGTATCAAAACTCCTATTATTGCTGTTTCTGGAAATGTGATTGATGAGGTGAAAGAGCAGGCTATTACATGCGGGATGGATGATTTTATCGTGAAGCCTATTAAGACTTCGGAGATAAGAAGGATGCTGCAGAAATACAAGAACAATTAGCAATGAAGAACAATTAGCAATTAGTAATGAGCAATTAGCAATGAAAGGCAAAGACCCTAACACAGAGTTTCTCAGAGTAAAAAATGGAGTTTCAAGGAGTTTAAAGAGAAAGAAGAAAAAGACTTTATCCGCAGATTACAGAGATTAACAATGATTATAACTGAGATTAAACCTCTTAAATCTTGAAAGGAATGTAATTATATATTATATAGACTTATTTCTTCACTTATCTTATTATTTGTTTTTGATGATTTAGTAATTGAAATTAGAAGTTTAAGAAGCTCTTTAATTTCAGGATGAATACTTTCAAATTCTACTACAGAAATATAGCAACCTTCTTTAAGCAGTAATAACCAATATTCAGTTTCATTTGCTTCTTTTAAGGCGATGGTCAATTTATGAATGAAGTCTTTAGGACTTTCAGCGTATTGAGCCTCTCTTATTAATGCCCCAATCGCAGTTCCACTTCTAAAAACTTGTTTAGAAAGAATGTATTCCTGTTTCTCTTTCTGCAGATATTGGGCTAACTTTATAATTCTTGTAGCAAACCTAAAACTCTTTTCTAAAACCATGTTCCTTTTCATTTTATAACCCGCTTTTTTCTTTAATCATTATTGTAAAATCTCATTTTCTTCAATTGCTAATTGCTAATTGCTAATTGCTAATTGGTCTTCATTCTTGAAGACATTTATCTTATATTCCTGTTCTTCCGTCCTCTCAATAAGATAAAACGAATCCTTCCCCACACATTTAATCTCTTTGTTATCCATAATCTTCAGTGAAAGATTATCGTCAATCCCATACCCAATACTCACTTTATTCTTCCGCATCTTCTTCACTAATTCAAAGAATCTATTCTTCTCTGTGAAGTGAGGCTTAATCGCGATATCTGTGATTAACTCAAAATTCAGGGCTAAAATACTCCCGGCTGAAACTCCTGCATAAGGGACATGGGCATGATATTTCTCGTTAATTATTGCTGTTATTTCAGGAGAAGCATAAAACTTCTGATAGAGATGCATATTTCCACCCCAAACCAAAATTCCGGTAGCTAGTTTGAGTTTTTCGCTGGTTATTGCCGGAGCCTGTTCTTCATTAATTGTAGGCGAGATAAAATGCACTCTTTCCCAAGCGAGAGCTATGTCAGTCTGCTTCATAAAATCCATAATAACACGTTTCTGCTCTTCAATCTGCATCAAAACTACTATCTGATAATCAGAGTCTGTAGTTGCGTGGTTGAGGAAATCAGCAAAGTTGGGCAAGGTATATTGATTCAAATAACTAAATAAATAGAGTAACTTCATTACTTCTTAACCTCTTTTCAAAACTAGTTTCTTCTTAGGCTTCTTACTCAAGAGATAACCGGCTATGGTGATTAGCACACCGCCAAAGATAAGAGTAGAGTTTAACTTAAGATTCATAAATAATACTTCATTGATTGTTGTGAATAAAACAGTGAAGGTGAATAAAATGCTGGCAGTATTGGCACTAAGGCCTGTGAGAGCGAAATTCCAGAGTAGATAAGCTATACCTGATTGGAAGATACCCATCTCTAAGAACCAGAATATTTCTGTGGAAGTGGAAGGTAAGCCACCATCTATAAAGAGATAAATCGGACTCATTAGCACAGAAGAAAGAAGGAAAATCCAGAAGAGAAGCTGAATCACAGCCCGCGGTTCTTTGCCTAGACCTTTCATCAAACCGGAAGAGAGGTAAATATAAGCACCAAAAGTGATTCCTGTCAAAATACCGAGAATAACACCAATAGTATAGCCTTCTCCCAG
Source organism: Cloacimonadales bacterium (SeqCode) (assembly GCA_041672585.1). GTDB lineage: Bacteria > Cloacimonadota > Cloacimonadia > Cloacimonadales > JAFGVF01 > JAEKNW01. The sequence continues at coordinate 13,167 of JBAYZI010000048.1, read as the reverse complement.
TTCCGGGAAACTCCCTTTACCCAGCACAATAGAAATAAGTCCTATCATTGCGACTATCAGAGAGATAAGCTGATTACGCGTGGGTGCAATCTTATCCCTAAAATAGACGATTAGCAGAACAAAAACCGGTGCCAGATTCTCCAAAATCATCACTAAAGTACCATGCAGATATTTTAGTGTAAGATGATAAAGCAGAGAATTCATACAGATCCCAACCAGGCTAATATTCAGGATTTGACGCCACTTAGCTTTGAACAGTCTGAATCCATAATCATTATTCTTCACCAAATAGAGAAAGAAGACAAAAGTTCCGATCCAGAATCTACTCACTGCTACAAAGTACATATTTACATTATTGACAGCCAGATATCTCCCGGCTGGACCATGAATTCCCCAACTGAAAAGTGCTAAAAAAGCAAAGATTAAACTTTTAGTTTTATGTGTCATAATAGGAAAAACTTAATCCAGTAAAATCAACGGAACCATCATCTCTTGTTCAGTAATCCCGGCATGCATAGCTGCGAATTTGAAAGAGTGAGCATTTTGCGGATATCTTGTTTGAATAGACTTATCGCCCTTAGCTAAAACCAGGTAGACACCCAACATTTCTAACACGCGTGGATGAGGCTTGCCCCTGCCCAACAACTCATTCTCTAAGAATTCTTCCTTACTCAAAACAAGAAAATCCTCTTTATGCTGTTCCATAAACTCTAGAAACTGAGCTTCTTTTTCTCTATGCACATGACACGAGATAAAACGCGGTTCCGGGAAAGTAGGTATAATTAAGCAATCGCGAAGTTGTGGCTCTTCATCTAAATAAAGTGGCTCATCAACTTCAATCATCCCATGATCAGCTGTAACGATAATCAAAGTTTTAGTATTTTCCACTTGCTTTTTAAGTTCAGTTATCGCTTTCTCAATATTCTCTACGACACTCTTAATCTGTTCTGTATAAACACCTTGCCTGTGCATAGATTTATCAGGTTCGGAAGTGTAACAGTAGAATAACTTCTTATTTGCATTAGATTTAATCGTTTTTTGCACATAGTCAATAGCTTGGTTTAACTCTTGATAGGCATATATTTCAGCAGAATCTGATGCCATTTTGGTATAACTTGAATTAGTAAGATAATCAGGAGAAACATAGTGCTGTTCGATTTCTGGTTTTAGCTCATGAATAATCTTGAAAATAGATTCAAAGTGCATCTTATCATGAACTTCTTTATAGAATTCAGGCAGAGCTTTCCCGGTTGTAGAATCATGTAAAGGCAAGAAATCAATCAGCTTAAAATACTCCTTAAAATACAGAGACCAGCCAATAATGCCGTGCTCTAAAGGAGAAACTCCTGATAAATAGGAAGAAATAGCAGCGGCAGTGGTCGGAGGAAACACAGAAGTAAGGGTTGTTACCATGTTTCTTCTCAATAAAGAAGTAGCCGGAAGATGATTTTCCAACACGTTTACTCCTAAGCCATCAACAACAATAAAGATGATGTTATCAAATTTATCTAAGTACTCTTTTGACAATTCAGGCAAAGCACTATAACTCTGGTCGCACCCAAAATAGCGCAGTATAGAAGCAGTAATATTAATTATGCACTTATCATAATCAGGGTAAATAACATTGTTCTTTTTCATATTGTTCTCCAAGTTTATAATTATAATACAACCGTTTAAAGTCAAATACTATTTTCTCTATAATACTTATTTCTTGCTTTTCATCCGCTTTTATCTATTATACTTGTGTAATCTATTACTATTCAATATAAATCTTTGATAAATCTTATTGACAGAATAACACAACTTTTAATGAATATAATTTGTAATTTAAACAGCGGAGGCTTTAATGCAAAAAGTAATTATGGAAACGAATAAAGGCAAAATCGTTATCGAACTGATGGGAGATAAAAGTCCATTAACGGTAAAGAATTTTGTCGATTATGTGGAAGAAGGGTTTTTTGATGGCTTAGTCTTTCATAGAGTCATAGATAGCTTTATGATTCAAGGCGGAGGATTTACACCAGACGGAAGCCATAAAGATGGCAAAGCACCTATCAGGAATGAAGCTAATAACGGGTTAAGCAATGAAATTGGTACACTTGCTATGGCACGAACAAATGACCCTCATTCTGCTACTGCTCAATTCTTTATCAATGTTGCAGATAACACATTCTTAGACTATCAAGATAGTTCAAATTGGGGTTATTGCGTATTTGGTAAAGTAACAGAAGGTATGGATGTTGTTAATCAAATTAAAGGTGTAAAAACTGGTCGCAATAGAGCTACCCAAATGGGTGATTGGCCTATTGAAGATATTATTATCGTCAGCGCAAGAACAATTAGTAATTAGTAATTAGCAGAAGAATTTTATCCACTGATTACACAGATTTCTCGGATTAAGAAAAATTAAGACTAATACGGAACCTCTTAAAAATCCCCTACCCCTTGCCTAGCAAGAATATGGGGAGGGGTGCCGACAGGCGGGGTGAGGTCTTATATTAACTTTTAATTTTTCTCTTTTAATTCTTTTTCTTCCCCATCACTTCTTCTGTCTCAACCTCTCACTCCAGTGTGTCTTAGGTCGAGGCTTATTGTATTCTTCTAATGTCTCTCTCGCAACTTTCTCTCCTATCTCAGAAAGCTCTTCTATTTTAAGAAACTCTCCCGGGAGAAAAGAGTCAATATTACAATCAATATAGATATCAGGGGTGAAGCTTTTAAGCCTCTCTTGCACCAAGAAAGATTGATTACAGTTGATAGATTCCATTACTATTTCATACCATTTCTTGGAAGTTTTCTTTTTACTGTCCAAGGTTTCCAAATTAACATTTAGGTATGTTGTCTTATTGGTATTTCCAGGCAAAACATTTACAGCAATTGTGAATTCTCCCTCTTTCAAATCTAAGCAGGGCAAAGGATATTCAACTCCACCATCTACCAAAGCGTAGTCTCCAACATTAACCGGATTGAAGATATAAGGAATCGCTGCCGATGCCCGCATTGCTCTTGCACAGTTTCCTGAATTAATAATCACGGTATATTTAGAATTAAGATCAAAAGCTACTGCTGAATATTCTATATTTAGATCTTCAATATTAGCACTTTCTATTTTCTGATTAATCTTCTTTTCTATAAAACTGCCATCAAAGACACCTTGAAACTTCAAATCTATGTTAAGAGGATTAATAAAGTCTATATATTTGAAGTCTTTTCCAAATTCTAGTATCTCGTCGGGCGACATGCCATAAGCATACAATCCGCCTATCAGAGAACCCATGCTTGTGCCGATAATTCTCTGAATTTCAAACTTCTTCTCTATTTCTTTAAGAGCTCCAATATGGGCGAATCCCAGAGCTGCTCCACCACCTAGAATTACAGTTGCTTTTTGCACTTTAGCCTCGCATTGTTAACTATTTGTTCTTGCTAATTAGCTCTTTTAAAACTTCAACAAATCTATCAATATCTTCCAGTTTGGTATCAAAAGAGCACATCAATCTTATTTCACCTGTGAATTCATCCCAAGTATAGAAGTAATATGCTTCTCTTAACGGTTCAATAATCTCCGCAGGTAAGAGAGCAAAGAGAGCATTGGCATGAATCTCTTGGGTTAAAGTTACTTCTTTTATTTCAGCTAATTTATCATAGAGATATTTAGCTTTGGAGTTAGCGTTATGAGCATTTCTCTGCCAAAGATTATTTGTCAAATAAGCAGTCCATTGAGCTGAACTATATCTCATCTTAGAGTATAATTGCATCCCCATTTTGCGAATATATTTTAGATTAGTTGAGAGTTCAGGTCTAAAAGAAACTATTGATTCTGCTAACATTGCACCATTCTTGGTAGCTCCGAAAGAGAGAATATCAATCCCGGTGTGGGTAGTTAAATCAGCTAAACTACAATTCAAGGCAACTGCTGCATTGGCTAATCTGGCACCATCAAGATGAACATACAAGCCACGCTTGTGAGCAAAATCTACAATCTCTTTAATCTCTGCAGGAGTGTAGATAGAACCAAGTTCGGTAACCTGAGAAATAGAGATTATACGGGGTTGAACATGATGCTCATCATCCACGCCAAAGATAGCACTTTCGATTAGAGCCGGAGTTAACTTCCCATTTTGCGTAGGAATGGTTAAGAGCTTACTACCTGTAAAGTGTTCCGGTGCTCCACATTCATCAACATTAATATGGGCAGTCTTAGCACAAATCACTGCTTCAAAGGGCTTTAAGAAATTCTGCAAGGAGAGGACATTCGCTGCTGTCCCTGTGAGCACAAAGTAAACATCTATATTTTCACCAAATTGCTCTTTAAATTTCGCTATTGCCTCTAAGGTAACCGCATCATCACCATACGAATGAGTGTATCCAACATTTGCTCTTAAAACTGCTTCTAAAATCTCAGGATGGACACCTGAATGATTATCACTTCCAAAACTAATACTCATCTTTCTTCCTATTATTCTTTTTGTTTTTATTATTTTAATTTATATCAATATCTTTTGGTTTTGTCTCTTTTTAAAAGGGAATCGGGACAAGCTTATCAAGAGATTGTAACAAACTCCACATTACATTAACTCCTACTTCAATTGCTTCAGATTTAGGTAAGAACTTACTTGAATGAAGATTATTCTCCATATCCCCTGAGCCTAACCAGAACATCAAGCCTTTATAGTATGTAGTAAAATAGCCAAAGTCTTCACCTGTCAGAGTATAATCACACTCTTCAAAATCATAAGGTAAGAAATCCATCACCTTCTTGAATTTAGAGTATAATTCAGGATCATTCACTACCGGGTCAAATGTTGCTAAGATCTTCACTTCCACATCTAAATCATGGGCTTTAGCAGTATTTACAGCCACTCTTCTGATAATATTGGTAATGATATCTCTATTCTTAATTGTGAGAGTCCTGTGGGTTCCTTGGAAAAGACACGAATCAGCAAGGGAGTTCCTAACCACCCCCGCCACAGCTTTACCTATTTGGAAGACAGCCGGATCAATTGGATTAATAGATTGAGGAATAAGTTGCTTCATTGAAGAGTAGAATTGCACACCTGCCAACAGTGCATCTCTGCCATGTTCAGGGTTGGCAATATGAGCAGAAACTCCTTTAAATTCAACATCAAACTCTTGAGGAATTCCAAAGATAATTCCGGATTTACAAGCTACTTTTCCTACCGGCATTTGACCTGCCACATGCAGAGCATAACATTCTGCTATCTCGAAGTCAGCAAGTACCTTAGACTCTATAATCTTCAATGCTCCGCCATGCCCCTCTTCCCCGGGTTGGAAAACGAAGATAACATTTCTCTTAATATTGGACTGCAATACCTTATCTATCAAACCTACCAGAACAGTCATGTGGATATCATGACCACAGGCGTGCATATTATTAGGGTGAGTAGAAATGTACTCACAGCCGGTTTTCTCTTTAATCGGTAGAGCATCCATATCAGCTCTAAAAAGAGAGAAAGGCTCATCTCCACCTTGTTGGTAAACCATGATTAGGGCATTAAAATCTAAGACTTTAATCTCCAGTTTGGCTTCATTAATGAAAAGTTGAAGAATATAATCTCTGGTCTTAAAAACGTCAAACTCCAGCTCCGGTATTCTATGTAAATCTTCTCTAATCTTGTGTAAATTCATCTTAATCCCTGTCTATTAAATACTTTAAGATTCGTACTGCATTAGTTGCTGCTCCAACTCTAATATTATTTGCCACATTCCAGAAGGTAAGAGAGAAATCATCTACCCCTCTTCTAAGCCTACAAACATAACTGGCATTAGAATCACCTAACTCCAGAGGCGTAATATAATCATCTTCTAAATACTTTACTCCGGGGGAACTCTTTAACAATTCTTTAATGAGATCCAACTTATAACTATATGCCATTTCTATATATACACTTTCGGAATGTCCATAAAGAACCGGCACCCTAACAGCTGTTGCTGAAATCTGAATATTCTTGTCATTAAATATTTTATGAGTTTCAAAGCTCATTTTCTCCTCTTCATCACTATAACCGGATGGCAAAAGAGTACCGATAAGGGGGATTACATTATTGTTGATTTTACGCGGATAAATCGTCTTTTCATCATGGCTAAGCAGTGATTCAATGCCCTTATTGCCACTTCCGGACACAGATTGATAAGTGGACACGATAATCTTCTTTATCCTGTTTTTTCTGTGAATAGGATAGAGAGGCAACAACATTTGAATAGTAGAACAATTGGGGTTGGCAATTATGCCTTGATAATTATCTAATTTAGCACCGTTTATTTCGGGAATAACTAAGGGAATTCGTGGATCTTGACGAAATGCAGAAGAGTTATCGATTACAGTGTTACCTGCCTGGGATGCAATTGGTGCATAATGTTTGGAAACAGTAGAACCGGCTGAAAACAAGAGATAATCATATTTATGTCGCATCTTATCTTCTGTTAGTTCTTGCACAACAATCTTCTTACCTTGAAAATAAACAGTAGTTCCGGCTGATTTCTGTGAAGCAAATAGTACCAATTCATCAATTTCTACCTGCTGTTCTCCTAAACATGTCAACATCATTCTTCCAACTTCACCGGTTGCACCGACAACACCAATCCTCATCTTTCCTCACTATATTATATTGATTTTACCTAACCCGTTTATCTGTTTACTAACATTTTTAGGTTTACCCCAAACATTAGCCTTTCCTGTACCGTTTATGAGAGCATCCAGATTATCCTCAACATAGAGTTCTGCACTGCCCTTACCTGAGATCTTAAGTTTAGTGGAGTGTGTTTTAAGCTCTTTAAACTTAATATCGCCAACTCCGCTGATAACCAATTCCAGTCTCTCGATTTTACCTTGTCCGGATGCTTTGCCATTGCCGGAAATCTTGATTCTCACATCATCAGCTTTGATATTTTTCAAATTAGCAGAGGCTTTGCCGGAAATAGTTAAGTTCTTGAAATTAGGGGTAGTTAGCTGGATAATTATCTTCTTATTTGGGATTAAACTATTCTTAGTATTAATGTGTAAAACCCCTTCTTGCACATAACTTAAGATATAACCCAAGATATTGTCATCAGCCTCAATAGTCAGTTCTTGCGTTTCTCCCTGTTCTACAGTTAACTCACAACAAATCCCTAAATTTATACAATCAAATTCGAGCACATCTCTGATCTCAGTCATAATATCACCACTACCTCTAATCCCTTTCATCCATTTTCCTGCACCAAACACGGCTGCAATCGGGACTATTAGAGCTACAAAAATTAGCACTATGACAACAAAAATTGCTATTGGAAAAAGTACTATTCCAACTAAGCCAAGCACAGCTATAATTATGACAATCGCTAAGATAGATAATATAATCTTAGCTAAAGAATTATCTACTTTTCTATTTCCAAAATAAAAGCCCATTTAGCCACCTATAGTTTTTTTCTAAAGATATAAAGTGATAAGAAATACGTCAACTAATATTTTAAAGAATTAATATTTGAGAAAGAAGAATGGGGTTTAGAATTGAATTAGCTACTACTATTTTAGCTTTTTAATGCCTAAAAAAGGGGAAACTCACTAATCTGAATCTCCCCTATTTTTTATGATTATTGAATCAAATTCTAACTGATTTTCTTTTTATCTTTCAGAATGTTCAATGATTTTATTAATTCAGGAACGATCTGATTAGCATCTCCAATTAGCCCTAAGTCAGCTACTTCAAAGATAGGAGCACCCGGGTTTTTGTTAATAGCAATAATCAAGTCTGACTCTTCCATACCAGCAACATGCTGAATTGCTCCGGAAATACCGAGGGCAAAATAGACTTCTGGTCTCACAGTTTTACCTGTTTGTCCAACTTGTTGACTATGTTCAATCCAACCAGCATCAACAACAGCTCTTGATCCGGAAACTGTAGCTCCGAGGCTATTAGCTAAATCATCAAGCTTGCCTAAGTTTTCAGGACTTCCCATTCCTCTTCCTGCTGAAACAAGAATTGTAGCATCTTCGATGTTCTTTTTTGTTTTAACAAGAGCAACTTCTTCTAAAACTTCATAAGTAAGAGAAGTGTTGTCTAATTCTACTTTGAAGTTAGTTACTTTTCCTGCTCTGGCACTATCTTTATCTCTTTTTATCATAACGCCAGGTCTGACAGTAGCCATTTGAGGACTATGATCAGGGCAGATAATAGTAGCGAAAAGATTTCCACCAAAAGCAGGTCTTGTCATGAGAAGAAGCCCGGAGGTCTCATCGATTTCTAAGCCTGTGCAGTCAGCAGTAAGTCCGGTGTGAAGTCTGGCTGATACTCTTGGAGCTAAATCTCTACCAATAGTAGAAGCACCAAAGAGAGCTGAACCAGGTTTATTTTCACTGATTATTTTATGTAGAACTTTAGTGTAAGGTTCATTCATGTATGTTTTTAGCAGAGGGTGATTAGCAATAATAGCTTCATCAGCACCAAAGGCAATCAAATCATAAGCTTGTTTGTCAGTGATATTATCACCAAGAGCAACAGCTATTACTTTGCTTTGTTGGATATCAGCTAAATCACGTGCCTTACCGATTAATTCTAAGCCAACAGTCTGAACAATATTTTGTCGAGTTTCAACAAATACCAGTACATTTTTATTTACATCATTACTCATGTTTCAGACTCCTTAAATTATATATTTTTCAGCTAAAAGTTCGACTATTTTATTTGCACTCTCTTTAGGGTCGAGTTCAAGAATAACGCCGTTTTTCTTAGCTTGTTTTGTTTCAGTTTTTCTAACTTTGGTAGGTGAACCTTTTAATCCGAGTTCTTCCGGATCAATATTGATATCAACCTGACCTAAAGTCTTGATTTCGAGGTTTCTATAAGCATCAAAAATTCTTCCCACTCTCATATAACGAGGCTTATTCATACTTGATAAAGCAGTAATAAGACTTGGAGTAGGTAATTTAATTGTTTGATAGAAATCTTCAAATTCTCTTTTCACGATCAGATGATCACCTTTTTGTTCAACAGCAGAAACATAGCTAACATGAGGAATGTTAAGATGTTCGGCTATTTGCGGACCAACCTGAGCAGTATCACCATCAATAGCTTGTCTGCCACAAACGATTAGGTCAAAACCTATTTTTCTGATTGCATTAGCTAAAGTTAAGGAAGTAGCCCAAGTATCAGCACCGGCGAAAGTCTTATCTGTTAACAGAACAGCTTCATCAGCACCCATTGCTATTGCTTCTCTAAGAATTTCAGTAGCCTGGTTAGGACCCATGGTCAAGGCTGTAATGGTAACATCTTTATTCTCATCTTTGAGCTGAAGAGCAGTCTCTAAACCAGCTTTATCATCAGGATTCATAATACTATCAACGCCATCTCTGATTAAAGTGCCTTTGATAGGATCAATCCTAATTTCATTAGTATTAGGAACTTGTTTTATACATACTACTATTTTCATTTTTTCTCCTACCTTAGAACTGATCCGGAAATGACCATTTTCTGTACTTCTGAAGTACCTTCATAGATTTCTGTGATTTTGGCATCACGCATCATTCTTTCTACACTATATTCTCTTGTATATCCGTAACCACCATGAAGTTGAACAGCTTTAGTAGTAACAGCCATTGCAGTTTCTGAAGCAAATAACTTAGCCATGGCAGCATCTAATGAGAAAGGAAGTTTTTGATCTTTCTTCCAGGCTGCTTTATAAACTAAATTACGCGCTGCTTCTGTTTGACAATGCATATCAGCTACTTGGAATTGGGTGTTTTGGAACTTAGCAATAGATCTGCCAAATTGTTTTCTTTCCAAGGTGTAAGAGACTGTTTGGTCTAAAGCACCTTGAGCTAAACCGAGTGCCTGAGCACCAATTCCTATTCTTCCGCCATCAAGTGTTTTCATAGCTAAACCAAAACCTTTTCCGACTTTACCTAAGAGATTCTCTTTAGGAACTTTAACATCTTCAAAGATTAATTCACAGGTTGAAGAACCTCTGATTCCCATCTTCTTCTCAGGTTTACCGGTTGTAAAGCCCGGCATGCCTTTTTCTAAGATAAAAGCACTGATTCCACGAGTTCCGGCTTTCTTATCAGTCATCGCCATTACGATGAAAATATCAGCATAACCTGCATTAGTGATGAAGATTTTGCTTCCGTTAAGCAGATAATAATCTCCGCAATCTTCTGCTACAGTTTGTTGAGCTGAAGCATCAGTTCCGGCATTAGCTTCTGTTAAAGCAAAAGAGCCAAGTTTCTCGCCTTTTGCTAACGGAACAAGATATTTTTGTTTCTGTTCTTCTGTACCATATTCTAAAATAGGCACTGCACATAGAGAGGTATGAGCTGAAAGAATCACACCTGTTGTACCACATACTTTTGACAACTCTTCCACTGCGAGAATGTAAGCAAAGGTATCTGCACCTTCTCCGCCATACTCTTTAGGAATAGGAATACCCATCATCCCACAAGCTGCCATCTTCTTGACTGTCTCGAGAGGAAATCTTTCTTCCTCATCAACTTCCTCTGCGATAGGTTTGACTTCATTTTGAGCAAACTCTCTGAACATGCTTTGGCATACTTCATACTCTTTTGCAAAGCTAAAATCCATTATTTTACCTCATGTTTTATCTATTATTAATATTTATTATTTATTTTCTTTTAAAACGAGATTACCCTCTCAGATTGCTGATTTAAGCAACAAGCTGAAACTTATTTCTTGGTATAATCGTAAAAACCCTTTCCATTCTTTCTGCCTAATAATCCGGCTTTAACATATTTTCTAAGAAGCGGATGCGGTCTATATTTAGGGTCACCAAACTCAGCATAAAGTGTTTCCATGATAGCAAGGTTCACATCGTTGCCGATTAAGTCTGCTAATGCTAAAGGCCCCATTGGATGAGCAGCACCAAGCTTCATAGCGTTATCTATATCTTCCACAGAAGCTACGCCATCAGCTAAAATACCAATTGCTTCATTAATCATAGGAATCAAAATACGATTCACTACAAAACCGGGCATTTCGTTCACTTCTACAGGTACTTTATCAATACTTTTGGTGATTGCTAAAGCTTGAGCAACAACTTCAGGAGATGTTGACAAACCCTTAATTACTTCCACTAACTTCATCATCGGAACAGGATTAAAGAAGTGCATGCCAATAAATCTATCAGCTCTTTTAGTAGCACTTGCGATATCTGTAATTGAAAGAGAAGAAGTGTTAGTTGCAAAGATAGTTTTAGCATTACAAACACTATCTAATTTTGCGAAGATAGATTTCTTAATTGCCATATTCTCGGCTGCAGCTTCGATAATTAAATCAACATCAGCTAAATCATTGACATTAAGTGTGGTTGTAATGTGGTTAAGAGTGTTTTGTTTCTTCTCTTCAGTGATTTTCTCTTTAGCAACCATACGAGTCAAACTCTTGTCAATACCAGGTTTAGACTTGTTAAGGCTCTCTTCATTTATATCATTTATAATTACATCGTGTTCATATATTGCAAAGGCTTGAGCAATTCCTGCTCCCATTGTTCCGGCACCGATTACGCCTATCTTCATGAATTCTCCTAAAATTGAGGTTTTCTTTTCTCTACAAATGCTTGCATTCCTTCTTTTTGATCAGAAGTAGAGAAGCAAAGTGAGAAGAGATTCTTTTCATATTCAAAGGAATTAGCTAAAGTAGTGTCATAGCCACTATTAATAGAAACTTTAGCATATTCAACTGCTGTTTTTGATTGTCTGGCAATAGTTTCTGCTAATTTCATGGTCTCTTCTTCCAAAGTTTCCACAGTGAAAACCTTGTTTACCAAGCCAATAGCCAGAGCTTCTTCTGCACCAATAACTTTTCCTGTGTAGATCATCTCTTTAGCTTGAGAAAGACCTACAACACGGCTTAAGCGCTGTGTTCCGCCAAAACCGGGAGTTATACCTAAACCCACTTCTGGCTGACCAAACTTAGCCTTTTCAGAAGCATAACGAATTTCACAAGCAAGAGCAAGTTCACATCCACCACCCAGAGCAAAACCATTAACGGCAGCTATTACCGGGATAGACAAATCTTCCACTCTTTTGAAAGTGCTTAAACCAAGTTCAGCATATTCACGAGCTTGTAAAGAATCAAGATTCTGCATCTCTTTAATATCTGCTCCTGCTACAAAAGAACGACCACTACCGGTAAAAATTACTACGCGAAGTGTTTTATCTTCCTCTATTAGGGCAAGAACAAGATTAAGTTCTTGAAGAATTGAGCTATTCAAAGCATTTAAAGCTTCAGGACGATTAATCGTTACTTTCGCTATATGCCCAATTTTTGCATACAATACGCTACTCATTTTTTCTCCTAACTGCTTATTTGTTATATCTTTGTCTGGCTTTTGGAACTACACAAGTACCTACAGCTTTACATACTACTATTGGTTCAGGTAAAACTTCCGCTGCTGAATCACAAAGGTCAGGTCTGGGAACAACTACTTTTCTTGCTTCAAATTCCATTTTACGTGATGAACCACCGGTTTTAACTATTTTACCAGTTGCTTCAATAAATTCACCGGCATAAACAGGAGCTGTAAATTCAACCATTTCATAAGCTACAAAAAGACCTTCATCACCATCATTCATAACTAATAATTCTGTGGCAACATCACCAAAAAGTTGATGCATTTTGGCTCCATCAACTAAGTTTCCACCGTAATGTGCATCAGCTGAACTCATTCTCATTCTAATCATACTTGTTTTCATTTCTTTACTCCATTGTTTTATTTATTTCTTATGTAACGATATAATAATATCGAAAAGTTATGTCAAGCTAAATCAAGACATTTCTATTTTTATTTACACTTTTTGCGAAATGGATGGGAATTTGTTGATTTATCACGGAAGATTGCGGACTCTTTCACTGGGATTGCGGACGCTTTCACTGGGACTACGAACGCTTTTACTGGGATTGCGGACGCTTTCACTGGGATTGCGGACGCTTTTACTGGGATTGCGAACTCTTTCACTGGGATTGCGGACGCTTTTACTGGGATTGCGGACGCTTTTACTGGGATTGCGAACTCTTTCACTGGGATTGCGGACGCTTTTACTGGGATTGCGGACGCCCACGTCCGTATTCATTCCCCTTCAACGAAGGGGATTCTTAATCTTGCTTTCAGCAAGGAAGAGATTCTTCTTCTCCGAAGATGAATGAATACGGACGTGGG
>JBAYZI010000047.1:0-18219 GCA_041672585.1 Cloacimonadales bacterium (SeqCode) | reverse complement strand
GTCATAATCTATTTTATCTTTTTCACCAACCACAATAGTCTCTGATGAGATTCTTTTTTTGAGATGTCCAATTGCATCTTTATGAAGTGGAATCAATAAATCTATGCGGTCGAGAAATCCTGTTCTAGGTTTGGAAGAGACTCTTATCTCAGTAGAGTTAACTCCGCCCCTAACGCGCGACATAAGTTCTGATGTTGAGAAGTAATTATAGCCACTTCTTTTTAATAAAGCGGCTAAAATTTCTTCAATCGATTGAATACCTTGTCCTGCTTGACCTGCCAGGACAATGACTAAATTATCTTCTATCTTTCGTATCATTAATGTCTCCTAAACATAAAATTCTTTCATACTAATTCTTTTTATTCACATGTTCCTCTATATCAACTAAAGTTCAGCATATCATCAATAACGTCACTAACGGATGGATAGCTCCAAATATTATCTTTTAGCTGTTCAGCTGTGAATCCATTTCTAATAGCCAACGCAAAAAGATTGATTACTTCATCAACATGATGTCCCAAAAGATGAGCCCCAATTATTTGTGAATTATCCTTTCTGATGATAATTTTGTAGCCTGATATTTTAAGTGCTAATCGTTGGGTAGGAAGCATTTCAGAGGTATCAGCATAGCTAACTAAATAATCGATACCTTGCTTTTTAGCATCTGCTTCCAGCATCCCTACTGTTGCAACAGGAGGGAATGTATAGAGCACACTTGCGGTTCCTGTATAATTTGGTGTTTTCTTATCATCATTTAAGATGTTGTGAATCACAGTTCTTGCTTCTAAACTTGCCACCGGTGTCAAAGGGAAACTTTTAGGATCGCTAACCGCATCTCCTGCCACATATACAGAACTATTACTCACACTTTGTAGATTAGGATTTAGGACAATACCATGGGAATCTGTTTTTATCCCACCTTTGTCAAGTTCCAACTCGGCTATGTGTGCTACTCTACCGGCACCATGCACGACCAAATCTGTTGTGAAAACTTTGCCTGATTCCACTTCTACAAGAAACTTATTGCCTTGCTTTTTAACACTTACGACAGCTGTATCGTTTTCTATCGCTATGCCGTTTTTGTTAAAGTTATCTGTGAGTAAATCAACCAATTCAGGTTCGAACAGACTAAGCGATCTGAAAGATCTTTCCAGAATAGTTACTTTTGCACCTGCTTGATTAGCTACATCAGCCAATTCAAAGGAGATATAGCCTCCACCAATGAAGAGTATCTCAGCAGGTAAAGCAGTTAAGCTCATGAATTCTTCCCCGGCGATCACATAATCTTCACCCGGGATATTAAGTTTTCGAGGTGTAGCACCTGTAGCTATGATTATGATATCAGATTCAACAACCTGATCTCCAACTTGAAGCTTGTTGTGACTTACAAACTTCCCCTTTCCATGAAACATTTCTATATTCTTTTTAGCAAAAGCTTTCTCTTTAAATTTAGAAACATTGCTAGTGAATTTTTCTTTGTGCTTGATCAAATTTCCCCAATTTAACATCGGTTCATTTGTGATAACACCATTTTCTTTATAACCCTGAAGTCGTGCTTGAGACTCTGCCCAACCGGTTAGTACTTTTTTCGGATTACACCCTGTAAGAGCACAGGTTCCCCCGTACTCTTTGTAATCACAAATCCCAACTCTTTTTCCTGCACCACTCAAGGCACTAGCGATTTTACCGCCTGCAACACCTGTTCCTATTACAAAAACATCAAATTTGTTATTCATAAATTGCCTCTATTAAAACTCTATTTTATCTCTATGCAAGAGTTGCGGTTTCATTAACAATCTAACATATTGAGATCTGCCATAAGCCCAAGGATCAGTGTTGTTTACTTTATTCATTTTACCCTGGAAGTCGGCAAGAGATTTATATCCATTCTTATTCATCCAAGCTTCAAGATCGCTCAAAATGATTTTTATATGCTCTATTCCGTAGGTGAATAACACACTTACCATTTGCACAGCATTGGCACCGGCAAGAATCATTTTGATTACATCTGCTGCTCCAAAAATGCCACCACTACTGCAGATTTGTGCATCTATTTGCTGAGAAAGCAGACCTGTATAGCGAAGGGTATGACCGTAATCATGAGGTGTGCTTAGATTAAAAGGAAAGGTGTTTTCCATTTTCTCAATATTGATATCAGGTTGGAAGAAACGGTTGAATAGAACTACTCCGGCAATCCCGGTCTTGCTCATCTGCTTAATTACATGAAGCGGATTTGTGTAATCGCTACTTAGTTTTACCGAAACCGGTATGCTTAATTTAGAAACTATTTCTTTAAGTAAGGCAATCTGCTCATCTTCTAAAGAGGCACCGGATTTGGAAAAATCATTTGGTGTGGAATAGAAATTCAATTCCAGTCCATCTATTCCGGTTTGTGCTAATTGTTGTGCATAATCCAGCCAAGCTTCCCGACTAACTGCATTCAAACTGCCTATTACCGGGATTTTTACTGTCTCTTTGGTGCGTTTTACCCAGTGTAGATGCTCTTTAGCTCCATCAAATTTTAGGTCAGGAAACACTGTAATCATCTCAGCGTGCTTCTCTTCTGTTCTTTCGTGCTCCAATTCATCACGGTAGTTTTGTAATTGGATCTGCTCTTCGAACAAGGATTTAGTAACAATCGCTGCTGCACCTGCTGCTTCTATTTCACGGATACTATTCAAATCAGAAGTAAGGCTACTTGCCCCTGCTATGATAGGATTTTTAAGCTTTAAGCCCATATATTCTGTAGTCAAATTTTTCATCTCTTACTCCTTATTTTGTCAGAAAACCGCCATTTCTCGACAGTACTGACTTTGTTGTTTTTGTTAATTAGCTTGCATCTTTTGTTACATTTTCTGAATCATATCAGATAATTAGCACAATGCAAGATCAATTTTAATCTCTTTTTTAATAACATACGAATAACTTATCTCTTTAATGTAACAAAACAATTAAAATAATACAATAAAAACAGCATTCTAAAGAATTCTGAAATGCTAATAATTAACTATGACATTTAAAACTCTCAAATTCCCAATAGCTATTAATAAACTAAGTTCTAAAGAGAATAAAACAAGTTTTATCTTATAAAAACTCTTTTGAAATCAAGCATTATTTTTGCTACTTTCAAGGAAATTCCTGTTTGTTGACCAAAATTCAATTCTATTCCCCTCCGGATCATAAATGTGAATAATTTTAGCATTCCACGGATGATCTTTTATTGGCGGGGGATTAATTCCTGATTCTGTCAAATAGGCATGGGTCTTGATAATATCATCAACTTCAAAAGTTATAGTAATTCCCTTACCTTCATTACTGTCAATTGAAGTTTTAGCCTCATTCGCAATGCTCAACCGAGAAAACTCATTTAATTTGAATTCTACAAACCAGCCACGAGATGAATATATCGGGAACCCTAGCTTAGTTTGATAAAAAGCAACAGTCTCTTCAAATTTCTTACAATACAAAATAGTGTTAGAGATTTTTATTTTAATCATTCTTCATCCTTATTAATTTGCTAAGATTTACTTATTCTTGAAGTTCACAAGTCATAAATATAGTAAGTTTGTAAGAGAATAAAACAAGTTTTATCTAAAAATAAGATTAAACTTTTTAAAACAATTTGACAGTATGAGAATTATGATTATACTATAGGTAAACTAAATTAAACAATACGAAAGGAGACCAAAATGTCAAGATGGAAAAGTGGTATTGAAAGTATAAATGCTGTTGCCAATAAGTCTAAGAATTCAATTGAAGACTTTTTTGAAGCTAAGAATTACCAACCGAAAAACGATGAAGAAGAACAAGTTTTTGAAGAATTTTCTCTGGTTATCAATAGTATGGCAATTTTAATCTATATTGCTAATGTAGATAAAATACCAAACCTTGAAGAGAAAGAACAAATTGTTAATCAGATAACCTTTCAATTACAGCAAAGACCTTACGAATTTGATAGGCTTTCCGAGAAATTTGGAAGTAGTGAGAAAGAGATAATCTTGAATATTTATGATGAAATTTTAGAGAATTATAAAACCAAAAAGATAGACTTAGACAAGATTATAGATGATATCTGCTTAGTCTATAAAAATAATCCTGAAAAAAGTTATTATCTCATTCGTTTGAGCTATTTCGTGGCACTTGCTGATCATGAATTAAATGAAGTTGAAAAAGAAGCAATCCAAAGTATAGCAGATGAATTGCAAATACCTCGTGAAGAATTAAAACGAATTGAAAAAGAAGTAAGATCGGAAGTGAGAAGGGGATAAGATTCTAGCTTAGTTGATACTTTAGGAATTATATCTATTAATATCCATAAATACTGTAACAACCAAGAAGAGTAATGAAAACTAAAACTTACTATTGCTTCTTGATGCCATGCTAATCTAAATTTCCGGTACAACCTTACTATATACTTAAGGGACAACTTTCTTGAATTTTGTCCCGTTTTCTGTATTTATCTTTTAATACTTCCCCTATTAGATATATCTAATAGGCAATGATAAATTAATCGCACATGTTAGTTTCTGCTAACAATATTTCTGACCTAAATTTAAAAAAGGTCTGCTTATGAATTTCTTTGCTTCTTAGAGGGACCTTAGAGGGTAGCTCGATGAATTCTAGCATACTATACGAGGTAGGAGTGGGAGATGCCCCTAAATCCTCTGAATGGAGCTGTGAGAACCTCACTCCCAGTTTTGTTTTTTGCGTAGAAAAAAAGTTTTATAGAAGACACTTTCATCTCACATAATATTCTTCTCTGTGCTCTCTGTGTCTCTGTGGTGAGTAATATTCTTCTAAACCTCTGTTCAACTTAATTTTAACCTATATGTAAAGAAACATTTAATTCTTCTTTATACTTCAAGCTATTGTGGTAGTTAAAATAAGTCTTGACTAAACTTTACCCAACCAATAATCTTTACATTGAATCACTAAGTGCGAGGTTCATTATGTTAAGTAAGAGAGATTTCTCCCAAGACAAAGCCATTCTCAAAGCGATAGTATCTTTATTCTTTAATTTAGATTATGAAGAGAAGTTAGTTATTAAGAGATCAAGCTTAATCTCAGAGTTGCTAGGCAATCTGCTGGGTGAGAGTTACGACCCGCGACTTGTAGTAGATCTGGCAGCAAACCCCTATCCTATAAGGCATTCAGTAAATATTATTAATCAAGAATTTGGCTATAGTGATAAGTTTGTCTTGCTGTTGAATATATTTTACTACTCTTATTTAAACAAGATTAATAAATCGGTCAATGGCTGTATGGACCTAATTAAAATAGTTGATATCTTACAAATGAAAATCTCTCTTTATGATACAATTTTCGATTTCTTTGAAGGTCGATTAGCAGAGATTCCTCTGGATAAAGAGTTGTGCCAAGCTTCTTTAGAAAAGACAAGTTTTGCCAACTATCTCATTTGGAAGCACCAAGGCGGAGATATTGAGATTAAAACTCCTGATACATTGCTATGTTTTATAAAACTAACCGAAAAGCTGTTGTATAAAATAGAGATTCGGGAAAATAGTCAACTTGCCCGATTACAGCTATTTGATAAGCAAGAGATGTTTCAGCTTCACCGGGAAATCACGATTGCGCCTGAATTAATAACTAATATGTATAGTCATAAAGCTAACCAAACTTCTGAATTAATAGAGATAGATGAATTACCGCAAAGCATCTTTTACAGGAAAGAAAATCATGTTTATTTGTTAGCAGATAATAATAAAAAGTTTAAGAATATTCTCCATAATAGTCAACTATGCAACCTTGATGACACTCTCACCGCTGAAACAAAAATCGTCGGGATTGAACTTTTTCACCATAAAAGGATAACCAACGACACTCTTCATAAGCTCTATCTTGTTGATTATGGTAATGAAATAGCAGTAACAGAGAAGAAATTAGCCACTGCAATTGCTACCGTAACTATTGAAAAAGGTGAGCTGGAATTGGACTCTTTTTCTTCTGAATTATTAGTTAATAATGTGGAATGTAATACTAAAATTAAGCTGAAAGAAAATAAAGATCTCCTAACTTGGAAGGGAAACAGTTATAAGTTTTCTTCAACTGGTGAATTAATTGCCAGTAATGTCTCTTTTTCTGAATTAAATGTGAATCGAATTACGCACACTTTTAAAGACAGCCAATATCCTGTGCTAAGTGATATTAATTTCACCCTGAATAATGGCGAGTTGATGGCTATTATGGGACTAAGCGGAAGTGGTAAAACTACTCTTTTAAAAGTGTTAAATGGTGATTTAAAAGCGGATGAAGTTGATGTTACAATTGGTGGACTGGACTTCGTAGAGAACTATGTTCAGATTATCAAGAATGTTGGTTATGTACCTCAAAGTGATCTCTTATTTGCCAATCTTACGGTTTATCAAAACATCTATTATTATGCTAAAGTTCGTTCTTCCGGAAAGATGAGAGGCTTAGTTTTAAAGAATAAAATAGAACGTGTCTTGAGAAAAGTCGGTCTCTTAGATAAACAGAATCAGATAGTTGGCAATGAAGAAAAGAAAGTGTTAAGTGGGGGAGAGCGAAGAAGATTAAATATAGCTTTAGAATTGATTTTTGAACCTGCTATTATTATTTTAGATGAGCCAACATCCGGACTCTCTTCTAAAGATTCGGAACAGATTCTCTCCATTCTCAGGGATTTAGCCAACAATGGTAAGATAATTATAACCACTATTCATCAACCAAATCCCAAAATATTTGCTGTCTTTGATAAACTGCTTTTCTTAGATAAACAGGGGGTAATTGTCTATTTTGGAGAAGCCTCTGAAGTATTTACCTATTTTGATGATGAGCTAAAGCAGATTATTGTTGGTAAAGAGGAGATTGAAGAGAAGCGTGATCTGCAAATGGCGGATTTTATCTTTGATATTGTGGAATATAGGGGTTATGCTAAGGAAAATTGGAATAAAAGTGAGAGCAGGTTTTTTCCACAAAATCATTGGAGAGCAAAAAGAAATAGACATCTGATTGGTGATTTGATCAATAAAAGTACTAAAAAGAGTAGTGATCATGTTTTCAGACAACAGAAAAGAAACTCATTTATAGATAATGTGAACCAATTCTACTATTGTTTGAAGCGAAATATCATTAATACTATTTTCAGCAAAATCAATCTGGTTATGCTTTTTATTGTCCCCCTAATTCTCAGTCTTTGTTGCGCAATTTTGTTAAAACACAGTGAAACAGATGCTTATTCTTTTGGCACCAATTCTAATATCCCAATTTTCAACTTCATTTCAATCTTAGTCTTTATCTTTCTAGGAATGTCAGAGAGTCTCTATGATATACAGCCTGAAAAATTAATCATAGTCAGAGAAAAGAAAGTCGGACTATTAGAGTCTAACTATCTATCAGCTAAGATATTAACGCTTTTGTCATTCACAATGATTCAGGCAATCATCTACACTTTAGTGGCTCAGTTTATACTTCAATTTAAGGGTCATTTTTTCATCTATTTTGTGGTTCTTACTATCTCAGGATTTAGTGGATTAAGCCTTGGACTCTTTGCCTCTGCCTCAATTCCTGATAAAAGAGGCATCTTAATGTCGCTTCCTCTTGCCCTAATTCCCATGATAATCTTTGGTGGTGCTATAATCCCCTTCTCTACTATGAATCCCTATTTAACCATCTCTACCCAACGAGAAGTGCCTGAATTTTGTGAATTTATTCCTACTAAATGGCTGTTTGAAACATTAACTTTGAGTTCGGTTCATGCCAACACGTATAGTTCAAAAATAGGTAAGTTTGATCATCTTCGCAGTGAAACTCAAGGATTGTATGAAAAGAGTTTGGTTTCAGATCAGAAAAATGACTTTGTTCAGAGCAGAAAAAGGGATCAGTATGTTAATCGAATGAATGAACGGTTGGTTGATTCTGCTTATGTAAAATACCTTAAGAATAAGAAAAACTATTATATGTCTGATAAATACCTGATTTTTGGTAAAGAATTTAATACAGTTAATATCGCGATAATTATGTCAATTCTCATTTCTCTGCTCTTCAACGGACTTACCTGGAAAAAAATCAAGGAGTTTTAATGAATGTTTATATTAGACAAAATAACAATGACCTGCTTAAATATTTAAGTGAGAAAGAGGTCAAAGAGCTGGAACTAAAAAGCCAAAAAGTTGAGCAATCTCCTGATGAAGAGATAAAAATTGTAACTGGTAATGTTAATATCATTGAACGCGGAATTGTCAATATCCTTTCACCCAAAACAGGCAGAATTGTCATGACTCTTAGTGAAGGTGAAGTTTTTGGCGAAGAGAAACTATTTCAAAATGAGTGGTCTCTTTTTTATAAAACAGAAACGCAAACTGTTTTCATTAAATATGAACTTGATTTTGCTGTAATCTCGAAGAGTAATAAAATCAAAGCCAAGCTTCACGCAGCTATTAATGATTCTTTGGCTGAAAAGCTCATGAGGTTAACCCAGGATTCAGTAAGGACGAATAAATAATGCAACATCTAAATAAATTTCATTTTGCTGATGATGAGTTAAAAAAGCTCGAAGCTATTGCCCACAATAAAATATATGAACCGGAAGAGTTGATTATCACTGAGGGTGAAAGGGATCG
This sequence comes from Cloacimonadales bacterium (SeqCode), assembly GCA_041672585.1. Classification (GTDB taxonomy): domain Bacteria; phylum Cloacimonadota; class Cloacimonadia; order Cloacimonadales; family JAFGVF01; genus JAEKNW01. Next base: position 9,619 of record JBAYZI010000047.1, on the reverse strand, counting down.
TAGCTTGCTAATTATCAAAAGCGGAAAAGTTAAAGTTGTGGCTTATCACGATAATAACCCTAAAGTTGTGGCGATTTTAGCCACCGGAACCCTTATAGGAGAGCTGAATTTCACTATTCCCCTCCATAGAACTGCAGATGTTGTGGCTACAGAAAATACAGAAGTTCTAATCTTCAACTATGATAAACTGTGTGAGTTGTTAGATGCTGATGATGAATTGGCGGTTAAGTTTTTTGAAGGTATTAATCTACTATTGATTGAGAGACTTTATAAGATGATTTGAAAATTGGCAATGGCAATAAAAAGAGAAGCGTTTAGCGAAGGTGGATGCCTGTACTCTCGCGGGGTGTGGTTTTCAGAGTGTTGATGTTATAAATATTCCGGTTCCTCAATTCTCAATTCAAAACCCTAAATTACCATACGTTTTTCTTCTTTCTTCTTAGTGAAGTTAGTGTAATTAGCGTGGAAGGGCGTAATGCATTGCATGAAGACCCCTGGATAGATATCTTCTTTCTTCTTTCTTATCCATGGCTAAATGTCTATCCTATTTCTTAAACTTCCAGATCAAATCAACTCCTGTAGATTCTTCTCCACCCTGTGTTGCTTGAAGATAAAGTCGTCTCATAATCTCATATTCAAGCGTAATCTTTTCCGGAACAACCTCATTATTATTACCAAAAGAGAGTTCTCGTTGATAACTAAGGAAGAGGTTATTGGTAAGATATTTTCCTACTACAACTTGAGCCTGTCTCCAATTATCATCACCTTTAAACTCAATAACATCGAGATTTAGTTTATTCTGTAAAGCAGTGGTAACACGGGAAGCTATCTGATTTACTAAGATTTTGGTAGCTAAATTATCTTTTCCGGAGCTATCCACTTGATCTTTTTCGCCGGAAGAGAGTTCTGCTGTACTCTTTCCAAAGACAATATAAGATACACCATCACCTTCTGAAATTTGTTTATCATCCAACAGGAATTGGATAACCGGTTGTTGTAATCTCCCTGTTACCTGAATGGAAAGAGTCTGCTTCTCTTGAGAAGAACTTCGTAAAGTGTACTCTGCTACTACATTTATTTCCGGATTCAAATCGCTCTCTCCCTGAAAATAGACTTCACCACTACTGATGTTAAATCTGCGTCCATAAAGAGTATAGTTTCCTCGCACCACTGTTACATTTCCTGATAAAGCAAAGTCAGGGCTATTCTTAAGAATTTCCACATCTCCTCCGAGTTCAATATTCATCTCTTTAGAGTCCAGCCAAATGTTGCGTGGGAAAGAGAGTTTTAGATTTCCCCTTAAGTTTTTTAGAATTTGAGAAGGATCTTTAGCTTCTTTAGGATTAGTAGTATCTGCAAGATTGTTGTCTGCATTAACCAAAAGAAGGGGAGTGGTTAGTTGTACTTTCTTCTTTTCGCCACCCATTAAAGCCGGAAGGTATAAACGCGCTCTCAGGATATCTAGATTTCCTGAGAAGGTTGGATAGTTGCTGTTTCCTGCAATTTCTATATCTGATTCAATTTGCAAATCCATATCTCTATTTTTCAGAACCTGCCACTTTACAGCTTTTATAGAGACTAAGATTGAATCCAATTGGGCTTCTTTTAAATTTAAAACAGTAGAACCGGCAATTTCTAAATAACCTGATTTCCCTGATGGTACTTTCAGTCTCTTCAATTCTAGGATGTTATTATGAGCTTGAAAATCCAGATTAATATTCCGATAATCAATTCCTAAAGAGGGAAGTTTTAAGGCTACATTTTCAACTAAAAGTTGGGCATCTAACTGAGGATTATTGAATGTGTTTTTAAGTTCGGCAGAGAGATTTAGTTTACCTTTAACTTGTTCAACATCTTTAGTATATTCATTTAAATCTATCAAATCTAGCGTTGTCATGTTCAAATCAAGTTTTAATTGTTCATCTTTAAGCAGTTCAAACTCTTTATTAGGAATATCAATTCGGAAAGGTAAATATCCGGTTAAAGAGATATTCTCTTGTTCGGCTCTGTTGACCTCTAAATCAAATTGAGCAAGATTATGTTGATAATCCCCGCTTCCTGTTATTTTGTGCAAACTTATTCCTTGCAAAGCTGGTTTATCGAAATCCCAGGAAATAGATAGTTGAGGATTGTTTAAATCGCCTTTAGCTGTAACATTCAGACTTAGTTTTCCTTCAATTGTATTAAGTGCAGGATTGAGATAACGAAGAGGCCAAAGTGCTAAAGAATCGCACTTTACATGAATATCATAGCTCTCTTGGGAATCTAAAGAGAAATCTGCAACAATAATTTGGGTATCAGAGCTTAACGCAAAATTGGTCAGCGATAGTTTATTCGGATTGAAGTTTATCTTTAAAGTGTCGGGCTTATTTTTCCAATTCTGACCCATTGCATTAATCTCGAGTTTTGTGAAGTTTGCCTGCTGCAAGGTAGGGAAGATGTCTCCGGTTAAGTGAAGACCTAAAGTATCTGATTGAACAAGGTTTAAATCCAAGAACACCTTTTCGGGAGTGTAATGAGCATTTACCCAAAGTGAATCCATGGGTAAATTTGGTATCTCTATTTTGGTAACAGAACCTGTAAAATTAGCTTCCGGTTTTTGGTTAATCAAGCTAACCTCTGCTGAGCCTTCAAAAGAAGCAACTTGAAAATCTTGATATTTCATTTCTTGCAAGTCTATTCTGGCATTTGCAGTTAAATTATCTAGTGTACCAGCGGCTGTTCCTGAAATAGTTCCCTTGAGTGCTATATCCGGTTGCAGGTCTTGCACTATCTGAGGCATAGAATCTAATTGAAGAGTATAGGAAAGCTCGTTATTACCGTAAATATTCCCCTTTCCTCGCACGATTATATCTAAACCATCATAGTTGACATCCATTTCGTTTAGAAGATAGTTTCCTCGTTGATAATTTCCTGATAATTTCAGTTTATCTAAAGGCTTATTTTCAAAAGATGAGCCTGTTAAATCCACTTGAAAATCAGCATTAAGTTCTTGAGGACCAATCCCTTTACCGTTTAGACTAAACTGTGAATTTATTTCAGTTTGATAGGGGAAAGTAGGAACTATTTTCTTAATATCCAGTTCTTTAAGAGAACCTAAGATTGCATAGCCAATATCTCCGAGCAGATTCTCCAAATCAGCTTGAGTATTTACCTCTCCAAACTCACTTGTTACTTGAATATTGTTTTTAAGATGTGCAGGGGAGCCTTTAGATTCTAACACAAAGGTAGATATTTCATAGGAGTTAAAAGATGAATCTTGCAGTTTTAGTTTTACTTGGGCAGCCACTTCAGGCCAAGTTTCACCTTGAATAGATGCAAGAAGATTTCCATTTAGTTGGGATTCTGGAAGATCCTTTTGCCAACTGTTGATATTGATGTTTTCCCACTCCAAATCAAGATTTGCAGTTAGAGGATTTTGTATGTTAGGTAATTGTGCTTGTAATGCTATGGTCTGTTTGTCAAGATTCACGGTGATTTTTGAAGCTAGAGAGTCCCCTTGAAGATTTAGTTTTCCTATAAAATTAGGATCACCTTGCAGAGGAAAAGTGGGTAGCCAGGTTTGTAGTTCTGAGAAATCAAGAGGATTAGCTTTGAAGTTTATAGCTGCTTGGCGGAGAGGTTGATTGATCAGGTTTCCGGTCAGTTCAATCTGAGATTTAGGAGATGAAATTTTCAGCAGTTCTAAATTAACATCCGGCTGATCATTGCCCTGTAAATTCTTGAGTGAAAGGGTGATTTCATGAGGGAGAACAGTCAGCTCAGCTGTGCTTAATTTCCAATTTAACTCTTCTCTTAAGCTTGCTTGAGCAATTAGCTGTGAAAGTAACAGTTTCCGAGGAAATTGCTCCGGTAAATTCTCACCAGAAACATTAACTTGAGAGTTAAAAACGATGAGGCTTTCCAGGTCAATTTGCCATGAATTTGGTTTCTTCTCTGTTTTAATTGTATCTATTTTGGTTGAGTCAGCTTTGGGTACGATATTAGCTAAATTCCAGATTCCTTGAGCATCTTGATGCAGATTAACAGTTAAATCTGAAACAGAAACTGAAGTTACAATAACCTTTTTTTGAATAAGTTGCCCCAGATCATACCTTAAACTAAGCTCTTTTAAATGTACTATTTCTGACCCTCTAGAATCAGAATTTCCCTCATATAATACAAGGTCTTGAAAGGTTAAATTCTTAAACATATTCCCTTCTAAGCCAGTGATATCTATACTTCCCTTAATCTGTTTATTGACCTGAGTAATCAGTGTTTTGCGGGCAAAATTCAGAAACCATGAGGATTGAGTTAGAAAATAACCGAGAATAAGGCTAATTATTAAGATTCCCAAAATAAGAGATGTTGTAAATAAAAGTTTATGTTTTCTTTTCTTCATTAGAATGCCTCACCAATATTCAAATAAAACTGGATTTTCTTGTTAGACTCTGAAAAAGGTGTAGAAACATCCACCCGAATCGGACCTAAAGGTGTGCTAACTCTCAATCCACCACCTCCGGAATATTTAAATTGGGTAAGATTATGATCATAAGTTCCAGTCCAAACATTACCTGCATCACAAAAGACAACCCCGGATAATATATTCCAGATAGGATAACGAAGTTCCACACTGGAGACCAGCAAGCTGTTTCCACCTAAAGGAAGATTGTCTGCACTTTTAGGTCCCAAATTGAAGCGAGACCAACCACGCACAGAGTTACTACCGCCGGCATAATAACGATCAGCAATAGGAGTTACTTCACCGGATCTAAGAGGTTTCATAAATCCTCCCTGCACACGAGCAGCTAAAACAAGCTGCTTATAGAGGGTAGTGTATTTCCTTACTTCAGAAGAAGTTTTAGTGTAGTGATAATCACTATGGAAGCCAATTCCACCCCAGGTTAAACCGGAAGAAAAGTACCAACCGTGAAGGGGAGAGAACATGGGTTCTGAATCATCGTAAACTAAACCAATTGTTGCAGAAGATTGTCTGTAATCACCCTTTCCCTGTGAAATCAAGTCATCTTCCAACAAAGGAGAGGCTGTTTTAATATTGTTCCAATCTATGCCATAATTCAAATATGTAGTCATGTAACGACCTAAACCAAGTTGATAGGTAACTAATGAGCCCATTTTAGAGCGTGTATAATTTGTTTCTTCTTCCTTACGAACATAAGGATTTAGGATAAGAGTGCCATTCTGATAGAACAGACCAGGTTGGGTTAATTTAAGAGACAAGTTGTAAGGTTCTAAGGATGAATATTTTGCATAAAACACAGCCTTACGAATTCCTCCCAAGAATCCCAGCTTAGTAACAGTGATAGAGGTGCGGAATTTATCTTCTTGTCCGTAACCCACACCAAACTTAACGCTATAGCGAAGAGCTTCTTTTAGATTTACTTGAATCGGGACTGGATTAGCGTGTTGTTCTTCTAAATCACCGCGAACTGTAACATATTGAAACATGCCTAAGCTTTGCAATTTCCGTTGTAAGTTTCGCAGATATTTCTCACTGTAAATCTTACCCGGAGGATCTAATTGCTTTTTTAAGATGGAATAGGGAACCTCTTCCACGCCTTTAAAAGTAGTTTCACCAAAATAGCAAAGAGGTCCTGTCTTTAGGTTAAAATCAATAATCACTAGATTTAGCTCTTTTTTCAAGTGTAAGTTATAGCTTACTTTTTGGTAGGCATAACCCTCCATGACTAACCAATTCTCTAATTCGTTTTTCACCAGAAGTAACTCTTCATCTCTAAAGCGAGAACCTTCCTTGAATGGAAAATCTTGCTTTAACTCAGTTAATAAGGGTTGAAGCTTGCTAATATCTTCGGGTTCTGTTACCTGAAGCTTATAATTAATCTGTTCCATCAAAACCGGATTATTCTCCTGCACAATAAACTCAATTTCAACAGTTTCCTTATCTGAATTTTCTTTTACTTCAGAATCAACTTGAACATCTAAGAATCCCTCTTTTTGATAGAAATTCTCGATAAACTCCAAATCAGAGATTAAATCTGCTTCATAATATTGATTGGCCTTTTTCCAGAACAAGAGTTTTTCCCAAACGGACTTCTTCTGCAAAGTAAGTTCTTTTTTAAGCTTTGCTTCAGAAGTGTTTTCCATTCCGGTAATATTCAGATCTTTTATCGTGTAGCCTGTTTGAGCTAAGAGAGACGAAAATAAGGAGAAAATAAGAATCCCCAATAAAAGTTGTTTCTTCATTATAACCATTTTTTTAATTTGAAATAGATGAGCATTCCGATTGCCATTATTAGCATTACACCCCACATGATGAAGTAACTGTATTTGTAGTGAAGCTCGGGAATAAAGTCAAAATTAGTCCCGTAAATACCGGCAATAAAAGTAAGCGGAATGAACACAACTGAAAAGATGGTGAGGAATTTCATGGTATCATTCAACTTGCTACTCATAGTCGTGTGATAAATATTCAGCTGATCGGAGAGAATTTCACGATAACTTTCAGAATAATCATTAGCTAAGCTTATATTTGCAAGAAGTTCATTAAGATGAATCTGGGTAGAATCAGCAATTAAGTCAGACTCCACTTTGACTAAAGAGAGAATCATATCTTGAGCCGGCTTGATATTCCGACGCAGAAAGTTCAGCTGTTGTTTATATTGATTAATACAATCGATTACGCCTTTAGGTGGATCTTTAAACAAGCTATCTTCAAGCTTTTCAATTTTATCACCCAACACACTGGTGGCATAAATGTAATTATCTATAACGATGTCGAGCAAGGAGAAGGCAAGGTAATCTGTGCCAGAATTACGAATTCTTTTTTTCTGATTTCTTATCCGTTCTCGAATTGGTTCAAAAACATCACCTTTTTTTTCCTGAAAAGAAATCAAGACAGATTTAGTTAGAATCAAAGTTAAGTTTTCAACATTAAATTCATTGGTATCTTTATCAATCTGAATCATCTTAATTGAAATAAATAAGCTGTTTGCATGCTCTTCTAATTTAGGTCTGCCTCCGGTATTCATGACATCAGATAAAATCACTTTATCCAAATGAAAACCTTTAGCTATTTCCAGCATTACCTCTTTATTATGAAGTCCATCAATATTCAACCAAGTAACAGAATCTTTATCCTGATACTTTAAGACATCCTTAACGTCTTCTATACTAATCTCTTCCATATTAGTGGCGTCAAAATCGATTAGACGAAGAAGAATGTTATCAATCTTCTTATTTCCAATGAACAGCAACTCATCAGGCGATATTCCAATTTCATATTTATGTTTTTTAATAAATTTAGACATGTCATCCTCCTTTTCCATTTGAAGCTTCTATGTTCAAGCTTCCTCAAAAAATGAGTAAATAAAATTACTAAAGATCTATATAGCAACTTTATTCTAATATTTGAAAATAATCCTTTCAGTCAAGCATAAATATATTATATTTGGTTCTCTTAATAAAAGGGCGTATATGTTGATACGCCCTTATAATAATTAAATCGCTGATACTATTTCATTAGTATGGCTTTATTGCTAAATCTCTTTGTGCCTGCTTTCATAATCGTGAAATAGATTCCGGAAGCAACACTATGCCCATCAGAATCTTGACCATTCCACACTATGCTATGTTTAGAGTTAACCTCATCAACTTTTTTATCAAATACTCTCTTTACCAGCTGACCTCTCAAATTATAAACATCAATGGTTACAACTTGTGGTTCAGCAACAGAGAAAGAGATAGTTGTTGAAGGGTTAAAGGGATTTGGATAATTAGCAAACAGTTGGGTTCCTAATAATATTTCCTCAATATCATGATCTTCTCCATCACTACTGATTTTAATAGTTACAGGACCAACCATGGCAGAAGTCCCATCGAAATCATTAGTCTCTAACCAGTAGTAATAAGTAGCACCGGATTCAACTTTTTCATCAAGATACGAATAGCTTGCACCGAATGCAGAGTTTATAGCATCAATCATGTTAAATGTTATCCGCACAGCTTCATTTGGATTATCAGCTTCAGCGCGATAAATATTATAGCCTAAGAGATTAGTCTCTGAAGCAGTTACCCAAGAAATTTGGGCAAGGTTATTAGCAGTTTGAATTGCCATGAATGAAGCTAAAGTAACAGGAAGAGTTTGGCTTTCGTGAGGTGTTCCCGGAGTACTGTTTTCGGAAGATTCTGTTACCCACTCACCACCGAATGTAGATGGATAGCTTGTTTGATTTTCTCCCCCCACAGGAATAAGAGTATCGTCGATAGTTATAACTTCCTTAGAGCCAGTATCTAATATTAACTGCCATTGATGCCCTTCACCTTCTCCAAAGAGCATATCAGTATCGCCTTGAAGAAAAGTAACGCCTTCAGGAAGAGCATTAAATTCACTTTCAAAAGCAACTCTATCTGCACCACGAGAAATTACCAGGAAGTTATCTGGAAGTATAATTATATCTTCACTATAACTGTCAAAATTGCCTAAATTAAAATCAGTTATTCCATCCATTGTTAAACGAATGTTTTTTATAGATAAATGATCATCACTATTGTTATAAAGTTCTATATATTGAGTAGTTGTACTTTTGCCTGCACTAACTTCACTAATGAATAGGCTACCAATTAGCGGTTCTACAGTTACCGGAGTTATTATAACATAATTCTCTCTAATCTTGGTAACGCTTCCTAAGGTGCTTAGGCAAGTTAAGGAGACAGTATAGGTTCCAATTTGTTCGTAAGTATGAAGTGGGCTCTCTTCTGTTGAACTGTTTCCATCACCAAACTCCCAAAGATAGTCAGTTGCACCGATAGCTAGGTTTGTAAAGTCGATACTATTACCTAAACTTACAACTCTCTGATTAACTATAAATTCAGAGATAAGTTCTCCTTCCCAACTAAGATGAGGGTAGTCATTATAATAGACCCAAATATCTTCAGTCCCATTATCAGTTTCCTGGGCAAAATCCCAGCCTGCCATAAGATAAGTATTAATATCTTTCATTTCTGCAGTTGTTTTTCCTGTACCACCGGCACTAAATGCTTGCTCGGTTGTTTGCGTATCCCAGAAAGAGTTAAGAACTGTGTTAGATTCTTCTTCACCTATTAGGCCTCCAACTGCTTCGCTTCCACTAACAAGTCCAATTGCATAGCTATTGCTTATATTTGTTTCCCAAGCAACACCTATCAAGCCTCCGACAGATCCAGTTCCACTAACAGAGCAGGTTACATAACTATTACTCATAGTTGATTCAGAAGCAAAACCTACTAACCCACCTATAGTACCGCTTCCTGCATTAACAGAACCTGTTACATAAGTGTTGCTAATAGTTGAAGAATCAGATGTACTAACCAGTCCTCCCACATATTCTTTACCAACAATTTGAGCATTCACTAAGCCTACATTGGAAATATTAGCTGATACAATATTACCAAATAAACCAATATCATTTGTATCTGGTCGGTTAATATATAGATTTGAGATTGTATAGCCTTTACCATTATAAGTGCCTTGGAAGTTGCTGTTTAATCCTATCGGGCTAAATCCCTTGCCAGCGTTCCAAACTTGTGTGTCAGAAGCATCAATGTTTGCGGTTTGTTCAATGTAAACGCCACTTTCCCAATAAGCAGGTGTTAGACTTAAATAAAGAAGATCATTCAAATT
>JBAYZI010000046.1:0-18393 GCA_041672585.1 Cloacimonadales bacterium (SeqCode) | reverse complement strand
CTTTTATGTTTATAAATTTGAAGAATCTGTAACATCGAAGAAAGAAGGAAATTTACCACTAAGACACAAAGGCACGAAGAAGAATAAAGAAATGAAAAGATAAAAATGAAAATGAGTGCTGAATTACATACAAATTCGTGCTTTTTTAGCTTTTTTTCTTCTTTTGTTATTGTTAATTAAGTATCTCCCTTCCTCATTTCATAGCACCATAGTTGCTAGTTCGAAGTTGTTTCGTAAAAGAATGCTTGAACCCGCTAAGGTGCCAAGTAAGTGAAGCAAAAAGAGATTAATAACAGACAAACTGATTACCTTAAAAGTTTGAGGCAATAGAATTTTTCAAAAGAATTAAGATTAAACTTGACACCTGTTTATTTACTTTCATAATTTGTGTGTAGTGTATTATCATGACTTTAAACCACGCTTAGGAGCAATTATGAAGAAGTATTACTTACTACTTGTTTTTTCATTTACCTGTCTATTGTTATTCCCTGCTCATAATTTAACCATTAATGGTCAAACTTCAGCAACAGTAACTTTGGGAGATCAAATAGAGATTTATTTCGAATATGAGACTATCGGCAACAGTGCAACCATTTCCTTTATGATTGACATTCCCCTAATCGACACCTCCAGCTTAGATTTTATCCAAGGGACATTAGTTGATGGTGGGACTCTTGATACAACCCCTATGGATGGTGTTTTTCAAGCTTCGATCCCGGCTTTCTGGCAACCTCCATCAGGTTTACCCTTACAAATAATGGTTGTAGATGGTGATGTTACTGCCCAAACTACAGTTACTTTTGTCGCTCTAAACAGTACTTTCACTATTTCGGGAAGTGTGAAAAAAGAGGGTTCCTATATTGATTTACCGGTATTTCCGGCAGTTGTGAATGTTCTCTATAACACAGACTTACTGGCTATGGATGGTTTTGATTTTGATTTAGGCTTAGATTCACTCTTAACTTTCTTTGAAAATAGATATCTCGTTACTGAAATAAATGGTATTCTCGGCAACTATACAGCTACTATCCCTGATTCTATCGCCAATGTTTCCTGTGTGGTTATGCCCCTAACTTTGTTGGATTTTGCAGGTACTCATAATATACCTGAAACACGCATTGAAATTATTAATGGACCTACTTCCGGAATAAACTTCTTATACACTTTGCCTGATTGTGTTTTCACCGGAACAGTAGCTAGTACTGAAGGTGAACCTATCACTTACGCTGCCATAAACCTATATAGTTCAGAAGATAGCAATAATGCTTTTGGGATGAGTGATGGAGAGGGAAACTTCTCTATTCCACTGGACAATGGTACTTATAATCTCAATGTTGTAGCTTTGGGATATTCGCTTTATTCACAAGAACTTGTTGTAAATAATCAAAATATCAATATGGATATTGTTTTAGAGCCGGTTAATCTCGCAAATGCTACTCTTAGTGGAACAATAGTAGATATTGAGGGGAATCCCATTCCCGATGCAGATATAATGTTGCTCTCTACTGAAAGTTATCTGGCAATTAATGAAGTTAGCGATACAAATGGAAGCTTCTCTATATTGTTAGATAACGGCACTTATGAATTAACTATTTCAGCTCCTGGATATTATGTTTACACAAGTGAGGTGGTTATTAATTATCTTAATATCAATTTAGAAATCGCCTTAGATCCTGTTTCTAATGATGATAATAATATTATTCCGGTTATGAATATGGAAGTTTCAGCCTACCCTAATCCTTTTGTTGCAACAATGAATATTGAGATTAACACAGCAAGGAAAGAAGCAATTTCAGCAAAGATTTATAACCTTAGAGGTCAGTTGATTACCACTATTGATTTACCTCAAAATGTAGCCAATCCTAAAGTAGTTTGGAATGGTAATAATAGTAAGAATCAGAAAGTAGCTAATGGTATTTATCTATTGCAAGTGGTTAGTGGAGTAGAAAAGGTTAATAAGAAAATAATACTTATGAGATTTTAATGTAAGGGCGAAACATCTTTCGCCCTCTTGAAAAAAGATATATAAAGGCGGAATATTTTCTGCCTTTACTTTTTCCTAAACCTAATAAATACCCACATCTTCTCTAACCCCGAAGTTAACCCTGGCTTTATAAAGTTTCTCAACCTCTTCCTTATCCATTGTTTTATAACTACCCAATTGCTTAAGATTAAAAAAGATTTTCGCAAAATGTTCGACTGTTTCCATTCTATAATAAGCAGTTTCAACATCAGCACCTAAGGTTAAGACCCCGTGTTTTTCCAGCAAGAAGGCTTCATGATTTTTAACATACTTTTTAATGTTGTCAGGTAAAGCATCGGTTCCGGGAGTACCATATTCTACTAAGGGGATTTTACCAATTGAGACGATAACTTCAACCAGAATCGGTTCATCCAAAGCGATTCCGGCAACTGCCAAAGTGGTTCCATAAATAGGATGGGCATGAAATATACCGTGTACATCAGGGCGTTCTTGATAAACCATAATATGCATTCTGATTTCGGAAGAAGCTCTGCCTGTGCCTTCTAAAATATTCCCCTGCATATCACATAAAAGAATATCATCATAAGTGAGATAGCCTTTTGATTTTCCGGAAGCAGTAATCAGGAATTTATCGTCGGAAAGTTTAATACTGATATTACCATCGTTGGAAGCTACAAATCCTCTATTATAAGCTCTTTTACCAAGCTCTATGATTCTCTCTTTTTCTAATTTATAATTCATTGGGACTCCTTTTATTCTTTAGGCTAAGATATCTGTTTCGTTAATATTGTCAATTGATTTTACTATTTATCCCAATGGGATAAATTGGTGAGGTGGGTATCCATACCCGGGGTCAATTCTGCAAGCAGAATGAGACCCCGGGCTAAACTATATATCCCCTTTGGGGATTAAGATTTTCATTGCTTGTTACAATGATGCACGCAAGGATGCGTGCGTTCCCAGTGAAGAGGGCTATTATTGATTCACCCCCACAAATTCGTGTTAATTTGTGTAAAAGATCTTTCTTAAAACTCTGTGAAACTCCTCTTAACCTCTGTGAAACTCTGTGTTAGGGACTTTCCTTTTAGTGTAATTCGTGTAATTAGTGGATAGACCTCTTCCTAATAAATGATGTACTTCGCAAAAGAGCTATCAACCGGACCCGTCCTAATACTTCTTACCCACTCAGGTTTGAGTCGCAAAGCATCTAACAAACGCTTCTCCCCTGCTAAAACAAAAACTTGGCACTTAGTGCATTTCTCTTTCAAGAAAACTCCTAAATCCTCATAAAGTTTGAGCAGTGTTTCTTGATCATCGAATGTATTCTCATAAGGTGGATCAATAATAATGGTTGAATCTTTGATAAATTTAATATCTTTAAAGTTACGGTTTTCCACAGAGATTCTATCACCTTGCGGGAGATTTCTCAGGTTTTCTAAAGTAGCAACCACTGCAGTTGGTGAGTTATCATTGCCAAAGATTAAGCTTTTGGGTAACTTCCTGATTCCTGCCTGAATCTCTTGGGTAACCTCATCCCACAGTTTTTGTTTGAAAGAAGGTAATCTCTTAATGTGTATATTTGGTTTTAGAACATCATTAGGTAGCTTACAATAGTGAATAAGAGCCTCTCCGAGAAAAGTTCCTGCTCCGCACATAAAGTCAATAAGCTTAGTTTCACCGTTCCATTCTGTTTGCTGAATCAAAGCTGCTGCAATAGTCTCTTGAATAGAACCCTTACCGCTGACTATCTTATAGCCGCGTTTATGCATGGAAGTACCTGTAAGATCAAGACTTATCGTTGCTTTATTATCATCAATATGCAAGTTAAAGATAATATCCGCTTCTTTATTACTAAAGTCGGGGCGTTTACCTGTTTTCAAGATGAACTGATTACAAATAGCATCTTTCATAACCTGTCCGGCATAAAGGGAGTTGGTAATCACGCTATCTTTGACATTAGTAATAATGCCAAACTTCTCTTCTAATCCAAAGAACTCTGACCAGTGGATATCTTTATAGGTAAGAATGCCCAGATATTTAGTACTGTAGCAATCAAACTTAATTAACGGTGCCAAAATTCTTTGCGTGGTTCTGGCTAAGAGAAGAATTCTATAGAGAGTTTTATCGTCTGCTGTGAAGTGACAACCACTTCGGCTAAGCTCGATATCAGTAGCTCCAAGTTGTTCTAATTCATGCTTTACAATTAATTCTAGTGAGCCTGCAATTTGGGCAAAATATCTATTTTCTTTACGGTATTCAAACATTGTCTTCCTTCTTATTTAAAATCATTATCAGTTAAAAATCTGTAGCTTTTCTCGAAAAATAGTTGTTTATCCAACAGAGGAAGCAACTCTTTAAGCAAAGAATCTCCTTCTCTGAAAGCACTATGGAAGTATTGCCAGATATTCTTCATTCGTCCTAAGACATAATAATCACTAGTGGAGTAATTGTCCAAGGTTATAAATAGTTCTCGGTACCAAGCAAGAAGTTTGGCTTTACAAATCAACTCTTTGGTACCCCCACGAATTAGCCAAGGCAAAAAAGGATTAATCAGGATCCCTCTTCCCAACATCCAACTATTAATGCTAGGAAATCTCTCTTGCAGAGACGTATAATCTTCCACAGAGAAGATATCTCCACTGTAGGTGATAGGTGCTAAAAGGTCTGTAATGGCGTCTTGGATAACATCAAGATTAACATGTTCGTCATACATCTGAACTCCTGTTCGGGCATGAATAACTACCTTTGTGAGCGGGTATCTGTTTAGCACCGGAATGAGGTTTTTAAACTCAGAATGATTATATCTACCGGCTCTTATTTTCACCGATAGTTGCTGTTCTTGCAGATGTGAGCAGATGTTATCTAAAATTCTATCAATCTGGTCCGGATGATTCAGCAACCCTGAACCTCTGCCTTTATTCATCACAACTTTAGCCGGACATGCCAAGTTTAGATTAATCTCTTGATAGCCCCAGTCTGCGAGAAACTTACTTCCTGCGAGAAAAGATTCTTGATTATGGTTCAAAAGTTGAGGCACAATCTTCATTTTCTGATCCCCGGGATGAAGTTCAGCAAACGCTCTTTTAGTTATTTTATTGCCATCAGAGAGACTAACAAACGGAGCTATAGAGTAGTCAAAAAAAGGGAAGTGTGTGCTGTACACATTCCTGTATTTATCGTCAGTTATAGCCAACATTGGTGCCATTACTAATTCCATTTTATCTCCACTCTAAGCAAAATCTAAACATAACACCATTAAAATATAGTAGTCTTTTTCGTTAAGTTATTTTTTATTTAAAAAGATATTTGACAAATATACCATGTTTTATATAATATTCTTAGGTATTTTTGATTTCCCACGATTAATAAAGGATGTGTATAGTGAAAAGTGTTTTAAAAATTCTCTTATTATTATTGCCGATTCTGGCATTAACAGTCGGATTACATAGTGCAGAGCCAACTAAGATTATGGATATTAAAAACAATGTCCCCAAAAGAGTTATTATTAGTAAAGATTTTATACAGGTAAATTCAAGAGATACCGTGAAGGTAGATATTGTTAAATTTCCCCTTCTGACTAACGAGCAACAGAGCTTTATTGAAAGACAAATAGCTAAGTATCGTTCACCTTATATTATGAAGTTTATTGATGCTTTTGTCAGGCGTGATGATGTAGATAAAGCTTTCCAACAAGATATGAGTTATCTACAACAGTGGTCTTATGAGATAGTCTATCAATCTGATACCGAGCTTACTTTCAAGTTGATGCGCTACGAATTCACCGGTGGTGCACATGGCAATACAACTGTCAAAAACTTCAATCTTGATATTGTTAATATGAGAGATATTGTCTTTACAGAGAAATTCAAAGCTTTAGATTTTGATAAAGTCGCCGCCTACTGTACTACTTATTGTAATGAAAAGAAGATACCTATTTTTGATGAAAAGATAGAGGCTTATCCAGAGATGTTGAGGTTGTGGAATTTCACAGGTGAGGGTTTGCTTATTACTTTCCCACAATACTCGATTGCTCCTTATTCTTCAGGGATTATTGAAATACATATACCGCGGAAGGATTTGGTCGGATTGAGAAAATAGGAGATTAATTCATAATTGTTTTAGAACGCTTGATTCACCTCTTCATAAAACGCTGAAACCTCTAAAGTCGCAGCTTGGCACGCCATCTCCAAGCTAAGTCCATTAGCCAGGAAGCAACTCAAAGCAGAAGCAAAAAAACAACCTGTTCCATGGGAATAAATAAACTCTTTTCTAGGTTTGATAAAAGGTGTAACAGTTGTTGGGGTAACAAGATATTCCTCAATCGTAGTTTCCGAGGTTGAGAAGTGTCCGCCCTTGACATAAACATTACAATTATACTCTTGTGCCAGCTTTTTAGCAGTTTCGATTGCTTGCGGGTAATCACTTATTTCGGTGTTGGTAAGTAATTCTAATTCTCTTTTATTAGGGGTAACCACAGTGCATTGTTTAAGTAGCTGTTGATAAACTTTAATATCGTCGGCAGAGATAAACTCTTTACCTTTCGTAGGAGCTAAAACAGGGTCAATTACTATAATCCCACGATAATACTCGTGTAACAACTCTGCAATCAGATTAGCAATTTCCACAGAGCATAACGCCCCAATCTTGATAGCAGCCACCGGGAAAGTGGTAACATTCTTGATGAATTGCTGTTTAATTACATCTAGCTCCAAGGGATAAATTAGGTCTAAGCCAGCGAAGTCTTGAACGGTTACTCCGGTTAGGGTAGATAATCCCCAAAAACCAAGTCGTTCAGCAACTTTTAAATCTTGTTGGATCCCTGCTCCTCCGGAGTTATCCGAAGCAGCAATACTCATCATAAATTTCATATCTGACATCTTAAACCTCCTCAAGTGAATAGTCAATTACCAGTTTTTCAAAGTTAGGATATTCCACTTCATAAAGATAGAGTCCGTTAGGTGGAGAAGTAAACATGATATTTTGATTCCCAACTTTGGCATTTATCAAATCAATAATAAGAGAGTTGTCATAATTATGGTGAGAAAAAGAGATAAGTGTCCCTACCAATCTTCTTACCATATTGTGGAGAAAACGGTTAGCACTAATATAGAAGATAATATCATTGCCCTCTTCTATAATCTCGAATTGGGTAAGGTTGCAAACTGTATTAGGAATATCGGGATTAGGTTTACAGAAAGAAGCAAAGTCATGTTCGCCTAATAAATAGGGAGCAACCTCTCTCATTTTAGCCACATCTAACTTCATATAAGGAACAAAGCTTTTGTAGAGTCTGTTAAAAGGACTCTTAGCTTTCGTGAGAACATATTTATACTTTCTTTGAGAAGCCGTAAAGCGGGCATGCAGTTCATCTTCGATTAAATAAGCACCGATAACTCTAATAGAATCAGGAAGCTTAGTCCGCAGTGCTAATCTCATTTGCAGGGCAGACATCTTAACAGGAAAGTAGAAATGAGCATATTGAGCCAGAGCATGCACACCTGTATCTGTTCGCCCCGATCCGACAATAGCGATTTTAGTCTTGGCTATTTTGCTAAGAGAAGCTTCAATTACTTCTTGTACTGAAATGCCGTTAGGTTGATTTTGCCAGCCATGATAACAAGAGCCGTCATAGGCTATTTTAATAAGAAACTTCTGCACAGTTCCTCACAGTTAGTCCAATATAAAACAGCTAAAAGAGTAATAATAAAAAGAGGAAAAAGATTAGCTTTCCAATCAAAAGTTCGATAATTAATTACCGCTAACTTATTATTAGTTTCTGCTTTCACCACGGGAACTTGTAAGAGAGTAGTAACAAAGACTTGCATAAATAGAGTCATAAAAGCTGTTTTTTTAGGCAGTAGCTCTTCATAAACTTCCACGAATTTCCCGACTAAACTAATAGTGGCAATTACATAAAAGTTAAGATAGTGAAAGAAGGAATCAAGTTTGCGTGCTATCAGGTTGTTGCCAAAAGCAAAAACAGAAGAGAAAACATCGGATAAATAAGAGTCGATAGTAGTTGTTTCTTTCAGCCAAACTAAAAGGACAGTGTAACATAAAAGCCTTCCTACCAACATCAACGTAGCTTCTATATCGCTTTTAAAGATGAGATCTAAGATAATAAAGAGAACTAAAACAATGGCTAATTTGGCAGCTAATTTCATCCAACTATTTCTGATAGAACCGCGGAGAAGAAAGCCTAAAACACCAACAAAAGCTAAACCGGCTATAAAAAGGGATTCAGCATTAAGAACCACGATGAACATGATGATAAGCAATAGCTTAACAAAGATATTCATTCTAAAAGAGAGAAGAGTAGTAGGTGTTGAACTCATATCTTTTCGTCTTCTTCCTTTATCTCAAAATCATCAGTATCCCGACGATGTTTAGGACTTGAAATAGGCTTATCATCCTCTAATATTTCTTCATCAACTTTCTCTTTAATATCTTCTACTTTTTCTATTTCTTCATCTTTGTCATCTTTAATCTCAGGGTTTGCGTCAAGACTATCTTTAGCAGTTTCAGTCTCATCTTTTTCAATAGAGAATTTTAATGAGTCTAACTTAATTATCTTATTGTCAGCAAAGAATATAGAGACCCAGGCAGCTTGCTCTTTAGAAAGCTCATGATTTGCTACACAATCTGCGAAATAAGTTCTGGCAGAGAGAGTGTCGTCTTTAGCATAATAAAGATATCCGAGAGCCATTTTAGCCTTGATCGCCTCTTGAACATCTAAGGTATCAACAATAGATTCAAGAAGGACAATAGTGGTATCCGGGTTGTTATTTAGACTCATTGTGGCATCTTCATAGAGAGCCAAGGAGATCTCTTTAGCTTGCGTAGTTAATTTGAGATATCCCTTATCAAGATAGTTCTCAATCGTATAAGTGTATTTTGATTCCGGATAATTGGCTTGCAAATACTCCAAAATCTCTTGTGCCAACCCCGGTTCATCTAAGACATTAGTATAGAGATAAACCTTGATGAAATAAGCAAAGGGAATGAACTCTTTATCGTAGGAAACAAGTAGATTATCGATATTGTCAATTTTAGTTTGTAGAGTCTGAGAATCTCTTCTTAAGCTATCTAATTCACTGGTTAAGGTATCTAATTCTGTTTGGAGAACCAACATTCTTTCTCCATTTTTATCTACCAACTTCAAAGAATCAGCCACAATCAGGGTATCTTCCAGCGTATTAGTATTCGTTACCAAAATACGCAAACTATCTACTTGCTGAGCGAGAGAAGCAGTTAGTGTGTCTAAATTCGCTATGGCAACAAGTAAAGAGTCATTTTTAAGGGAAATGGTATCTCGCCTTGCACTAAACATGGGTTTCTGTTTGATAATATTATCGTAAACCACTAAGGCAGAATCAGGTAGAGCCATAATATCGATATAATACTCAGCTAATTTAAATTGTTCATTAATTAGTTGCTGCGGTTCCAGATTGTTATTCTCACGGAAAAGCTGTATTTGACTGGCAACAGAACTTTTAGCAACCGAACTTTCTACAAACACAGAGTTGGCATCAGCAGTCTTAACATTATTAAAATGCTTAATAGCCAGACTAAGACTATCAGTGTAGGAGAGATAATAGTTACCCAGGATGTAGTTTGTTTCAGCACTAAATTCTCCTCTTTGGTTACCGGAGATAAGCTCATTAAGTGTTTCAATACCATCTTCTTCTTCGCCACTTGCCAGTAAGATTTTACCTTCTAAAATAGTAATCTTACTCTTTTTATCTTTACGATATTCATCATCTTTTAGCTTCCTGATCTGTCTGAGAGCAGTGTTATAATTACCTAATTCAAAATTACTAAGAGCAATATAATAACGAGCTTCATACTTTGTTTCTCTATCACTTTTAATTTTGAGAAACTTATCCATGGAGTTAATCACTTGTGGATAATCTTCTTCAGCATAATAATTTAGAGCAATAAAGTAGGCAGCCTGTTTGAATTCAGGAGTATCTCTATGTTCGTTAATAATTGTATTAAGATAAAATCTGGCTCTCTCAAATCTATCATCTTCTGTATAGAATTCAGCAATTCGTAACAGCGATTTAGCTTTGTCATCACGACTTTTAGGACTGATAATCTGTTCATCTAAAAGTGAGTAAGATTCACTTACTTTTCTCAAATCTCTGAGAGTTTGGGCTTTTAAAATGACAGCATCTGTATAAAATTCACTATTGGGAAAGTAGAGAATTATCTTATCGCACTGTTCAAAAACTTGAGTTGTGCTACCACCTTTCTTATAAAAACTTTGAGCCATTAGGTAAATTGCAGCATCTACATATTTACTGTTGGGGTAAAATTCTAAAAGAGAAGTGCACTTCTTAATTACATCATTATACTCTTGTTGAGCTGTTCTGCTTGCTCTTCCTGTTATCTCTAATTTGCGTGCATCAGCTTGAGCAAAGAGCTTTTCAGCATTATAGAAAGTGTTATAATAAGCACAACTACCAATAAGCATGCCGATTGCTAAGATTAATAGCAGTAAGAAGGATTTTCTCATCTAATCTCCATAGAGAAGGCTGTTCTCTTTTAGTAGTGAATACGGTTGAGAAAAGTTAATCCCCAACCGTATATTTTATGATATTTTAGTTTAATGTTAAGAATTTAGATACTACTTCGATTGGTTTGAAAGAAGCAACAAACTCTTTCATCTTTCTCATGTCAGGGTAGATAATTCTATCTTTGTCAATATAAGGAACGAAAGATCTTATCTCTGCTTTCACAGCTTCAATCGGTTCTGAACTAGGGATTTTCCTATCATCTAAAGCTTGGCAACCTGCCATTAATTCAATAGAGATAACATGTTCACAGTTATCTATAATAGTTCTTGCTTTCACAGCACTAATAGTTCCCATAGAGACGTGATCTTCTTGTAGAGCTGAAGTAGGAATAGAATCTACTGATGCAGGGTGAGCGAGAACTTTATTCTCGGAAACTAAAGCTGCAGCAGTTAATTGAGCAATCATGAAGCCTGAATCAATACCGGGACGCGGAGCTAAGAAAGCTTTGAGTCCACGTGATTGGGCAGGGTTAAAGAGTTGTTCCATTCTTCTTTCTGAGATATTGGCAATTTCGGAAACAGCAATGCCCAAAGTATCTAAGGCTATCGCTACGGGTTCACCATGAAAGTTACCACCGGAGATTACCTTATCTTCATCAGGGAAGATTAAAGGATTATCAGTTGCTGAATTTATTTCCACATCGAGGATTCTTTTAACATAAGCTAAAGCTTCTCTTACTGCACCGTGAACCTGGCCACCACATCTCATACTATAAGGATCTTGCACATTAGCACAACCTTTATGAGAAGCTCTAAGTTTACTTCCTTCAATCAGACGCAAAATATTGTCGGCAGAAGCGAGTTGTCCTGCGTGTGGTCTCACTTGATGTATTAAAGGATTAAACGCGTCAGTAGTGCCAAGATAAGCATCTAAAGAGATACTGTGGGCAATGTCAGCAGTTTTGCAAAGATTAATTGCTCTTATGTAAGCTAAAGCACCAACAGCAGTCATAACTTGAGTCCCGTTATTAAGAGCAAGTCCTTCCTTAGCAACAAGTTTTACAGGAGTAATACCGGCTCTTTTCATAGCTTCTTCACCACTTATCTCTTCACCTTGATAGAAAGCTTCACCTTTTCCGAGAAGAACTAAAGCAAGATGAGAAAGCGGAGCTAAATCACCACTGGCGCCGACTGAACCTTTTTCCGGAATACAAGGAATAACATCTTTATTAAGCATTTCGATTAAAGTTTCTAAGGTAGATAATCTGATACCTGAATAACCCTTAGCAAGAACGCAAATTCTTAATAACATAATTGCTCTGGCTTCAGGGATAGAAAAGAAGTTACCAACACCGGTAGCATGACTGAGAATCAAGTTTTCTTGCAACTCAGCAATATCTTCCGGAGCAATTGTAATGGTACTGAATTTACCAAAACCTGTTGTTAATCCATAAACGATTCGACCTTCTGCAATGATTTTATCCACATAAGTACGGCACTTGATTACTTTATTTCTACTCTCTTCAGTGAGAGCTATTTGTGTCTTGTTATGAGCTACATCCCAAACATGTTCTAAGGTAAGAGTATTACCATCAATCAACATTTTATTCATTTTTACCTCAATTTATTCTTTTAATCATTAAAATATTTAGTTAATATTTTGTCAATAAGCTAATATTATTTTCACTTGGCAGTGAAAAATTAGCAATTAGCAATGAGCAATTAGCAATTGAAGAGAAAAACCCCTAAATCCTCTAAAGGGGACTTTGAAAGGATAGTTTCACAGAGTTTTGTAGGGGCGAATCATTATTCGCCCTCTTTTTAGCAACGGATTTTCACGGATTAAGAGGACTCTTATCAATCCTTATCTTTCATATCCATCTTACTCGTTCTTATCTGTCTTAATCTGTCTAATCTGCGTTATCTGTGTTCTATGCATTTAATTCGAGTAAAAGGAGGGCGAAAGATGTTTCGCCCTTACATATCTTCCAATTGCTAATTGCTAATTGCTAATTGATCTTACTTGCTCATTGCTCATTGCTAATTGCTAATTGATCTTCTTTCTTTTCATTCGTGTTCATTTGTGTTCATTCGTGGCTAAAACTCTTTCTTCTTTTTCTTCAATTGCTAATTGCTCATTGCTAATTGCTAATTGTCTTTTCCAGCCATGTTTTAAAAGCACTCACCTTTCTTCTACTAACCACAAGATCAAGTGGAATATCCACAATCAACTCAATTTTCACTTTTTTAAGTTCGTAAGTTTTAATTTTGACCACTCCATAATCGGCAATTATGAGTCCGCGTGAAATCCTAAAATAGTGCTTAGGATCCAAAATAGTTTCCAAATATTCTAAAGAGCTATCGATAATATATTTAGAGTTATCCTTCGTTATAATATAAGTTAGATTTGAGTCAGCATAGAAGAGAATAATATCAGAAGCTGTAATAGGTATTAAATTCACACCTTGCTTGATGAGAAAACGCAGTTCATCAACCTGAGAATTAGCACTATAATCCGCATTCAGTTTAATGAGGGGATTATTCAAATTATTAATTATCAGAGATTTAAGCTTATCAATACTTTTAATAACATCGCTTTTCCTAATCGGTTTTAGCAGATAATCGATACTGTTAAGTTTAAAAGCATGCATAGCATATTCTTTGTAAGCAGTCAGAAAGATAATCGGTGCTTGCGGTTGGTGTTCAGCAAATATCTCGAAACATTTCCCATCACCTAATTCTATGTCGCTAAAGATTAAGTCAGGTTCCGGGTTATCTTTAAACCATGCTTTCCCCTGTTTCACTGATCTAATAATCTCAATCACCCGAAATTCACTACTAATTTCCTCAATGATTTTCTTAATCCTCTCTGCAGTTAAATATTCATCTTCAATAATCAAAATATTCATTTAATTCTTTTCAATTAGTGGGATTTTAGCAATGAAAACAGTCTCATTTTCCATAACCACAATATTAATTTTCTTCAATAAGTATAATCTTTGGTTAAGGTTTTTAAGTCCTACTTTAGAGCTCATTTGGCTATGCTTCTTGATTTGTAAGTTATTTTCCACAACTAAATAGTTTTCTTGGGTATAAATCTTTATTTGGAGAGGTATCTCTTCGGTCGCAATATTATGTTTCATAGCATTTTCCAACAACATTTGAATGCTCAAGGGTGGCACCAATTTTGTCAAAGCATCATCATCAATGGAGAAGATTGTATTAATGCTATTTCTAAAGCGTTTTTTTAAGAGCGAGAGAAAAGCATTACAGAAGGTTAGTTCTTGCCCTACAGTAACAAAATCATTATCTTTAGTTTCTAAGATATAACGATAAACATCAGAAAAATCTTGAATATATTCGACTGCAGCATCTTTATCTGTTTCAATCAGAGCGATTAAAGTACCAAGACTGTTAAAGAGAAAGTGGGGATCTAATTGTTTTTTCAAGCTAGCAAGTTGCGCTTCTAAATTGGATTCGGTAAGCTCTAAATTCTTTATCTTTTCCAACTGAAGCTCATTGATTGTCATATTATAGTGTTTATAGGTATAATACCCAAAAGCAATAATCCAGGTAACAAGTCCAATCCCGGCAGGACCAAACATGGTTTTAGTGGTTATCACCGGAACGAAAAGAGGGGAAATCAGAAAGAAGATATTTATTATGGCTGCGACAGTAAAAAACGATTTTATAGAAAGCAATTCTAATTTACTCTTTTGTAATTGGTAAATAACACTCAGGTTAAACAGGGCCAAAACGGAAACATTGACATATCTGATGATTGATATATAATTAGGGAAAACAAGAGTAAAGAACAAACTTAACAACATCAAGAAAGATGCTGACAATAAACATTTTTTCTTGAGAAATGAAGCCATGAGAATCCCAAAGACGATCCATATTGCATGGTAACTGCAAATAATATTCAGCATTCGTGTATGAGAAAAGTTAGAAAACAAGAGGGATAAAGGGGATAATAACCAATAGAGCAATCCTGCAGAAGCCATTAAAATAGCGAACAGAAGCAAGTTAATATTTAGTCGTTTGATGGTTAAAACAAAGATTAAGAGAGAGATAAACCCGGCAAACAACATAAAATTGCCAATGAAAAAGGTAAAATAGTGTGAGTGTGTTTTCTTAACTTCCTGTTCCAAAATATACTTCTTTATATTCTCTTCACTGCCAATTAAGATGGGAAACATCTTAAAGAGTGTTGTTTGACTATCAGCTTCGATAGAGAAATAGAGATCATTAGAATGAAAGAAAGCATACTCTTTGTTTTCAAATAAACTAATAATTTGCTTGTTAATCACATCACCAACATCGAAATTAGTTATTTTTGCTTGATTTTCTTTGGTGGGAAAAATCTGTGTAGGATAAAAGACTTTGAGATTGTTTTTCACTGAATTAAAGTAGATAGCATTGAAGGGAATTAAAACTCCTGAAAGATCTATTTTGAACCAAATCTTAGTAGTTTCAATAATATTTGTATTTCGGTACTCCTCTAAGCTCTTCCAATTCTGTTTTGGTAACAAATCAGTATCAGGTCTGCTCTCACTAATCATAGGCATTTCGCCTACGTGAAACTTAATTTCTTCTTGAGTAAAGACCTTATATCCACTTTCAACAGCACTGGAAAGAGCAATTAATTCAGACATAGTGAAAAGCAAGATCAGAACAAAAAAGTACTTTCTCATATTCCCTCAGTTTTATATTATTTAATTGTAAATAATACACTTGGCACTGAATCTCGTCAAGGACTATTTTCCTATTACACTTTCTCCGCAACATAAATGATGTTATCAGACTCGGGAGTTACTCCATTTAAAGCAAAATCCCCATACGCGTCAATTAATCTAAAACCGCAATGTAAGAGTAAAAGCTCTAAAAAATCACCTCTGTTTCCTTTTAAAGAAAGAGTATGATGAAGCACATCGCGACCACCTTTTTTATCTTCCAAAACATAGCTGTCTTCCCAGGTGGTAATTTGAGAGATTCTATCAACCCGATGTGAAGTGTACATAGAAACATCTTTCCCTAACTCTTTATTATACTTCTTATACAGCAGCGTTTTTGCTTGTTCAAGCGGTAAATCACAAGTGTAAGGACAGATGTCAAAGGCTATTTTACCACCATTATTTATGTATTTATGAATATGGTGCAGAGCTTGTATTTGTTCTTCCAAACTTAACAAATATTGCCAGGTTGAGTAACTATAAAAGACAAAATCATACTTTTCGGGAAACTTATAAGTGAGCATATCGCCCAGAATTACCTTTTCTGCAGGGAAGTCTGGATGCTCTTTTCTTAGCTTATTAATCAAGAATTTAGAGCTGTCAAGAGCTGTAATATTAATGCTTTGACTCATTAACTTAGATGCAATTCTACCGGAACCACAGCCAAGTTCTAAAATCTTACCACCATAAAGCTGGCTTAATTTCAACCACGCTTTGTAATCTTGAGCTTGATGAGAACTAATTGCGTTTAGCTCCCAATCAAATAAGAACGCGTATTCTTCCCAGTTTAATGACATTGTTTTTAACCTTTTTGTGTTTAATTAAGCACCTAAATCTAAGACCACACCCCGTCAGCATAGCTGTCACCCCTCTCCAGAAACCTTGCTCCGCAAGGGAAGAGGGGAATGAAGAGCCTCCGTATCCACCTTAATCCGTGCTATACGTGTTATCCGTGTTATCCGTGGCTAAATCTTCTTCCAATTGCTCATTGCTAATTGCTAATTGCTAATTGATCTCCTACATTTCTTCCAGTTTCTCAATCCCCAATAAATCCAGTACCTGCCCAATAGTCTGTCTAAACGAAGTAACTAAAGCCAAACGCTGTCCGGCGTTTTCACTTCTAAGCACAGGGCATTCATGGAAGAACTGATTAAAGGTTTGACAGAGATCATAAGCATAGCTAGCCATTAATGAAGGCAGTAATTTACGGGAAGAATCTTCTTCTATTCCGGTAAATTCAGCAATCTTTTTTATTAATTTAAGTTCGCTATCATTGGCATCCCAAGCATCGAGATTCAACTCTATCTCAGCTTTTCTCAAAATAGAAGAAGCCCTGGCATAACTATAAAGTAGGTAAGGACCTGTATCTCCTTCAAAGCGAATTGCTTCTTTAGGATTGAAGATCATATTTCTACTTGTTTCTGTTTTTAAAAGTTGGTATTTAATGGCTGCTAAGGAGATGACTAAACTTCGATGGGTAACTTCAGTACTTCCCAACTCAGGATAACGCTTAGAGATTTCGTCTGCTGCTAACCCGGCAGTATTGAGAATTAAATCATCAGCATCAACCACGGTTCCTTCCCGTGATTTCATCTTGCCTTCAGGAAGCTCGACCATGCCATAAGAGAGATGTTCGATGCCATCAGCGTAAGATGCACCACATATTTGGAGAATCTTTTTTAACACATTGAAGTGGTATTCTTGTTCGTTTCCCACGACATAAATTGATTTATCATAGTTAAAATCTTGATTCTTTAAATAGGCTAAGTAAATATCTTGCACAATATAAACTGAAGTGCCATTTGCTCTTAAGAGAACTTTCTCACCTAAGCCAAACTCTTCTAAATCCACAATCACAGTGCCATCTTCCCGCTGTTGGAAAATACCGCGTTCTAAGCCATCTAAGACAATCTCTTTGCCATTTCTGAAGATCTTGCTTTCATAGTACTCTTTATCAAAACCTGTGCCAAATAGTTTAAAAGTCTCGGCAAAACCGGCAAATGCCCAGCCATTCATCTTTTCCCATAAAGCATAAATCTCTTTATCTCCGGCTTCCCACTTTTCTAACAAGGCTAAGGCTTTGGCATCATATTCAGGATCTAATTTAGCTTGCTGAGCAAACTTCACATAATACTCTCCCACAAAGTGATCAGACTTCATAGATTCCTCTTCCGGAGTTGTGCCATTACCAAAATCTTGATAAGACAACATCGACTTGCAAATATGCACGCCACGATCATTGTAGATACAGGTTTTCAAAACATCATGTCCGGCATATTTCAAAATCCGTGAGATGCTCTCCCCTATTGCCATATTTCTTAAATGCCCCAGATGCAATGGTTTATTGGTATTAGGTGAACAATATTCAACAACTGTCTTAGAGCGTTCTGTTCCTTTGCCAAAACCAGGCTTTAAAGAAGCAGATAATACTTGCTCGACAATCCATTTTCTATCTAAAAAGATGTTGAGATAACCGGAATTCGCTTCTAATTTAGCAAACTCTTCTCTCGCTTCCAACTTTGAAGCAAGCTCTTCGGCAATCTGTTTCGGACTTCTCCGTAGCTTCTTGGCTAACACAAAACAGGGTAAAGCAAAATCACCTAACTCATCATTAGGCGGGGTTTCTAACAACTTTTGAATCTCTGCTAAATCTAACAGTTCAGCTAACTCTTTATGTAATATCTCTATAATTTGTTTTTTCATTACTACCTCGTGATTAAATCTAAATGTCAATTTTAATTGTGGGGAAAAAAGTGCAATGAATTTCTTGATAATTAATATTGAATAGTTAATATGAAAGAAGACTTTCACACGAATTAACGCGAATTAAGACGAATTAGCACGAATTAATTGCATGTTGAATTGTTGATTTGTTTAATCGTTTAATTGATTGATGTAGGTTGTGATGCCTCTTGAATCCCCTTTGGGAATTATAGTTTATTCGGATCCTCTTAAGTCCCGACCTGTGAAGGCGTAGCTTTTAGCGAAGACCCAAGGGGCGACATAGATTGAAATAAATAATTGAAAAGCAGTCTAATTATTTAGGACGGAATCTTATTGTAAGGGCGGAATATTTTCCGCTTTTTTCTTAATTTTGAACTGCCAGTAATCCCAATAATAGCAAAAGCTATAGTGGCTTCCTCATAGCTATAACG
>JBAYZI010000045.1:0-18477 GCA_041672585.1 Cloacimonadales bacterium (SeqCode) | reverse complement strand
TCTTACTTCTATCTATTGTATTTGTTTCTTCCAATAAACGATCTGCTAAAGTTGATTTACCATGATCGATATGGGCTATTATACAGAAATTTCTAATATTACTTTGTTTCATAATCAATACCTCAACATACCCTATTAATAGTACTGCTTTTATGTCAATAAAAATCTGACGATAAGAGGGGAATAAATGAGGGAGAGAGGGAGAGAGTGGAAGACAAAAACTTTTCACACGAATTTACACGAATTAAGACGAATTTGCACGAATTAAGATGGGTACGGAACCTTTTAATTCCCCGCTCCCCTTGCTGATATATACCATCCCTTTGGGATTTAAGAGGTTTGGTCTCAGTTTATAATCATCAATTCTTCATTCTTTCTCTTCTTTCTTTCTTTTTCTTCTTTGTGTAATTCGTGTAATCCGTGGATAGGTCTCTTAATCGCTCATTGCTAATTATTATCTTGACATCTAATCCCCCTTATATAAGGCTATTAATCAAATATAAAAACAAAATTGAGGTATAAATTATGATTGAATATATTGCAGGATTATTACCGGAAAACTCATTAGTACCGGGCATGCTCAGAGCTATAATAATCTTAGTTATTGCAGGTGTTATCTGCATGATTAGTAAGCTAGTATTGAAATTAGTCCACAAACTTATCGTTAAGAGTAAAGCTACTTGGGACGATTATTTAATTAAACGCAAAGTGCTGGCAAGTCTGGTACCACTACCGGGACTAATTTTTATCTATCAATCTGCATCGGCTTTAGAAAAATCCGGTACTCTTATCGGGAAGTTAGTTGCAGTTGTAATTATTTTTGTAATTCTCAGGTTTCTAGGAAACTTAATGGATTTCTTTAGTGATATCTACAACACCATGGAAATTGCAGAAGGAAAATCGATCAAGGGTTTTACACAAATTCTCATGATAATACTATATATTATAGGATTCATTGTTGCGGTTTCTATTTTTATAAACACAAATCCGTGGGTCTTAATCAGTGGTCTAGGTGCTATGACGGCGGTGTTACTCTTGATTTTCCAAGATACAATTCTCTCCTTCGTTGCCAGTGTCAGAATCTCAACCAGTGATATTATTAGGATTGGTGACTGGTTAGAAGTTCCAAAATTTGGCGCCGATGGTGATGTTATAGATATTTCTCTCTACAATGTCAGTATTCAGAATTGGGATAAAACTATCACCAATATTCCTTCTTTTAAGCTGATAAACGACTCTTTTAAGAATTGGCGAGGAATGCAAGAATCCGGTGGTAGAAGAATTAAGCGGACGATTATCATTGATATAAGTAGCGTGAAGTTTTTAGATGATGAAATGATTGCTAAATTTGAAAAGATTCATTATTTGAAAGATTATATATTAAGTAAGCAAGAAGAATTAGCCGAATATAATGAGGTTAACAATATTGATGATTCGGTGATTGTGAATGGCAGAAGAATGACTAATCTTGGTACTTTCAGAGCTTATATTACCAGTTATTTAAGACATCATCCTAAGGTTCATAAAGAACTAACTTTTCTGATTAGACAGTTACAGTCTGACAAAGTCGGTGTTCCCATCGAAATTTATGTATTCACTAATGATACTGCTTGGGTGAATTATGAAGGTATTCAGGCTGACATTTTTGATCATCTCTTTGCTGTAGCTCCAGAATTTGGATTAAGAGTCTTCCAAGACCCTTCCAATTATAATTATGAGAGAATTTCTAATAGTTTAGATAATATTGCTAAAAATTCAGCAGACATAAAAAGCTAATTAACAGGAATTAAATGCATGTTGAATTGTTGATTCGTTTAATTGTTTAATCGGTTGCGAGACCCTCTTAAATCCCCTCTTTCTTAGCGAAGCTAAGTCTCTGGCGTGTGAGGGCATAGTTTTCTACTCCGCTTGTAAAGCTATGTAGAATGTATTAGCGAAGCCTCAAGAGGGAACTTATCCTCCGAAGCTTTTAGTGAAGGTGGATGCCGAATTTCGGCGGGGTGTGGTCTTAAATCCCCTTGGGGATCAATAGTTTAGCCTGTGTGTTGAATTCTTGTATTTCAAGAATTAACCACAGGTACAGATGCCAAAAATCGACCTATCCCTGTAGGGGATTAATAGAAAAACAGTAAACCTATTTAGGATATAACAAATGAATATAAAAGAAATCTTGCAACATGCCGAAGAAATATTTGCTACAGCCAAGCTGGAAAATCCTAGATTAAATGCAGGTTTAATAATAGAAGAGGTGGTAGGGCTCAAAAGACTTTCCTTACCTCTCTATTATCAGCAGGAAATCACTTCAGCTCAAGAAAAGCAGGCTCTGCAGTGGATAGCGAGAAGAGCAAAACACGAACCTCTCCAATACATTTTTGGTTATACCGAATTCTATGGTTATCGAATTAATGTTACCCCGGATGTACTAATTCCTCGTCCTGAAACAGAGTTCTTAATTGAAACTATTCAGCACAAAATAATGAATCCCCCAAGGATTTTAGATATTGGCACAGGTTCTGGAGCTATTGCTATTTCTTTGAAGAAGCTATTTCCTGATTCAGAAGTTGTAGCTGTTGATATCTCCCCGCAAGCTCTGGACATAGCACAAGCTAATGCCAAGCTTAATAATGTGGAAATTAACTTTATGGAAGCTGATATTTACTCCGCTGAGCTTGGAAAGTTCGATTTAATCGTCTCTAATCCACCTTATGTTACAGATGACGAGTATGCTCAACTCCCTGGTGAAGTTCAAAAGTTTGAACCTAAGCTTGCTTTAGTGGGAACTGAAAACGGACTTTATTTCTACCGGAAGATTCTGGAAATAAGCAAGATTTCTCTTAAGTCTCAAGGAACAATCTTTTTTGAGATAGGGGAGGGTCAGGCGGTGGATATTCGTAAAATAGCCAAAGCAGAAGGTTTTGGAAAGATAGAAGTGATACGAGATTTAGTAGGGAAGGAACGGATAATAATGTGTAGGTAGAGACGCGATTTCTTAATTCCCCTCTTCCATCTGCTGTAGAGACGCAACATTTTGCGTCTTCTTAATTAGCCACTGAAAACACTGAAAACACAGAAAGAGTGAAGAAATTATACATGAGTTAGGCTGATTCGAGACCTCTTAATTCGTGAAATTCGTTTTAATTCGTGCAAATTCGCGTGAAAGTCTTTTTATCTCTCTCATCTTTCTTTTTCTTGGCTATGTCGCCCCTGTAGGGCTATTTTTAATCTTTATCTCTAACAAGGGGCTTGCACCCCTTGTGGATAAATGTCATCCTTTCAGGATTTAAGAGGGTTTAGTCTCAGTTTATAATCAGCAAACCAATTCTTCATTCTTTCTCTTAAAACTCTGTGAAACTCCTCTTAACCTCTGTGAAACTCTGTGTAAAGGATCTTCATCTTTCTATTAATAGCCAATTGCTAATTGTTCGAATTTCTTTTCTTGACACTAAATTAAAAGAATAGTTAATTGAGAATATGAAGATAATTATCTAAATAGGTGGCATAAATGAAAAAGTTTTTAATCAAAGGTGGCAAAAAGTTAGTCGGAACAGTAGAAGTTAGCGGAGCAAAAAACGCAATCCTGCCAATCTTGGCAGCATGTTTATTAACTCGTGGAAAGAGTGTCTTAACCAATGTTCCCAGGTTGGTTGACCTCAAAACAATGGCACATTTATTAAGAGTAATAGGTGCTAGAATTGAATATTTTGATGGCAGTTTGGAAGTTGATACCTCTGATGTTTGTTTCCCGGAAGCACCCTACGAATTAGTTTCGCAAATGCGTGCTTCTATTTATGTTTTAGGACCTCTCTTAGTTAAATTCAAAAAAGCAAAAGTTTCTTTCCCTGGTGGCTGTGCTATCGGAGCCAGACCTATTGATTTACACTTAACAGCTTTAGAGCAAATGGGTGCTAAATTTGAAACTAAAAAGGGTTATCTTTATGCAACCACAGATGAATTAAAGGGTGCAGAGATCAACTTTAGTAATGTTTCCGTTGGTGCAACTTGTCATATTTTAATGACAGCTACTTTAGCCAAAGGTAAGACAATCATGCGTAATTGTGCTAAGGAACCGGAAATTGATAGCTTAATAGATTTTCTCGTTAAAATGGGTGCAAAGATTAAAGGAAAGAGTACTTCTACTTTAGAAATTGATGGTGTTAAAGAGCTATTCCCTGTAGGAATGGAGATGATGCCGGATAGAATTGAAGCCGGTACTTTCTTAATCGCAGGTGCAATTACTAATAGTGAAATCACTGTTTCCAACTGCTATCCTGAACATCTCGGAGCCTTGATTCTCAAGTTGCAACAAGCCGGATTCAAAATAGATGTTACTGAAAATAGTATGACTATCTTCCCGATAGACAAGATTCTTCCTGTCGATATTGTTACAGCTCCTTATCCTTCTTTCCCTACTGATTTACAAGCCCAATTCCTTACCTTAATGACACTTGCTCAAGGCATAAGCCATGTCGAAGATACTATTTTTCCGGACAGATTTATGCATGTTCCGGAGCTTAATAGATTGCAGGCTAACATTACTCAAGAAAAAGGTAAAGCCAGAATTGAAGGGGTAAAAGAGCTTAGCGGAGCTGAAGTTATGGCTACAGATTTACGTGCCAGTGCTGCTTTAGTCTTAGCCGGTTTAGCTGCCGAAGGCGAAACAATAGTCTCCCGTATTTATCATATCGATCGTGGCTATGATAATATTGAAGGGAAGTTGACCAAATTAGGAGCTAACATTGCCAGGATTGAAGAGTAAAAAGATAGCTGTGGCAATGAGTGGGGGAGTGGACAGCTCAGTCGTTGCCTATTTACTTAAAGAGCAGGGTTACGATATTACCGGCTTCACCATGGTTCAATTTGATGATGAAGAGTTTGGGTATAAACCTGAAGAGGGTGCTATTGCAGCAACTAAGGATGCGAGCAAGATTTGTAAACAGCTTGGCATCAAGCATATTGTGATCAATGTTAAGGATGAATTTCGTAAAATAGTTCTGAATGACTTTGTTGATCAATATAATCGCGGCTACACTCCTAATCCTTGCACACTTTGCAATCCCACGATTAAATGGGGTGTCTTTTTTGATAAAATTAAAGAGTATGGTTTTGATTATATTGCTACCGGACATTATGTTAGGTTAGTTCAAGGTGAAGGTAGACCTCATGTTTACCGGGCTGATAATTCTAAAGATCAAACATATATGTTATGGCGGGTGCGAAAAGAGCAGTTTGCCAAAACTCTTTTTCCTCTCTATGATCTTGATAAGGATGAAGTTAGGAAAATAGCGATTGATAATAATTTACATGCTGCCGAGAAGAAGGATTCGCAAGAGATCTGTTTTATTAAAGATCACTATTTAGATTTTGTGAATCAGATAGTGCCTGCTAAACCGGGTAAAATAAAGCTACTTGACGGAGAGATAATTGGTGAACATCATGGCTTAACAGCCTACACAATAGGACAGCGTAAAGGACTTCAAACCAAGCTTAATATCACGCTCTATGTGCATTCTCTGGATGTTATTAAGAATATACTCTATGTTACTCCTGATAGAGAAGATTTAAAAGTTTCTTCGTTCAAAATAAATGAGCTTCACTTCTTAGATGATGATACCAGTAAGCTAAAAAGAGGAACTGTGCAGATTAGATATAATTCTCAACCTGTGAAAATTAGGGATATTGTGATGCAAGGAAATGAGGCAATTGTGATTCCTGAAGAGAAGATAGAATCGGTTACTCCAGGGCAATCAGCAGTTTTTTATAGTGAAGAAGATGAGCTTCTTGGTGGTGGTATAATAATTAGGTAGAATAATTATATGTTAGAATTGATTAAAAAATGGACAGGACTTTTTCTCCTGTTGGCTGTCGCGTTTGGCTTTATTTTTCCTTTCTTCTCTATTTTGAAACCGGCAATGATCCCGCTGTTGATGATTCTCTTATACTGTTCATTTGTCCGGATGAAATTCAAACTGGATAAGTTCTTTAGATGGGAATTAATCACTTTCCCTTTAGTCTGCTGGGTTATTTTACCTCCGGTTGTCTATTACACTTCAGCTTGGTTAGGTGCAGAATTACAAACAGGCTTTCTGCTGGCAATAATTACTCCGCCGGCATTGGCTTCACCCATTATTGTAGCACTTTCCAAAGGTGATCTCGAATACACAGTCGCCAATGTTACAGTGTTTAATCTACTATCACCTCTTGCTTTTGCTATGATACCACAAATCTTCTTAAAAAACAGCACACTTAATATTGATTATCAGGCAATCATGCTAAAAGTGGTGTTTATCATCTTTATTCCCCTAATAGTGGCTCTTCTCACTAATAAAACCATTAAGCTGAAGAACTTTGTACTCACCAAAATAGACTCCTATAAAGTATTGATTCAGATGCTCCTGATTGTTGTCGCCGTAGGTACTTCTGCCAACAAAATCAAAGCTTTAGACAAAGTAAATCTTATTCAAATTGTGCTATATACTTACGCTTTAGCAGGTTTTCTTTATTTGCTAGGTTGGATTATTGCCAGATCAAGGCAGATGAAATTCACCCTACCGGTAACTTTAGGACATAAAAATACACTGCTTACTATTACTATTGGATTATCAAGTTTTTCGGAACTAACAGCTTTACCGGCTGTCTTTTATATTATAGCTCATCATACTTTTAATGGCATTGTTATTAGCATGAGGTCGGTTAAGAAGGAAAAGAAAATTAATAATTATTAAAAGAAAAGACCTTCACACGAATTTACGCGAATTAAAACGAATTTCACGAATTTGTAGGAGCGAATTAATATTCGCCATCTTTCACTGGGAACGCACTCATCCCTGAATGCATCATTGCTACTTAGTCCCTCCTACTTTGATAACCCGAACCAATTTCGCAAAACAATCCTGCTACCTATAAAGACTTGACTAATCTCCCCCTTATGTTAATAATGTCTAATAAGAAATAACAAGATATGAAGGAAGCAAAATGAGTCTGGACAGTACAAAAAGAGTGAATATAAATATAGGAAGCAAAGTAGAGGTAGTGCAGAAGCAAGACCAGAGAAATGGGAATTTAACCTCCGGAATTGTTAAAAGAATCCTTACGAATGCTCAAAACCATCCACATGGAATCAAGGTAATGTTAGATTCCGGAATAGTTGGCAGAGTAAAAAAGATTATTTTATAACTATTTTTACTATTATTTAAATATAATTACCCTTATTTATTAGAGTATCAGCGAATCTTTTCACTATATTTTACAAAATAATTGTAGAGAAAATGAAAATAAATATTTATTATCTTAA
Source organism: Cloacimonadales bacterium (SeqCode) (assembly GCA_041672585.1). Taxonomy (GTDB): domain Bacteria; phylum Cloacimonadota; class Cloacimonadia; order Cloacimonadales; family JAFGVF01; genus JAEKNW01. Next base: position 11,186 of record JBAYZI010000045.1, on the reverse strand, counting down.
AATCATTAAAACTCGATCTGACAGTAGTTTAACGCTTGCTATATCAATACCTGAGAATCATTGGATTATTAGCTATTTGCACTGTTTTTATGAAGATAAGAGTGAGCGAATAAGAGAGTCAACTTGTTGCTAATTAACATTTTTTCAAAAAAGTATTTGACATTAAAACAGGTAAATTAATGCTTGTTTAAGAATTTGGTACGATATTTGAAAATTACACAGAGTGAAAAAAACATCTTGACAAGAAATATGAGATTGTTTTTATAGCAACATATTCATGCCAACGTGGCTCAATGGTAGAGCAGCTGATTTGTAATCAGCAGGTTGGGGGTTCGATTCCCTTCGTTGGCTCCATTCGTGGAGAGGTTCCCGAGCGGTCAAAGGGAACAGACTGTAAATCTGTCGTCGAAGACTTCGGAGGTTCAAATCCTCCTCTCTCCACCATTTCTTTTTTGTGGATGCTTGCTATAATAAGATAAAGAATTTTAAGAGCTAAATTGCGGGAGTAGCTCAGTTGGCTAGAGCATCAGCCTTCCAAGCTGAGGGTCGCGGGTTCGAATCCCGTTTCCCGCTCCATTTTTTGAGAAGCTCGTGTAGCTCAGTCGGTAGAGCGCATCCTTGGTAAGGATGAGGTCATCGGTTCAAATCCGATCATGAGCTCCACTTGAAAATTATAATATTAGAAACAATTACTAAGATAAAATCACTTAAAGTCCATTTAGTAAGGTGAATTTACTTAGTATTTATTAAGGAAGAGACCGCACAAGTGCGGTGTATTTTTGTTTATTCAAAATCCTTATTAAATGTTAAACAAGAAAAATTAAGAACGATAACTAAATCCGGGAGGAAACATGGCAAAACAAAAATTTGTAAGAACAAAACCTCATGTTAACGTTGGAACTATTGGTCACGTTGACCATGGTAAAACAACTTTGACTGCTGCAATAACTTTATATTTAAGTAAGAAAACTGGTGCTACTGTAAGATCTTTCGATTCTATCGATAATGCACCTGAAGAAAAAGAACGCGGAATCACTATCGCAACTTCACACGTTGAATACGAATCTGCTAATCGCCATTATGCTCACGTTGACTGTCCTGGTCACGCTGACTATGTAAAAAATATGATTACCGGTGCTGCTCAGATGGACGGTGCTATCCTTGTTGTTAGTGCTGCTGACGGCCCAATGCCTCAAACTAGAGAACACATTCTTCTTGCAAGACAGGTTGGTGTGCCAGCTATAGTTGTATTTATGAATAAATGCGACCTTGTTGATGATGACGAACTTCTTGAATTAGTTGAAATGGAAGTTAGAGAAATCCTTGAGAAAAACGGTTTCCCTGACGATGTTCCATTTATCATGGGTTCAGCTCTTAAGAGTCTTAACGGAGATCCTGAAGCTGAAGCGCAAATTCAAGAGCTAGTTGATGCACTGGATACTTACATCAAAGAACCGGACAGAGATGTGGACAAACCATTCTTAATGCCTGTGGAAGATGTATTCTCAATTCCTGGTCGTGGAACAGTTGCAACCGGTCGTGTAGAACGCGGTGTGATTAAAACTGGTGATAAAATTGAAAGAGTTGGTATCAGAGAAACTGTTGAAACAACTTGTACCGGTGTGGAAATGTTCAGAAAAATTATGGACGAAGCTCGTGCCGGTGATAATATCGGTTGTTTACTTCGTGGATTCCAAAAGACAGATGTCGAAAGAGGAATGGTGCTTGCTAAACCTAAATCAGTTAAGCCACACACAAACTTCACCGGCGAAACATACATCCTTTCTAAAGACGAAGGTGGAAGAGCTAAACCATTCTTTACCGGCTACAGACCTCAATTCTATTTTAGAACTACAGACGTTACCGGTTCTTTAAAACTTCCTGAAGGCGTTGAAATGGTTATGCCTGGTGATAACGTTTCTATCGGTGCAGAACTTATTGTTCCTATCGCTTTAGAAAAAGGTTTACGCTTCGCTATTCGTGAAGGTGGAAGAACTATCGGTGCCGGTGTTATTGCTGACATAGAAGAATAAGCCGTAACCTAATAACCAAGAAGGTAAATAATGAGAGATATCATAATTCTGGAGTGTACTGAATGCAAAAACAGAAACTACACTACCACAAGAAATAGAAGAACAAACCCAGGTAAACTGGAATTAAAAAAATTCTGTCCAACTTGTAGAAAACATACTACACACAAGCAGAATAAATAATAGTAGTAACACAGGATAGTAGTTCAATTGGTAGAGCGCTGGTCTCCAAAACCAGAAGTTGCGGGTTCGATTCCTGCCTATCCTGCCATAAAATTAGGCTAAGTCAGTAGAAGAAAATTCTACTGGCTTTTTGCCCATTTAATAAATTATATAATCTGCAAAGAAAGACGGAAAAAATATGGAAAAAATATTAGTTTTTTTTAAAGAAGTTCGTCAAGAGCTTGGCACGATATCATGGCCTAAAAAACCAGATATTACAGAAGGCACGACTGTAGTTCTCGTAATGACTGTCATTACAAGTATCTTTCTAATGTTAGTTGATTTAGTGTTTAATTCATTGATAACTCAAACCTTATTTAAATAAGGGCTGGTAATTATGCAATGGTATGTTGTACACACTTTCTCATCTCACGAGAATAGAGTAAAAGAGACTATAGAGAAGAGTATAATTGGTACTGATTTAGAAGATTCTATCGGACAAATCTTGGTTCCAACTCAAAAGACTTTTGTTATCAGAGATGGTAAGAAAATTGAAGTAGAGAAAAAAATATTTAACTCCTATATCATAATGCAAGCCGAAATGGAACCGAAAGTTTATGCTTTCGTTAAGTCAATTTCAGGTGTTACTAACTTCTTAGGCTATGGAAAGAAACCTATTCCTTTAGACGACAAAGAAGTTAATAGACTGCTTGGTATTAATGATAGAGATGATTCAACTACTGAATTCGATTTCATGCCCGGCGACATGGTAACAATTGTCGGTGGAGCTTTTACTGATTTCGAAGGAATAGTTGATAAAGTAGATCAATCGTCAGGAAGAATTTCTGTTAATGTTTCTGTGTTCGGTAGGATTACTCCTGTCGAAGTAAACGGAGAACAGGTTGAAAGAAAAAAATAATACAAGTTCAAAGTCCTAGGTTTTACTTTGAGCTTAAGACTTTGGACTAATAAAGAAAAGAGGTAGTTATGGCTAAATTGAAAGGTGTAACACACGTCGTTAAACTTCAGTTACCTGCTGGAAAAGCAACCCCGGCACCTCCCGTGGGACCTGCATTAGGTCAGGCTGGAGTTAATATTCCTGATTTTTGTAAACAGTTTAATGCTAAGACAGCTGACCAACCCGGAATGATCTTCCCTGTTGTTATCAGCGTGTTTAAAAACAAGTCTTTTGTATTTGAAATTAAGACTCCTCCGGCATCTGTTCTTATTAAAAAAGAGGCTAACCTTGCAAAAGGTGCAGCTGTTCCTAATAAGGATAAAGTTGGAAAGATTACTAAAGAACAATGCAAAAAAATAGCTGAATTGAAAGCACAAGATTTGAATAGTTTTTCCCTTGAATCTGCTATGCGCATGATCGCTGGGACTGCAAGGAGTATGGGAGTGTTAGTCGTTGACTAACCAAAATAAACAATATCTCACATTGCAGGAGATTATAATCAAAGGAGAATAGTGGATGAAGAGAAGTAAACGCTACAAAGAAGCATTTTCTAAGGTTGATCGTCTAAGTAGATATGATCTTACTACTGCTATTAGCTTATTAAAGAGTGTTCCTGTAACAAAATTTGATGAGACAGTAGAAATTCATATGAACCTCGGCGTTGATCCAAGAAAAGCTGATCAGCAAATTAGAAGCTCACTTGTCCTTCCTCACGGAACAGGCAAAGATGTGAGAGTTCTAGTTTTCGCTGAAGGAGAAAAAGCAGAGCAAGCTAAGGCAGCTGGTGCAGAATTCGTCGGTGTCGATGAGTACATTGACAAAATCACCAAGGATAGTTGGATGGAATTCGATACAGTTATCGCTACTCCAAACTTAATGGGTAAAATCGGTAAATTAGGTAGAGTATTAGGACCTAGAGGTCTTATGCCTAATCCCAAGGTTGGAACCGTTACAATGGATATAGAGACTGCTGTAAGAGAAGCAAAATCCGGTAAAGTCGTTTATAGGGTTGATAAATTTTCTAACATACATGTTCCTGCCGGAAAACTTAGTTTTGAAGTAGAACAAATAAAAGAAAATTTAATAACCATTATTGCAGCAATTATCAAAGATAGACCTGCTGCATTAAAAGGTACTTTTATCAAAACTATGACATTAACCTCAACCATGGGACCCGGAGTAAAACTTGATGTTGCCGGTGTAGCCGTGGAATCTAAATCATAGGAGAGGGAAATGATAAATTCTAATAAAATGAATTTAGTAGAAGAGCTAAAAGTGCGACTTGACAGTGCCAAAGCGATAGTCTTAGTAGATTATAAGGGAATTAATATTGAAGAAGTGAATGAGCTTCGCAAAAGATTCAGAAAAAATAATGTTGATTATTTTGTTCAGAAAAACACATTAGTTAGAATAGCACTTAATGAATTAGGTATCACAGGTTTAGATTCTTTTTTAAAAGGACCTACCGGTGTAGCTGTTTGTAAAACTGATGAAATATCTGCAGCCAGAGAAATGGCAACATTCGTTAGAGAGGTTATGGAAGACAAACCTTTTCCAACATTTAAAGCTGGATTTGTAGATGGAGTTGTATATTTACTGGAAGATCTAGAAAAACTTTCTAAGATTCCGTCTAGAGATGTGTTGTTGGCTAAGATGTTTGGTAGCATGAAAGCACCAATATCGAGTTTCGTACGCTTAATTGATGCGATTGCCACTCAAAAAGCTGAATAATAAAATAATAATCATGGAGGAATACATGTCCGATAAAAAACAGCAAATAATTGATCTCGTTAAAGAGATGAGTGTAATGGAGTTATCCGAATTAGTTACAGAAATGGAAGAAATCTTTGGTGTATCAGCAGCAGCTGCTGTTGCTGTAGCTGCAGGCCCTGCAGAAGCCGTAGAAGAACAAACAGAATTTGATGTTATTCTTATAGCCGCAGGAGCTAAAAAGATTAATGTAATTAAAGCTGTCAGAGAAATTACTAAACTTGGCTTAAAAGAAGCTAAAGATATGGTAGATACAGCTCCACAAAAAGTTGCAGAGGGCATTTCTAAAGAAGAAGCCGAAGCAATGAGAAAGACCTTCGAAGATGCTGGTGCAACAGTAGAAGTCAAATAAAGAAAATTACAAGCTATTATAGATGGAAATGGGTCTTATAGGCTCATTTCCCTATTTTATTTTAATGTATTACAAACATAGTTTCGGAATCAACGAATTGTTAAGTAAATTTAACCGCTAAATGGTTTCGTTTTTTTGTTTAAAAAAACAATAGTCGATCTTTAATCTATGAACATTATAAAGGAGTGGGCTTTTGAAAAAGTTCAAAAGTTATTCCAGAATATCCAAGAAATTCATTGAGTTAGGAATACCTCAAGTAGAAGTACCAAATCTTCTATCCATGCAGGTAGATTCTTTTGAAGATTTTATCCAAAAAGATGTTCATCCTCAACAGAGAAAGAATTTTGGATTACAAGCTGTTTTTGAGAATTTATTCCCAATCACAGACCAAAAAGAAAACTATGAATTAGAATTTGTAGAATACCGAATCTTAAAAGAAAAATATTCAATTGATGAATGTATTGAAAGAAATTTATCGTACCAAGTTCCTTTAAAAATTAAATTAAGATTAAGAGTCTATGAAGTTGAAGAAGAAGAAACTTTCGACATCGTCGTAGATAGCGTAGGTAGTAACACAAATGACGTGAAACAGTTTTTGATCACAGGTCTAAATTGGGATGAAGTTTCAGCTACAAATATACTGGAAGCAGTAAGCTCAAACGAAGATACCAACAGGATAATAAACTCTTGTAATGAAGCTGAAGATGCAAAACAGATTCTGAACACCTTAAAGACTTTCGGAGTAACAGGAAGAATCCAAAAGAGGATTGATAAGACAAGAACTCTGAGAGATATGATGGAACAAGAAGTGTTCTTAGGTGATATTCCTTTAATTACAAATCAAGGTACTTTTGTAATTAACGGCGCTGAAAGAGTCATTATATCACAGTTACAACGCTCACCAGGTGTGTACTTTTCTGAAGAAAAGCACCCGAGCGGTAAAATGTTAATATCATCGAAAATAATTCCATATAATGGAAGCTGGTTAGAATTTCATATCGACATCCATGATGTTATTTATGTGAATATAGATAAAAGAAGAAAATTACCAGTAACGGTCCTGTTAAGATCTGTAGGATATATTCCTGAAAATTATGCCGAGATTCCTGAAGCCAGAGAAACACTTAGACTCTCTGACGAGAAAGGTAATGTATCTCTAAAAGCAAAGAATAGCTATGCTTTCTCAGACATCTATGATATTCGTGAAGGTCATGAAGCTGAAGTAGTTGTCAAAGCAAAAACTAAATTAAATAACGAAATTGTAGAAGAATTATTAAGCTACGGCATCATTGAAGTTGATACCATAAGTAGTAAATATATCTCAACCGATAAAGTGTTGAGAGAAATCTTCTATGAGATAGAAGAAATTTCACTTAAAAAAGCAGAAAAAAGATTTACTGCTACTGAAATTCTTGGTGCTGATGGTGTTTTATTAGCTGAAGCTAATACCGAGTTAGATAAAGATCTGATCAAAGATTTAACTGAACTTGGTCTTACTAAGGTTAAAGTTGTTACTGAAGATTGCGATTTTAATCGTAAGATTTTAGAAAAGACATTGCTAAAAGATCCATCACGCAATCAAGAAGAAGCTGTTCAAAAGATCTATAATTTAGTCAGACCGGGCGAAGATGAAGTTCCGATCGAAAATGCTTTAGATCTTATCGACAGAATGTTCTTTAATTCTAAAAGATATAATCTCGGAAGTGTGGGAAGACATAAGATTAATGCTAAATTAGACTTCGAGCCTGATTTCGGCACTAATGTCTTAACCCAAAGAGATTTTACTGAAATAATTCAATATATGATCAGTATTTTTAAAGATGAAAAAACTATTGATGATATTGACCATTTAGCTAACAGACGCGTTAGGACAGTGGGTGAATTATTAGAAGAACAATATAAAACCGGTCTTTCCATGATAGCCAGAATAGTGTTAGAGAGAATGGCAATTGCCAACCCTGATGAAGTTACTGTCCATGATTTAATCAACAGTAATGCTCTCATCACAGTGGTTGATTCATTCTTCTTAACAGGTCAGCTATCACAGTTCATGGATCAAACAAATCCATTGTCTGCTCTTACTCATAAGAGAAGATTATCTGCATTGGGACCAGGTGGATTAGCTAGAGATAGAGCCGGATTCGAAGTTCGTGATATTCATTATTCCCATTACGGAAGAATATGCCCGATTGAGACTCCTGAAGGACCAAGTATTGGTTTACTCAGTTCTCCTTCTATCTATTCCAGAATCAATGAGTTTGGTTTCTTAGAAACTCCATATATCAGAGTTGAGAATGGTGTTATAACCCAAAAAGTTGATTATTTAGATGCACATCAAGAAGATAAACATATTATTGCCGCTCATGTTACTATGGACGACAATTTAGTAATTACTGATAGATATGTGTTTGCCAGAGAAAAAGATGACTATATTAATGTAATTCCTCAAAAGATTAATTATATTGATGTTTCACCTCAGCAAGTAGTATCTGTATCTGCAGCACTTGTTCCTTTCTTGGAGCATGATGATGCTAACCGTGCATTGATGGGTTCTAACATGCAGAGACAATCTGTGCCGTTATTGAATCCTCAAACACCTATTATTGGAACAGGAATTGAAAAGATAGTTGCCCGTGAATCCGGTGCTGTTGTCTTAGCTCAATATAATGGTGAAGTTACTCAAGTAACTTCTGAATATATTGATATCAAACCTGATTCTGAATCTGATGATGATATAGATTTAATCAGCAATGAAAGATTCTATCTCAAGAAATATGTCAGATCTAACCAAGATACCTGTATTAATCAAAGACCGATTGTAAAAATCGGGGATAAAGTTATAAAAGGTGATCCTATTAGTGATGGTCCTGGGGTTGAAGGTGATAGATTAGCTCTAGGAACAAATATGGTAGTTGCCTTCATGCCTTGGTATGGATACAATTATGAGGATGCGATAATTCTAAGTGAGCATGTAGCCCGCAAGGATACCCTCACCTCAATCTATATTGAAGAACTGGAAGTATTGGTTAGAGATTTAAAGAATGGTAAAGAGGAGTTAGCGAGTGATATTCCTAACGTACCGGTAAATTCTTTAAGAAACTTAGATAAGTCCGGTATTATCAGAGTTGGTTCTGTGATTACTGCAGGTGATATAATTGTGGGTAAGATTACCCCTAAATCTGTAGAGATTGATCCTTCTCCTGAAGAGAATCTTATGCGTGCACTTTTTGGTGACAGAGCAGGTGATTATACAAATAGTTCATTGAAAGCAAAACCCGGAATGGAAGGTGTTGTTCTTGATGTTAAAGTATTCTCACGCTATGAAGATGTCATTGAATTTGAAGAAGACCATAAGGCTCAAATTGCTAAACTAAAGAAAGATAATATAGAGAGAAAGAAGAAGATTGAACTCTTCAAGAAAGATAAGCTTAGTGAGTTACTAATTGGTCAAGTTGCTAAGAATATTGTCGATTCCAAAGACGGCAGATTTTACATTATTGCCGGTAAAAATATAACCAGTTCCGACTTAGAAAAGATTAACTTTACAAGAGTTAATTTAGATGTCGAAATGGTAGCAGATCCTGATAAATATAGAGAAATCTACAAAACCGTAGCTTTAAAAGTCAATGATGCTATGGAAGAGAGTGAAAATATCTATAAGAAATCAAGAGATAGAATTAAGCATGGTGATGAACTACCTTATGGTGTTCGCAAAATGGTTAAGGTCTATATTGCCAAGAAGAGAAAAATCCAAGTTGGTGATAAAATGGCGGGACGACATGGTAACAAAGGTGTTATTTCAATCGTAGCCCCAATAGAAGATATGCCATTCATGAGTGATGGTACTCCGGTAGATATCGTATTGAATCCGCTGGGCGTTCCTTCTCGTATGAATATTGGTCAAATCATGGAAACTCACTTGGGTATGGCAGCGAAAACATTAGGATTCAGTGTTGAAACTCCTATTTTTGACGGTGCCGAAATTGAAGATATTGAAGCTGAATTAAGAAGTGCTAACCTTCCTATAGATGGAAAGCAAGTCTTATATGATGGACACACAGGCGAACCTTTCAAAGAGAGAGTTACTGTTGGTGTAATGTATATGATGAAGTTGAATCACTTGGTTGCAGATAAAATGCACGCCAGATCGACAGGTCCATATTCACTTATTACTCAGCAACCTCTTGGTGGTAAAGCTCAACATGGCGGACAGCGTCTTGGTGAGATGGAAGTTTGGGCTTTGGAAGCTTATGGTGCAGCTCATCTATTAGAAGAGATGTTAACCATTAAATCTGATGATGTAGATGGAAGAACCAATGCTTTTAAAGCTATCACAAACGGACAGAACCCACCTGCACCCGGTACCCCTGAATCATTTAATGTCTTAATTAGTGAATTAAAATCTCTTGCATTTGATATAGAGTTCTTAAAAAATGATGAGTAGAAATCGTTGGAACAGAAACGGAGGATTTCTCAGTGAATAGAAATATTAAACGAGAAAAAAAGATAGAAAATTATGATGCCGTTCGTATTCGTATTGCTTCCCCGGATGCAATTCGAAGTTGGTCTTATGGAGAAGTTGTAAAACCAGATACCTTAAACTATCGTACTCTAAAGCCTGAAAAGGACGGTCTATTCTGTGAAAGAATATTCGGACCTGAAAAAGATTACGAATGCTCATGTGGAAAATATAAGAAAAAAAGATTTTCAGGTACTGTTTGTGACCGTTGCGGTGTGGAAGTAACCTCTTCTCGTGTGAGAAGAACAAGAATGGGACATATCGAATTAGCTGTCCCGGTTGCACACATCTCCTTTGTTAAGAGTGCTCCGAGTAAAATCGGTACTCTTTTAGGTCTTACTATTAGTAATTTAGAGAAAATCTTGGTATATGAGTCTTATGTTGTCTTAGATCCCGGAGAACAAGATTATGTAGTAAACGAACTTATTGATACTGAAGAGTATTATGATATCCGTGACCAAGTTTCACGCGATACCAATTTCGTTGCTAAAATAGGTGCTGAAGCTATCAGAGAGATGCTTCAAGCCTTAAATCTTGATGATATTGCTGCTGATTTAAGAACCCGTATTAAGTGGGAAACATCGACAATGCGTAAGCAAAAGATGATTAAGCGTCTTAAAATTGTAGAAGCTTTCAGACAGTCCGGCAACAAACCGGAATGGATGATTCTTGAAGTATTACCCGTACTTCCTCCTACTTTAAGGCCGTTGGTTCCGCTTGATGGTGGAAGATTTGCAACTGCAGACTTTAATGATTTATACAGAAGAGTTATAACTAGAAATAATAGATTAAAAGGTCTTATCGAAATTCGAGCACCCGAAGTGATTCTCCGTAATGAAAAGAGAATGCTTCAGGAAGCTATCGATGCTTTAATAGATAACTCTAAAAAAGCAAGACCGGTTAAGGGTAGAGGAAATAGAGCCTTAAAGAGTCTTACTGACCAACTTAAAGGTAAGCAAGGTCGTTTCCGTCAGAACCTACTCGGTAAACGCGTTGACTACTCCGGTCGTTCAGTTATTACTGTTGGTCCACACCTCAAGATTTATGAGATGGGGTTACCAAAAGAGATGGCAGTTGAACTATTCAAGCCATTTATAATTGAAAGATTAGAGAAAATGGGTACAGCTGAAAAGACTAAGACTGCTAAGAAGATGGTTGAAAAGAAACAGCCTGAAATCTGGAAAATCTTAGAAGAAGTTGTTAAAGATTATCCTGTAATGCTAAATAGAGCTCCTACTCTTCATAGATTAGGTATTCAAGCTTTTATGCCGGTACTTACAGAAGGTAAATCTCTGCAACTACACCCTATGGTGTGTACTCCTTTCAATGCTGACTTTGATGGTGACCAAATGGGTGTTTATATCCCGTTGTCCCAGGAAGCCAGAATGGAAGCGC
>JBAYZI010000044.1:0-18663 GCA_041672585.1 Cloacimonadales bacterium (SeqCode) | reverse complement strand
TGTTGTCCAATGACCGGGTGAGTCTTGGTAGCTTGTTTTATTGGAGCCACCAACAACATCTTTAGTATCATCAATGGTTATCACTTCTTTAGATCCTGTATCTAAAACCAACTGCCATCTACGAGCAGTACTTGCACCAAAATACATACCTGTGCTACCTTTAAGGAAAGAAACACCTTCTGGTAGAGGAGAATCGAATTCTGTTTCGAAAGTTTCTCTATCTCCGCCTCGAGTAATAATGATGTAGTTATGAGGGAGAATTACTCTATCCCCATCATAACTAAGATTATTCAAATTGAATGTAGATTCTGTAGTGCCATCAGCTTTTAGCATGAGTAATTTTGTTTTGTCTAAAGATAAAACATCAGAACTATTATTATAAAGCTCGATATATTCATTAGTGTATGTAGGAGCATCACTCACTTCACTAATGTAAAGAGTGCCTTTTGCTGGATTTATAAATGCTGCAACTACTTCGATATAATTTACTTTTTCAACAGAAACAAGGTCTTCAGCTGTGTCTCCGACATATAAAGTAACAGTATATTTTCCTATGGCAGAATAGCTATGAGTTGGGGACAGTTCAATAGAGTCTTCAGTATCATCACCAAAATCCCATAAATAATCAGTATATGGCTTTACGCCACCGGTAGTTGTTGATGTGAAGGTTACAGTTTGTCCAAGACTTACTATTGTTCTATTAGCAGTAAAATCTGCCTTAAGATTGGCAACAGTATAGCTCGATAATCCGGAAGTGCTTTCAGCACCATCGTTATCTTTAGCTGTAATTTGATAATAAACTGTTGTATTATTTAGTTGGGCAGGAATCTCTTCATCAACCCAATAAGTATCACCACTGTCTAAAGTCATATCGATAGTATTTGTTAAACTTTCTGATGAAGTTCCCCAATGCAATTTTACTTCAGAAATAGTTCCATCACTATCAGTAACATCTGCTGTTACTAATATTTCTGAAGTAGAAATGATGTTTGTTTCTGGGAGTTGGACGATATTAGCTATTGTAGGAGGGGTGTTTGTATCACCACCGGTAAATACATGAAAGCCGAGATAATCAAAAGTATCCTCATCATAGACAATCCATTCTGAATCTTCAGCTGAAGTACCAGCAGAAGCTGTCCAATTGGTGTTTCCTTGGGTGACAGTAGATTTTCTGACTAAGGTGTGATTTTCTGTAGCAGCTGTAACACCGGCTACATCTTGCTTTTTATATGAGCCTTCAACACCAATTATATCTATCAAAGCAGAATTTTTATATAGACCAATAGCATCATCACCATTATATGCGGTAGCTCCATTTATAATGTGATCAACAGCTAAAACTACTCCATCTGCTTGTGAATTAGCAATTACTAAAACCTCACCATTAACTAAAGTTCCGGTAAGATTAAATGGTGTACCAAAATTATTAGCATTAGATGCTAATTTTACAGAGTAATTATCAGTCAGAACAACATCTACACCTGTTCCATTATAAATTTCTATTGCTTTATTGTTGGAGCTACCTTCAATATATTCAGAGAAGAATAAATCTGTAGTTACTGTTGGAGCATCTGTAATAACATAAGCAGCTTCAGCAGTAGCTTGAGTATAACCGTCTTTTACAGCCAATGCTTTTACGGTTGTAGTTGCAGTTATGCTAATAGCTGCTGAATATTGAGTCGAACTTGTAGTTGGGGTATCACCATTCGTTGTGTAGTAGATAGTCGCACCTGTAGTTGCACTGCTTATTGTTACATTTTTAGTTTGATAATAAGTTCCTGCTATAGGATCAAAAGTTGGGGTTGCAACGGTAGTAGTGGATCCACCAGTCAGTTTATAAAGATGTAATTTTTTCATAGTTGCACTAGTATAAGATCTCCAATCCTGGTCTAAATAGATTGAAAGATGTCTATTAACTCCAGCTCCACTACTACATAAAAATATAAACCCATATGTTGCATGAACACTTACAGTATAAGTGTGACTTGAATTCGCATTAAGTGTGCATCCTCTGTTGTTGCTTACAGTTATTTCAGCATATTTACTAACTGCTTCATTATAAACAGTATATTCACCTGTTGCAGTTTCTGTTACCAACCAAACAACGCTTGCATCAGGATCAACAAAATTGCCATCTGCTAGAGTTACATCAGTATTTGCTAATGTATTGCTGGCAGAACCAGCGATATTCGTCATAGCTCCGGTACCTGTACCATCAATCCCATAAAAAACATAATATGATCCTGACTCTATATCAGCCACTTCATCAATCTTTTCAAAAGTTCCAACTCCTGTATATTCTGCCCATAAGGCAACAGAAGATATTATTATCATCATAAAAAGTATTAAGCACTTTTTCATGTCTATTCCTCCATTTTTATATTTTTTCAAGTTTAAAGAATCAACTAAAAGCTGTCAAATACTATTTATTAAATATTGCCCTTTAAAATAGCACAAGTACGTAAACATCACACAAATAGTAACTTAGGCAGAGAAATAAATTCATAAGAATAGTATCTTAGGTTGCATTAAATACCAGATTCTTACTATTTGTTTCTGTTTGTGACAAATTGAATTACTTAGGTGGTAATGAATTGGAAGTTGAAAGTTGCTGTCTTTATGATAAAGAAAGGGGGGGCTTTACTGGGATTGCGGACTCACAAGTCCGTATTCTTCCATCCAAGCCCCTAAATCCCCCTGAGTCTTCGCATACAAAAACTCCGCCTTCACTATAGGGAGTTTTGAAGAAGAGATGGGAATTCTCTGCCTTGCGAAAGCACGGTAGAAATGAATACGGACTTGTGAGTCCGCTATCACAGTAAAATACGGACTTGTGAGTCCGCAATCCAAACAAGAAGTGCCCGCAATCCTAGTAAAATACGTACTTGTGAGTCCGCAATCCCATGAGTCCGCAATCTTAGTAAAGGGTTCCCGTAGCTGCTGTGAAGAGGGGATTTTAAAGTTTCAGGGCAAAAAAGAAAGGCTACCCAATTTGAGTAGCCTTAATCTATATTTACTTATTATTCAGCAGTTTTAACTTCTTTTCTACCAACTCCGTCCACAAATTCGATAATAGCCATTGGGGCATTATCACCTCTGCGGTTACCAGCTTTCAGAACGCGTGTATAACCACCTGTTCTTTCAGTGTAATTAGGAGCGATATCGTCGAAAAGTCTTTTCACTAAGTCTCTATCTTGAAGAACTTTGTAGGCAAGTCTACGATTATGAAGGTCGTTTTTCTTGCCGTAAGTAACACAGCGTTCTGCAAGTGAGCGCATCTCTTTAGCTCTAGCGAGGGTAGTATTGATGCGTCCATGTTCAATAAGTGATTTAATAAGATTGTGCATCATAGCACTTCTGTGATCACTTTCTAAACCAAATTTTCTTCCTCTAACTCTATGTCTCATGGTCGAATCCTTATTCTTTTATTTTTACTCTGTTTTTAGCATCTTGAATTTGGGAGTTGATAGATTCAACATCCATCCCAAGAGTCAAACCATAAGTTTCAAGTAACCCTGTGATTTCATCTAAGGATTTCTTACCAAAATTACGGTATTTCAACATTTCACTTTCACTTTTTTCAACTAATTCACCTATTTTCTCAATTTTAGCAGCGGTCAGGCAGTTAGCAGAACGAACAGTAAGCTCAAGTTCTTTAACATTCATATTGAAGAGTTTTTCTAATCTTTCCAATTCAGGATCCATTTGAACTTCTTCAATATATTCCGGTTCGATTTCAAATTGAGAGATGCTAGAATATAGATCTTTCAATATTTTAGCAGCCAAGAAGAGTGAGTTTTTAGGGTTGATAGAACCATCAGTATCGATTTCCACTGTTAGTTTATCATAATTCATTTTCTCTTTAACGCGTTGGTTAGAGACAAAAAAGTTCACTTTTCTGATAGGCGAATAAATAGAATCAATTGGGATAACTCCAATAGCTTTATCTGTCATGTCCTGTTTATCGGAAGGGACAAATCCTCTTCCATTAGCAGCCCATAATTCAATTCTGAGATCAACATCCTCACTAACATTGAGCAGTTCTAACTCAGGATTTAGAATTTGAACTTTCGCAGATGTTTGAATTTCAGCTGCTGTTACAACACCTTTTCCTTTATGTTCTAAAATCAATTCAACTTCATTAATATCATCAATTTTTAGAACTAACTCTTTTAACTTGAGAATGAGATCAACATAATCGGAATCAGTACCCGGGATAGGGCAAAATTCGTGATGTAAACCTTCAATTCTAACATATTTAATTGCAGCACCTTGAATTGAGGCTAATAATACTCTTCTAAGAGTGTTACCTATGGTAGTTCCGAATCCTGGTTCCAATGGACCAAGTTCGAACTTTCCAAAAGTATCACTATTTTCTACAACTTCAACTTTTTCCGGCATCTGCAACGGTTCTAAGAACATCATATGTGTCTCTCCAGTTTATTTAGAATAGAACTCAACAATTAAACGGACATCTACATTAGTAGGTATTTCTTCAGCATTGGGAATAGCTAAAAATTCACCTTTGAAATTATCTTTATCAACTGATAACCATGAATAAGATGAAGTTGCACTTGTTACTTCTGCAGCCTCAACCATGGCACCTCTTCTACTACTTTCTTTGATTTCGATAACATCACCGGGGTTGCATAAGAAAGAGGCAATATTGACTCTTCTTCCGTTAACAAATACATGTCCGTGGTTAACAAACTGACGAGACTGCATTCTGGTAACTGCGAAACCTAAACGGTACACAACATTATCTAATCTTCTTTCTAGTAATTGTAAGAAATTATCACCTGTTACGCCGCCTTTTTTAGAAGCTTTTACAAAGTAGTTGTAGAATTGCTTTTCTAAAAGACCGTAAGTGCTTCTAAGTTTTTGTTTCTCTCTTAAGTGGACACCATAATCACTAAGTTTTTTTCTAAAAACTTTACCGTGATCACCGGCAGGGTAATCTCTTCTTTCTAATATTCTATCATATTTTGGTGTACCAAAGATGTTCTCACCAAACTTTCTGACTAATTTTGCTTTTGGTCCTGTATATCGTGCCATTCTTCCCCCTTAAATTCTTCTTGTTTTTGGTGGACGGCAACCATTATGAGGGATCGGAGTAGCATCTTCAATAGATAATATCTTTAATCCCGTAGCGTTCATTGAGCGGATAGAAGCTTCTCTTCCCCCACCTGGTCCACGAACGATAACTTTAACTTTGTTGATTCCTAAATCAAGAGCAGTTTGTGCTACTTCACCGGCGGCAACCTGAGCTGCATACGGAGTTGATTTGCGAGAACCCTTATTGCCTATTTTTCCACCTGATGACCAGGTTAGAACATTACCTGCTTTATCAGACAAAGTTATAATAGTATTATTAAAACTTGAATGAACATGAGCAATACCTTCATCAAATGCTAAGCGAACTCTTTTTTTCTTAATTTTAACTTTCTTTTTAGCCATAAGTTCTCCTATTTCTTCTTCTTCTTAATTGAACCAGGTTTTGGACCTTTTCTGGTTCTTGCATTATTCTGAGTATTCTGCCCATGCACCGGAAGTCCTCTCTTGTGACGGAGTCCGCGATAGCAATTAATTTCCATTAAACGCTTAATATCTAAAGCGATTCTTGTTCTTAGGGTACCTTCAACATCGTATTCACTTTGAATTAGGTCACGAATAAGTCTTTCTTGTTCTACTGAAAGATCTTGCACTTTGATGTTTTCATCAATGTTAGCCTTCTTGAGGATTTCTGAAGACAAAGATCTCCCTATGCCATATATATAAGTTAAACCTATAACAACTCGTTTGTTATTAGGTATCTCAACACCTGCAATATGTGCCAAGCCTTTCCTCCTTCGGAATATATTATATTAATTTAGTTCTTATCCTTGGCGTTGTTTGTGTTTTGGATTTGTACAAATCACACGGATAACACCATTTCTTTTAATGATTTTGCAATCTTTACAGACTTTCTTAACAGAAGCTCTTACTTTCATTTTTTCTCCCTTATCTGTAATAACTATTTATAACGGTAAGTGATTCTACCTTTGGTCAAATCGTAAGGTGAAAGTTCGACTTTTACTTTGTCGCCCGGTAAAATTCTAATGAAATGCATTCTCATTTTACCTGAACTATGAGCTAATATTACATGCCCATTTTCCAATTCAACCTTAAATTGCGTGTTTGGCAAGGACTCTTTTACTACGCCTTCTACCTCTATAACACCTGATTTAGCCATTCTCTCTTCCTACCTTAGTTAAAATTTCTGGTTTTCCATCTGTTACTAAAATAGTGTGCTCGAAATGAGCGGAAAGAGAGCCGTCTTTAACTAAGTATTCCCAGCCTCTTTCAATCACTTTATTAGTACCAACATTGACCATTGGCTCAATAGCAATAGTCATTCCTTCTTTTATCAACGATCCAGTCCCCTTTCTTCCAACATTTGGAATCATAGGGTCTTCATGTAAATCTCTACCTATACCGTGTCCTGTGAGATCATCAGCACAAAAGTAACCATTTTGCTTAACAAATTTACCAATTGCATACGAGATATCACCTATTCTATTACCAACAATTGCAGTGTTTATAGCAATCTCTAATGCTTCTTGGGTAACATCCAACAATCTTTGAGTCTCTTGAGAGATTTCTCCGACTGTGAAAGTGTAAGCAGCATCTCCGTGATAACCGGCTTTTCTGGTTCCCACATCGACACCTATGATATCGCCCTCTTTAAGAATAACATTCTTGGAAGGGATACCATGCACAATTACTGAATTAACCGAAGCACAAATAGCGCCGGGAAAGGGAGCTAAGTTCGGAACGGTATATCCTTTAAATGCAGGGTAAGCATCATGAGAACGAATAAACTCATCAGCGAATTTGTCTAGTTCCCAAGTACTAACTCCGGGAACAACTAATTTTTCCATCTCTTTCCAGAGTAGTCCAATTATCAGACCTGCTGCGCGCATTTTTTCAATCTCATGTTGCTTCTTAATTTTTATCATCTTCCTGCTCTTCCTCTAAGCTTACCACGTTTCATGAAACCATCATAGTGCCTTGACACTAAGTGAGATTCAATCTGTTGTAGAGTATCTAAAGCAACACCCACAACAATGATAATACTTGTTCCGCCTAATACAGATAAATGTACTCCTAAAATTCGGAATAAAATATCAGGCATCACAGCAATAATAGCATAGAAAATCGCACCAGGAAGTGTAATTCTTACTAAAACTCTATTGATATATTCAGCAGTCTTTTTCCCTTGTTTAACACCGGGAATAAAACCACCGTATTTCTTCATGTTATCAGCCATATCTACCGGGTTCATCACCATGGCAGTATAGAAATAAGCAAAGAAAACAATCAAGAGCATTGAGAGAACAGTGTAAAGTGCAGTTCCCGGTGAAAACCATTTGGTTACAAAATTAGAGTCTGTATTAAAGAATCTGATTATGGTAATCGGGAACATCAACACTGACTGAGCAAAGATAATAGGGATAACACCTGCAGTATTAACTCTTAAAGGAATATAGGTTGACTGACCGCCATACACTTTTCTTCCAATAACGCGTTTTGCATACTGAACAGGAATCTTTCTCATTGCTTCAGTTACTAAAATTACAGCAGCAGTTACAACAACTATAGCAACAAATATGAAGATAATCATAAAGATGTTACCAATAGTAGGATTAGCTGCTACTTTTTGAAAAAGTCCATAGATCTCGCTAGGTAAGCGAGCGATTATACCAGCGAAAATTATTAAAGATATACCATTACCAATTCCTTTCTCTGTAATCTGTTCACCTAACCACATGATGATCATCACACCGGTAATTAAAGTGATAACAGTAGAGACAAAGAAGAAAGCATGGTTAACCGTTACTATCCCGGGTTGAGAAAGCAACATTACACATATTCCAATTGAGTTCAATCCTGCTACTAACACAGTTCCATATCTGGTTAATTGTGTAACTTTCTTTTGTCCTTCTGCTCCTTCTTTTTTGAGTTTTTCAAAATAAGGAACTACGCTACCAAGTAGCTGAATAACAATCGAAGCAGTAATATATGGCATAATTCCAAGAGCAAAAACTGATGCTCGAGACATATTACCGCCAGCGAAAAGATCGACTAATCCGAGGATACCTTCGCTATTATTACTAAAAATCTGACCCAAAACTGTTGGGTTTACACCAGGAACTGGAATAAAGCTACCTAATCTATATAAAACAAGAATAAAAGCAGTAAATAATACTTTTTTCTTTAAATCAGGAACTCTAAATATGTTGGCTATTTTACTTAACAACTTTCACTACCTCCGCTTTACCACCGTTATGTTCAATCAATTCGATTGCTTTTTTGGAAAAAGCGTTGGCTTTAATAGTCATTGTTTTTGAAAATCCAATTTCACCTAGTTCAGCTAGGACTTTTACAGGATAATTAGCTTTCTTTCCACTTTTAGGAAGTAAGCCTAATCTCTCCATTGCATCTATATCTAAAACTTCTATTTCTAAATCTACCAAATCTTTCAAATTAACAATTCTATGTGAGATTTTGAAAATATTCTTAAAGCCTCTTTTTGGGAGTCTTCTTTGAATCGGCATCTGGCCACCTTCAAACCAGATAGGTACTTTTCCACCGGAACGAGCTTTCTGTCCCTTGTGTCCTTTACCTGCAGTTTGACCTTGACCGGTTGCTTGACCTTTTCCTAATCTCTTCTTGTTCTTTTTAATATCCGGTTTACTAAGATTATGTAAAGTTAACATCTCATATCTCCTTAGTTTTCTTCAACAGGTTCAACTTTCAAAAGGTATTCAACTTTTTTAATCATTCCCAACACGACAAGACTATCGTCGTGAATTCTTGATTTGCCGATTCTACCTAATCCAAGTGAAGCTAAGATTCTTCTATGATGATCTTTTCTGCCAATCGCACTTTTAACTTGGCTTACCTTAATTTTCATCTCTAGCCTCCTGACCTGTCAATTCAGCAAAGGTCTTATTTCTAAGTTTTGCAATATCATTAATAGTTCTAAGTTGCTTAAGACCACTTACGGTTGCCTTAACTACATTAGTCGGTTTGTTAGAACCCATTGATTTGCAGAGAATATTTTCAATTCCGGCTGCTTCAAAGATGGCTCTTGTTGTACCACCGGCGATAATACCGGTACCGGGTGAAGCAGGTCTCATTAAGACTTTGCTAGCGCCGAATTTAGCCAACATTTCATGAGGGATTGTTCCGTTGGTAATAGGAATCCTGAACATAGATTTACTAGCTCTATCCTTAGCTTTTCTAATTGCGTCAACAATTTCGATAGCTTTACCTTTGCCAACCCCAACATTACCTTGTTTGTCACCGATAACAACGATAGCACTAAAACTAAAGTTTTTGCCACCCTTGGTTACTTTGGTTACACGGTTGGTTGCAACAATTTTTTCTACTAATTGAACTTCATTATCTTGATTATTAGTTGGTCTCAACATATCCTCCCGTTATAATTCCAATCCGGCTTTGCGAGCGCCATCTGCGAAGGCTTTCACTCTACCGTGATATTTGTAACCGGCTCTGTCAAAGCAAACTTTAGTAATGCCTGCACTCAAAGCTTTTTCGCCCAATAATTGACCGACTTTGAAACTAGCATTAACTCTTTTTGTTCCTTCTTCAACTTGAACCTCTTTTGACTTTGTTGATAGTGAGACTAAGGTGTGACCCTTGAGATCATCAATTATCTGTCCATAAATATGATTTAAGCTTCTAAAAACAACTAATCTTGGTCTTGAAGCAGTGCCACTCATATGTTTACGAATAGCTTTTCTGCGTCTAGCTCTTTTTTCATTTCTGACTATATTACTTGGTTTTACCATTTTTTACCCCGCTTATGCTCCAGCCTTTCCAGCTTTGATTATTACATGCTCTGTGCTGTAGCGTACACCTTTACCTTTATAGTTCTCAGGTTTACGACATTCTCTAATTTCAGCAGAAAACTTTCCTACATCTTCCTTATGAATTCCTTTAACGAAAACATTAGCTTGATGTTCCGGATGCATACCTTTACCGCGAGGAATTGGTTCAGCTTTAACTTCTAAACCTTGTGGTATTTCTAAATATATTTCATGAGAGAAGCCTACATTTAGTTTTAACCATATTCCAATTACTTCGGCTGAGAAACCGGTTCCTATAACATGAAGTTGTTTTTCATATCCAGTTGTTACACCTGTTACAAGATTTTGAATTAAAGATCTGCCTAAGCCATGTAATGACTTCTGCTCTCTTGAATCATCTATTCTTGAAACAATTAACGTTTTTCCTTCTTGAACAACCGTAATTCCACCAACTAGATCATGAGAGAGTTTTCCTAACTTTCCTTCAACAGCTATGTGGTTACCTGTAATTGTGATTTTTACACCTTCAGGAATTTCGATTGGTTTTTTACCTATTCTTGACATTCCTTACCTCCTACCACACTTTGCAAATGTATTCGCCACCGACGTTTTTATTACGTGCGTCTCTATCAACCATAACACCACTGCTAGTTGATATGAAAGCACAACCGGTATTGTTAAATACACGGGGAACATCGCTTGCTTTTACATATACTCTTCTTCCGGGTTTTGAAACTCTATCTATGCCAGTCAATACCGGCTGTCCACTATTTGTATATCTAAGATTTAAACTAAGTTTTTTAAAGTTTAAACCTCTTTCTTCGTCTTTTTCTAATATATGAAAACTATTGATGAAATTCTCTTTAGCTAAGAGAATAACTATAGCTTCTATTATATTACTGTGATTCAATACCACACGGGTATGTCCGGCACGATATGCATTTCTTACTTTTGTAATTGCATCAGCTATCGGATCTGAGATCATTTTTCCTCCAGTTTGTTACCAACTAGCTCTTGTTATTCCAGGGATTTTACCATGGTCAGCAAGCTTTCTAAAACAAAGACGGCATACACCAAAATCTCTCATATAAGCTCTTGATCTGCCACATAATTTGCAACGAGTATATTCTCTTACACCAAATTTCTGTTTTCTTTGTTGTTTTACAACTAATGATTTTTTTGCCAAAGTCTACTCCTTTACCGCAACTTTTCTAAAAGGGAAACCGATCAATCTTAACAATTCTCTGCCCTCTTCGTCAGTATTAGCAGTAGTTACTATTGCTATATTCATACCTCTAACCGCATCAATTTTGTCGAATACGATTTCAGGGAAAACTGTTTGATCATCTAATCCAAGTGAATAGTTTCCTCTACCATCAAAATTTCTTAATGGTACACCTTTGAAGTCTCTTATACGAGGAATCACAATTGATATTAATCTATCTAAGAACTCATACATTACTTCGCCTCTAAGAGTAACCTTACAACCAATTGGCATTCCTTCTCTTAACTTAAAGTTGGAAATAGACTTTTTAGCCTTGGTTACTAGTGGCTTACGACCTGTAATTTGTTCCATGTCTTTTATAGCATTATCTAAGATAGCCTTGCTCTGAGAAGCTTGTCCAACTCCCATACTCACGATTATCTTATCTAATCTTGGCACCATGTGAATGTTTTTGTACTCGAACTTACTTCTAAGTGCGGGAATCACTTCTTCTATATATACTTCTTTCTTTCTGTTCATCCCATCTCCTTTAGATTTCGTCCCCTGTTTTATGACAAACTCTGATTCTTGAACCATCAGAAGTTGTCTTATAAACAGCTCTTGTTACATCTTTTATTTTATCGTTGTAGAGCATTACGTTGGAAACATGAACTGGAGCTTCTTTTTCAATAATCCCACCTTGAGGATTAGTTTGATTAGGTTTCACATGCTTTTTGATCATGTTAACCTTCTCAATAATAACTCTTTGTTTCCTTGGATAAGCAACTAAAACACGACCTTTAGTGCCTTTATCTGCTCCGCTTATGACAACAACGGTATCACCTTTTTTAATTCTCATTCTTTTTTGCATTATCTACTCCTACAACACTTCAGGTGCTAAAGAAATTATTTTCATAAACTCATTCTCACGAAGCTCACGAGCAACAGGTCCGAAAATACGAGTTCCTTTAGGTTCCATTTTAGCATCAAGAAGGACTGCTGCATTATCTTGAAAACGAATATAAGAACCATCTTTTCTTCTAATTTCTTTGGCAGTTCTTACAATTACAGCTTTCTCAACAGAACCTTTTTTTGCTTTGCCATTAGGTGTTGCTGATTTTATTGCTATTACAATAACATCCCCAACGGTAGCATATTTTCTTTTACTTCCGCCAAGAACTTTGATGCACATTGCCTTCTTAGCTCCGGAGTTATCTGCGATGTTCAATACTGATTCTACTTGGATCATCTCGTTACTCCTATTTTACTTTCTCAGTGATTGTGCGAAGGTTCCATCTCTTTCTTCTACTTAGAGGTCTGAACTCTTCAATTATTACTTTATCACCAATTTCTGCTTGATTACTTTCGTCATGAGCCATAAATTTATTATGCACTCTTACAGTTTTTTTGTATAGAGGATGGGTAAACTGTCTTTCTACGAGAACGACGATTGTTTTGTCCATCTTATCACTTACTACTACACCAGCTTTGGTTAGTTTTCTTGCTTCCTGCATTTTGACCTCTTAATTAGCTTGTTTCTTTTCAGATAATACTGTAAGAATTCTAGCAATTTCTTTTCTCAATTGTTTGAACCTACCAGGATTTTCAATCATGTTACGAACTTGTTGGAAACGAAGGTTAAATAACTCTTCTTTACAATCGTTAAGTTTGTTATTTAATTCTTCATGAGATAACTCTCTTAATTCTTTTGCTATCATATCTCAACTCCTTCGCGAGCAATCATTTTAGTTCCGATTGGAAGTTTATGACCGGCTAATCTAAAAGCTTCTTTTGCTGTTTCTACATCAACGCCATCAACTTCAAACATTATTCTTCCCGGTTTTACAACTGCGACCCAGAATTCCGGTGCACCTTTACCTTTACCCATACGGGTTTCAGCAGGTTTAGCGGTTACTGGTTTATCAGGAAAAATTCTTATCCAGACTTTTCCTAAACGCTTCATCGTTCTTGTAATTGTGATACGAGATGCTTCAATCTGACGGCTTGAAATCCAACCGCATTCAGTTGCCATTAAAGCATATTCTCCAAAAGATACAGTAGAACCGCGATATGCTAATCCGGTTCTTCTTCCACGCATCTGTTTTCTATATTTTGTTCTTTTTGGTGCTAACATCTTTTTCTCCTCTTCCTAATATTACCCTTGGGCAACATTATTATTAAGAATATCACCTTTATAAATCCACACTTTAATACCTATGACACCATAAGTAGTGTGAGCTTCAATTAACGCATAGTCGATATCTGCTCTAAGTGTGTGAAGAGGTGTTCTACCTTGTTTATATCTCTCAGTTCTTGCAATCTCTGCACCGCCTAAACGACCTGAACACTGAACTTTAATGCCCTGTGCTCCATCTTTTAATGCGTTTTTCATAGCATTTTTCATTGCTCTTCTGAAAGAAATTCTCTGCTCTAATTGTTTGGCAATCTCTGCACCAACTAACTTAGAGTCCAACCACATTTTGTTGATCTCTTTGATATTGATGAAAACATTGACATTCTTAACTCTACCTTTATTTACCAAGTGATTGATTTCGTTTCTGAGTTTTTCTATCTCAGAACCTTTAGAACCAATTACTTGACCAGGACGAGCAGTTTGAATATCTATATATATTGAGCTTGTTTTTCTGGAAATATCAATTCTTGATACCATTTTATCACTCAATCTTTTCTCTATATATCCACGAACTTTCAAATCTTCATGAAAATTCTCTATATATTGTTTACCAGTGGCAAACCATGTTGATTCAGGTTCTTTATTCACGCCAATTCTGTAGATTATTGGATTAATCTTTTGTCCCAAATTTTCCTCCTATGCCTGTTCAGAACTTGCTTTTGCTAAGTCTGAAATTTGTAGGGTTAAGTGACAAGTACGCTTTCTTATCATAAAAGCACGACCTTGAGCTCTTGGACGGAATCTTTTCATTATAGGACCATCATCAGCAAGTGCTTTATTTATAATCATTTCATCTGTTTCTTTTCTAGCATCTTTATGTAGTGCATTAGCCACGGCAGATTCTAATACTTTAAGTACAGGATCTGACACACGCTTTTCTGAGAACATAAGAATGTTTCGTGCTTCAGATACTGATTTACCTCTGATTAAATCGAGAACCAAGCGAGCTTTCCGAGCTGAACCACGATGGTATCTAAGTTTAGCTATAGCTTCCATTCTTTATCTCCTATTACCTTTTTTTCTTTTCTTTGTGTCCGCGATATGTTCTGGTTGGTGCAAATTCGCCAAGCTTATGGCCAACTACATTCTCAGAAATATACACAGGTACAAATTTATGTCCATTATGTACAGCAAAGGTAAGTCCGATAAAATCAGGAAGTATAACAGATCTTCTTGACCATGTTTTGATAACTGATTTATCTTTCTTACTTAATTGTGCTTCAACCTTTCTCATCAAATGATCATCGACGAAAGGTCCTTTTTTTATTGATCTAGGCATTATTTTTCTCCTATGTCAGCTTACTTCTTTTTAGCTTTGATGATATACTTGTTAGAATATTTCTTAGTATTACGGGTCTTTCCGCCTTTAGCAAGTTTTCCCCAAGGAGAAACAGGATGTCTTCCTCCTGAACTTTTTCCTTCACCACCACCATGAGGGTGATCTACAGGGTTCATCACAACACCACGAACGGTAGGTCTAATACCCAACCATCTGGTTCGTCCTGCTTTACCTAAAACAATGAGATTGTGCTCAATGTTTCCGACTTGACCTATTACAGCATAACACTCTTTTCTGACTAAGTGAACATCATTAGAAGGAAGTTTTACATGAATGTAATCACCTTCTTTTGCAACAAGCTGTGCCATTGAACCGGCGGAGCGTGCTAATTGAGCACCCTTTCCTTTTTTCAACTCTACACATGAGATTGTTGTACCTAATGGAATATTACCAAGCGGTAAGGCGTTTCCAACTTTAATAGGAGCTGTAGGGCTGGCGATTAAATCCATTCCTACTTTTAATCCGTCTTGAGCAATTATATATCTCTTCTCGCCATCTGCATAGTGAAGAAGAGCAATTCTTGCTGAACGATTAGGATCATACTCAATTGTTGCAACCTTTGCCGGGATATCTATTTTGTTTCTTTTAAAATCGATTATTCTGTAGTGTCTTCGATGTCCACCACCCATGTGACGACATGTAATACGACCATCACCGTTTCTTCCACCAGACTTTTTTAACTTTGCAAGCAAAGATTTTTCAGGAGTATCAGTTGTAATTTCTTCAAAAGTATATCCTGTCTTATATCTTAAAGTAGGTGTAATTGGTTTATATTTTTTAATTCCCATGATTAACTCCCTTAAACTTCAAAATCTGGTATAGTTTGATCTGCTTGAATAGTAACGATAGCTTTCTTCCAATCCGGTCTTCTACCTTCGTACTTACCCATTCTCTTAGGTTTGCCATTCATTCTGATAGTATTTATTTTAACTACTTTAACAGCAAAAACCTTCTCGATAGCTTTTTTGATCTCTATTTTATTTGCATTAATACTTACTTTGAACATATATCTATTATTTTTTTCTTTCTCTAATAAAGATTTTTCAGTAAGCATAGGAGCAATTATTATTTCTCTTGGATGTATCATTTTCCGAATACCTCCTCAACTTGTTGTAATGCTTCTTCTGTCATTACGATGAAACTATTTTTAAGTATTCCATAAGCATGTAAGCCATTAGCTCTACCGGTCTCAACAAATTCTAAGTTTGAGAATGATCTAACCACTGCTTTATCGTTGCCTTTAGTTACTATCAAAATTCTACCTTTCTCTTTAACTAAATTATCGATTAATGCTTTAGCACTTTTGGTGCTTGGCTTGTCATAGTTCAAATTCTCTATAACAAGAATTCTACCTTCAGTAGCTCTATCTGTTAATGCTAATTTTAATGCCAATCTTTTCTTTTGAGCAGGAATATTCTTATACCAGCATTTTGGATCTATTCTAAAAGCGTGACCACCACCAACTCTAATTGGTGATCTTCTTGAGCCCATACGAGCTCCGCCACTACCTTTTTGTTTACCCAACTTCTTGGTGCTTCCGCTTACTAGGCCTCTTGATTTAGTAGCTCTAGTACCTTGTCTTTGATTTCCAAGATACATATTCACAACTTCATAAAGAAGAGCTTTAGGATTTTTGCATTCTGCTTCAAAAACTGATGCCGGAAGCTGAACTTCCCCTATTTTTTCACCAATAGTATTATATTTTATTGCATTAGCCATTTATTTCCCCCTAAACACCTTTCTTAAGAAGAACTAAGCCATTACGATGTCCGGGAATAGCACCTTTTATCATGATAAGGTTCTTTTCAACATCAATTTTAATAACTTTTAAATTCTTTACCGTTACTCTATCTGTACCCATGTGTCCAGCCATCTTCTGACCTTTTAAGACACGACCAGGAGTTGCACACATACCTATTGACCCCCCACCTCTAAATGACTCATGCGAACCATGTGAAGCGATGAAACCAGCGAAATTGTGTCGTTTCATAACACCGGCAAAGCCTTTACCTTTAGAAGTACCGGTAACAGTAACTAATTCGTTAACCTGGAACAAATCAACTTTAAATGTGTCTTTTAATTCAGTGTCTCTAATATTCTTAACTCTGAATTCTCTAATATATCTTACCGGAGCACAATTAACAGCTTTGAAGTAGCCTGTCATTGGCTTGTTAACTTTCTTTTCAGCGATTGACTCATATCCCATTTTGATTGAGATGTAACCATGCTTGTCTTTGTTTTTTATTTCTAAAACTTTACAAGGACCGGCTTGAAGAACAGTTACCGGGGTAACTTTTCCTTCCTCATCAAATACTTGAGTCATTCCTATCTTTTTCCCAATTATTCCTATCATCCTTAACTCCTTTGCGTTGCATCAATATCCACATGAACACCCGCAGGCAAACTCATTTTCTTTAAAGCTGCTGTTGTTTGCGGAGTAGGATTAACTATATCAACCAATCTTTTATGTACTAGCATTTGGTATTGGTCTTGTGCTTTCTTATTAACGTGTGGAGATCTTAGAACAGTGTACAATGATCTTTCTGTTGGCAATGGTATTGGACCAACAATTTTAGCACCTGTGTTTCTGGTACTGTGAATGATTTCTTGTACAGATTGATCCAACAGACGATGATCATAAGCTTTGAGTTTAATTCTGATTTTATTATCTTTACTCACGGATTCCTCCATTTATAGCGGATCTATAAATATATCTGTTATTTTCTTAAATTGTTTATTACTATGTTTATTTATTTAAACTTGTTATTTTAAAATTATTATTACGCATTCGAGGTGATTTGCGACATCTAAATCTTGACGGTACAAGAGTGTACCTGTCCA
This sequence comes from Cloacimonadales bacterium (SeqCode), assembly GCA_041672585.1. GTDB lineage: Bacteria > Cloacimonadota > Cloacimonadia > Cloacimonadales > JAFGVF01 > JAEKNW01. The sequence goes on along the minus strand of JBAYZI010000044.1, from coordinate 1,210 downwards.
CTGACTACGCAACAAATGCATAGTATCCAACTATATGTGTTTCAGAGCGTTCCTCGTTCGCTCATCACAAAGATCTACAAGCTTTCCTAGCAAGCTTTTGCTCAACCTCTTTTTACAAGAGTGCGCTATTCTTGTCATACTTTTATCACCTTACGATTCTGTCAATACTTTTTTTATGTTTTTTAATCTTTTATTTCCAAAGAGTTAGGAACTATTGAATATAATTAAGAATTAATAGTTAATAATGAAGAAAAAAGAAAATAGGGTGTTTTAAGAAACAGCTTTTAACACAAAATCATTAAATAGCCAATGGGGTACATTGAAGAAAAAGAAGATTTTAGTTACGGATTTCACGGATTTCCACAGATAATAAAAACAAAAATAAGACTTATTAGGAAGCTCTTAAAGCCACCTACTCCTCTGCAATAGCCAGATATATGGATAGAAAGTTTATTTACCATAGCTTTAGCTAAGATGGATGCTGGTATTTCCGGTGGGTGTGGTTTTTAAATTAAGAAGACGCAAAATGTTGCGTCTCTACATCAATTAAACAAATCAACAGATCCGCCATTCAAAATGTATTTGAAGTCTACACCCCGCCGAAAATTCGGCGACCACCTTGAGTCTTCGCTAATACATCCTACGAAACTTTAGTGAAGTAGGAAGCTACGCCTTCACACGCCAGAGATTCGCTTTGCGAATGAAGAGGGGAATTAAGAGGTCTTAAATCCCAAAGGGATTACATAGTTTAGCCCGGGGTCTCATTCTGCTTGCAGAATTGACCCCGGGCAAAGATACCCGCCTAGCCTGTTTATTCCAAGTGGGATAAACAGAAAAGAATAAGAGTCAAAGGTTTTGATAAAGAAAACTGTCCAACTATTTAGGCGAAACATAATCTACCACTGTACCAGTTACGACTTCCAAAAGAACCTAGTTATCTCTTGCAGAGATATTGTCCGTTGGCTAGCGAACTCTTCCACTGGGAACGCACTCATCCCTGAGTGCATCATTGCAGAGCAATACCTTAACTTTTCATTTTTCACTTTTATCTTTTCATTCTGTCTTTTTTGCAAGGCAAAAAAGACAGGGGTCAAAGATGGCGGCTATCTACTTTCCCACACCGTTGCCAGCGCAGTATCATCGACGTTAGTGAGCTTAACTTCTGTGTTCGGAATGGGAACAGGTGTATCTTCACTGCTATAACCACCAT
>JBAYZI010000043.1:0-19621 GCA_041672585.1 Cloacimonadales bacterium (SeqCode) | reverse complement strand
CTAAAAAGAACCTCTACGAATATCTCAAGCATATTAGAGGCAGACAAGATATCGTTATTAATCTTAGGACAATAGCTTATGATATGATTGAGCTTGCCTACTCTTCAAGCTGTGTTGTGGCAATAATCCCGATGCAAGATATTTTGGAGCTGGGAAGTGAGTATCGCATGAATAGACCCGGTATTGCTAATGGGAATTGGGGTATGAGGTTGCCGCAGGATTATTTGGGTAATATTGATGGTGAGAAGCTTAATGGACTGAGAGGAAAGTACAATAGGTAATTAGTAATTAGCAATTTGAAAAAAGAAGAATGTTTAGCCACGGATAACACGGATGAATACGGATGAAGATAGATACGGAGCCTTTTAATTCCCCTCTTCCCTTTCGTAGAAAGGTCTCAGGAGAGGGGTGGCAACTTGTTGGCGGGGTGTGGTTTTCTCAAAGTTCCCTTCAGGGGATTTAGGGGATTCTTAAATATACCATTAAATCTATTGACAATAATATTCTAAAAGCAATTACTTGAATCAGAGGTGATAATATGCAAAAAAGCTTAGTATTATTGTTTTGGGTAATGCTTCAGATAGCAATATTACCCTGCAGTCAACTTATTGTTGGGCATGGGAATGATCATAGTCAACATATCCCTTGTGATCCTTTTTATAATCACAGTTTATCGCAATTAATCTATAATGTTGAATATTTTCCTTATAGTGGAACAATTACGCAGCTTGCATTTGAATATGATTTTGTTACCCCTAATCCGCAAAATTACCTAAATAATATCACGATTATGCTTGGTGAAACCTCTAAAACTGAGTTTTCTGATGGAGATGATTGGTTGGATTTAGAAGAATTAACTCTTTGCTATGAAGGAGTTCTCACAGCCGCAAACTTCACTTATAACAGTAGTGAAGATGTAAATTTACTGTTAATTCCCTTGCAAAATTACTTCTACTACAGCAAGAACAGCAATTTAGCTATCCTGTTTTTAGAAAACGAACCAACACGAGGTGCAAATGCTGACGATTTTGTTGCCTTTTCAACTCCTCGGGCAACGTCTTTGTTATTAATGGATTTAAATAATCCGATAGATATTAACAATCTGGGAACTGCTCAATTTGTGAGAAATAAACTGCCGAATACCAGATTTGAGTTTACCATAGATGAGAGTTATCCTGTGCCTCTATTTCCGGAAAATAATTCTGAAAGTATTGAATTAACCGCTTCTTTAAAGGTTATTGCCCCCTTGGAAAGCAATCTGGAGTTTATGTTGCGCAGTGATTCAGCCTTTGAATATTTTGAGCTAACTGCCGATTATGAGATTCTTGGAGATAGCCTTTGGGTGATTTCTCCTCAACTTCCTTTCTCGCCCAACACACTTTATGAGTGGCAAGTTATCAACACTTTAGGTGATTCTATCTATAATAGTGAACTTTTTTCTTTTACAACAACGGCAAGCGAATTGGCGTTAACTGCTTTTGAAATAGTGAATAACCATTATTCTGTTGAACTCTCGTGGCAATCTTTATTTGAGAATAATTTCCCTTATCATATTTTTCGCAATGGTGGATTAATAGCATCCCCGGAGAGTAATTGCTGGATTGATCAGGATGTAGAAGTGGGGCAGAGTTATAGTTATAAGATTCGATTTTACTTTATAGATGGGGCTTTTCTCGAATCTGAAACTTTGTTAGTTAATACTTCTTTTCCGCAGGATATTGTGATTAGTGAAGATTTCTCCGCGTATAGTGCGTGGACAACTGATTTAGGGAATTGGCAAAATATCGATAAAGATCAAGCTACTACTTATGGGTTAGCGGATTACAGTTATCCTCACTGGAGTGAAGCATCTGCGTTTATGGTTTTTGAACCAAGTTCAGTTACGCCACCTCTGGAAATTGGGATTAGTGGTAACAAATGCTTAGTGAGTTTCGCCAGTTGCGTGCCTCCGACTTCTGACCTTTTAATCTCGCCTAATTTCAGGGTTATTCAAGTTGACATTGATGTTTTTCTCAAGAGTTATGATGCGAATTGGGGTTTGGAAAGAGTCAAATGCGGCCTGATATTCAACAATGATCCCCTTAATCAATACAATTTTGAACAAGGAAATAGCATTAATATACCGGCAGAAATGACTCATCTACACTTCTCTTATTCTCTAGATATCGGTAATGATGTGATTACTAACTTCTGGCTGGAGTCTTGTGGAGTGCAATCTTCCATGCTGATAATAGATAGAATCGTTATCTCTAGTTCTGCTACCGGAAATGCTGACAATGAAGTTAGTTCTCCAAATAACTCTATTTTCCCTAATCCTATTAAAGGTAATGAGTTTCAATTATCCAAGACAAGGGGCTTGCAACAGCTTGCTATTTATAATATTAAAGGACAATTAGTGGCTAAGCTTAATTCACAGAGTATTAACAAGAATGGTAAGATAACATTGCCCCAAGGCATCTCTTCAGGTGTGTATCTGGTCAAAATAAGTTACTCCGATAGGGAAGAGGTGCAGAAAATAACAGTGATGAAGTAGTTATTTTAGAATAACAAAAGGGGCTCCTTAGCTTGTAACAGGATTGAAATTCGAAAACTAATCCTAATACCCTCTAAGGAGCCCCTTACGTGCCAATTATAACTTGGCTAAAACTTCTGAAATCGTGTAGAGAGAACCACCAATAATGATAATATCATCTTTATCTGCATCAGCTTTTGCCTTCTCATAAGCTTCAAAAACATCAGGTATGGCTTCATATTCAAGACCTAACCTCTCTGCTACTTCAGCTAAGAGTTCGACACTGGCTGCTCGCTGAGAATGACTCTGACAGAGGTATAGCTTAGGTTCAAGCCTAGCTGCCATCTTTAACATATCCTCGAATGTCTTATCTTGTAAAATGCCCAGTACCAATCTTTTTTTCCTGTTTGGGAAGATACTGTTAATATTATCAATCAAAAACTCCATGCCTGCATCATTGTGGGCACCATCTAAAATAGTAAGAGGATTATAATTGATTATTTGCATTCTGCCTGACCAAACAACTTTGGTTAAACCTTCACGAATCTTGATTAAATCAAGAGGAATCCCTCTAATTTGGAGATAGATAAAGAAGGAAGTAAGAGCAACACCGGCGTTGAGAGCTTGGTGCTTGCCTAATAAGTTAACATTCAAATCCTTTAGTTCAATGTTTTGTTCAGGGAAAGAGTAATCAAACACGGTTCCTCTCTCATCAACTCTGACATTGGTAATAAAATAATCTTTATCATAAATATAAGTTGGAGCAAATTTTTCATCAGCTACTTTTAAAATAATGGCTAAAGCACTTGCCGGTAATTTACTAATTACTAGAGGTACATTCTTCTTGATTATGCCGGCTTTTTCTGCAGCAATGAGATCAATATTATCACCTAAGGTTTTCCGATGATCAATAGAAATAGAAGTGATGCCCGAAACTGTTGATAAGAAAGGATTTGTGCCATCTAATCTACCACCTAAGCCGACTTCAAAGATGGAAGTATCTACATTGTTTTTATAGAAGATATCAAAGGCAATAGCGGTAGTTATTTCAAAGAATGAAGCATCAGCACGGTTAAAAGCACCTTCCCACTCTTTATATTTATTATATATAGTATCATACTCTAAATTCTTTCCATCTATTCTGAATCTTTCTGTATAATTCACTAAATGTGGGGAAGTATTTAGTCCTGTTGAGAAATTATTATTCAAACATAAAGCTTCCAAGATCGCACAAGTAGAGCCTTTTCCGTTTGTTCCGGCAATATGAAAGCCTTTTAATTTAGTTTGGGGATTACCCATATCAGATAGGATCTGATTCATTCTTTCCAGTCCTAACTTAATATTTCCTGAATATCTTTGATAAAGTGTTTCTAAAAATTCTTTGTATTCCATAATTTTACTCCGATATTGCATTTAAAAAAAGATGAGATGCTATAATAAAACACCTCATCTTATCTTTATAACATTGTTATTTGCTTAATAATTTTCTCTGACAAAATCTTCAACTAATTGATCAAGAGCAACCATATATCTGTCTCTGATGATCTTCTTAGCTTGAACTGCTTGAGTTGTGATTTTATAATTAGGATCATTTTTATGAACGAAATTGATATTCTTAAACTCTTCGCGTTCTTTACTTAGCTTAACAATTTCATTCTGATAAGTAGTGATGAGAGCATTAATTCTACCCTGTAAATTTGTTGCTAAAGCAGCGACATTTTCATCAGTAGAACCAAGATTTCTTACTACCACTGCATTTGCTTTAGGGAAGTTATGAATGTCGGTATAGCTGACAACGGAAAGCCCGATCTTCTTCTTACCTTGTTCAATAAATCTACCATAAATCAAATAGTATTCATCTTTATCATAGAATGGGAATTCAATCTGACCACGGAAGAACTTGATTTTATCTTCTGATCTGGCGAGGTCTGAAAGTAATCCATTAAAATTAAAAGCATTTACATACTTATAGTTATTAGATTTAAACTCTTTATAGTTCCTCAAAGCATATTGTACAGTCTCTGTAAATTGAGCTCTGTTCTCTTGGTTATTAGCAGCTACAAGAGTCTTGATTTGTTCTTCTAATTGACTCCAATCAGTATCAGAAGCAGCTAACTTATTATCAATGTATCTTGCTTGAGCTTTTTGAAGTTGTTCTTTATTGAATTGACCATAGAATCTTGTTTTATCTATCTTATCTTTGAGGTAGAAGAGATAGAAATTATAATAATAGACAAGGCCTTCAGGATTGATAGAAACATCTTTAAACATGTTTAAATCATCCTGGGTAAGCATTCTATTATTAGAAACTTTATGAGCGCGGGCATACTTTTGGTAGTCAGCGTAATTAGTTAATTTAGCACTAAGTTCTTCTATCATGACCTTGTGTTCAGGGGCAATAGTAGCAAATTCAAGAGTGTGTGCCTTGTGTAAATCATTTAAGTTATTTCTGATTTCTGACACAAGCTCATTCTCAAATTCAGGATACTCTTTGGAACTAATGAACTCTGAAGTAGTCTTAATGATTGAAGCTTTATATTCATTATACTCTGAGAGTCTTTGCTGTCTGAGTGTGGAGATTATCTCATCACTACAGTAATCAACATAGCCGAAGAGTGATTTATATTTGTTATAATCATTCTTAATGTACCCTTCTTTGGCATCATTAATCTGGGTAGTGATTTTATCAATTTCAGCTCTGTTGAGCTTTTTAACATTACTTGAATCAGCAAGAATTTCTGCATTTATGTTAGCATTTGCTGCTGCGGGGTTTTCGCGAGAAACGAGATATTGAATATAGGCGAACTCATTTTCCCAACGCACCATATTAGTTGCCAGTGTTTTTTGATACTCAGCATCTTTTATAATACTACTATTATCAATATTCTTTTTGAGGTTATCAATAGTTAATTTCTCTCTTTGCACACGAGCTGTGAAAGCTGACTCTTTACTATCGATGAATTGCTTTTTGGCTTTGGCAATGATGTTAGAAAAGTCTTTAGATCTGTAGAAAGCTCTTAAGAAATCATCTTGACTCTTCATCTCATTACGGAAGTCTTTCAAGAGGTTATTATTCTCAAATCTGCTGGCTAAATTTCTTTCGGAAGCTATTTTTTCTTTATCAATATACTTTGCCAAGTCATTAAGAACTAATTCTTTATCATATTTTAAGATATAATTGTGGAAGTAATCTTTAAACTTACTGTTGAAGTCTGTTTCCACAAAGTTGCTTTTTTGACTATCAATAGATTTATAGAGATATTCTTGATACTGCATATAGTTAAATACAGATTCATAAATGTCCACAAGTTGGGTATCGATATCTGTCATTTTTAAAGTATCAATATATTCTCTGAGAGCCTTAGCAAAGCCATCATAATTTCCTGCATATTGAACTAATAAGTTATCAATCACTTGGTTAATTTCTTTCTGATAAGAGGTACCGATAGTCTTGTTGAGATAGTCATTTGATATTCTGTTAGTAGGATCAACAGCAGCGTTTGTTCCTATAGCAATCACGCTTTTATCAATTCTATCTGTATAATTGATAGAATCTAAAAAGAATGTGCGGAACTCTTCGTTGAACATCTCTCTAATATCTTTGCTTTTCAAACCATCTGTTAAGGTGTTACCAGCAGCAGCTGAGAAATAGCCTGTATAATTGAAAATAGCCTGCAAATCGGCATAGAATTTATCAAAAACATCAGCTGAAGCATTTTCATTATCTACTTGATTAATATAGCATAAGTAGAGAATAATAGCAGCTTGTTGGTTTCTATCTTTAAAAAGTTCAGAACCTACAAAGTTTTGGGCAATAGAACCATAAATTGATACTTTTTGCGCATCAAAAACGGGGTTCACTATAGTCTTTGTATATTGAGCTCTGCGGAAGAAATTTTTATCGTTTAGGTTTGAGAGAAGTACATCTAAATAAGTAATATAATTACTGTATTTAGCACGATCAGGACTGTTTAACATTCTTTGTTTAGCTGAAATCACATAAGCATTCACAGAATTAGTGAACTCCTTTGTGTTGGCATCGGTAAGTTTTGCATATTGGTTCATTAAGTCAAAAAGGTCATGAGAAACAAGGAAGCGTAAGTCTGTACTTTTTACTCCGCCATAAACGAAATATTGGTATTTGCTATCTCCGGGTACACTAAGCCTTTGGGTATATTCCATTCTTTCTTTAATTCTTGAAAGATCTGCTGTCATACTAAACATATACTTATCTAAGAATTTATTAGTAGAGAGAGTCAACTCGGTGAGCTGAGAAATATTTTTTTGTTTGTTGGCTCTTTTATTGAGATCCAACACTTGGGGCAACCCTAGGAAAAGCACCAAAAGAATGATTGAAGTTACCAGTATCACTGATTCAATAATTATTGTCTTTTTCTTCATCTAAAAGCTCCATCTAATGTTTATTTTTATTTTAATATTCGCTATTTTTAAACTATGTTAATTATAAGGAAATAAAGTCAAGAAATTTCTTATAAATGTGCATTTCTGAGCAACTATTTCGGATAACTAAGAAATTACTTTTCTCTACACCTTTTTATCAAAGATATCGGAATAGAGAAATCCCTATTCCGATAAAAATCTTAATACTCTTTTAATAGATTTGAAGCAACTATATTTCTTTGAATTTGATTTGTTCCTTCATAAATTTGCAAGATCTTGGCATCTCTCATCATTTTTTCTACAGGATACTCTTTCATATAGCCATATCCACCAAGAATTTGAACTGCATCAGTAGTAACTTTCATAGCTACATCTGAAGCAAAATATTTACACATTGCTGACTCTTTAGCAAACTTTTTGCTACCTGCATCAATCATTCTGGCAGTTTGGTACACTAAGGCACGAGCAGCTTCAGTTTGGGTCGCCATATCTGCTAACATAAATTGAATACCTTGGAAAGAAGAAATAGGTTTACCGAATTGGTATCTCTCTTTTGAGTACTTAGCAGCAATGTCTAAAGCTCCTGCAGCAACGCCTACAGCCTGTGAACCAACCATTGGACGAGACTTATCAAAAGTCTTCATAGCAACGATAAATCCTGTGCCTTCTTTACCGATTAAATTATCTTTGTGCACTCTACAGTTATCAAAGATTAATTCACGAGTTGAAGAAGCTCTGATTCCCATCTTATTCTCTTTTTTCCCGAATTCAAAACCGGGAGTCCCTTTTTCAACTACAAAACAAGAAGCACCACGGGCACCTTTAGCTTTGTTGGTCATAGCGAAAACAGTATAGATATCAGCTTCGCCACCATTTGTGATCCATTGTTTTGTACCATTTAGTATATAATAATCACCATCTGCAAGAGCAGTTGTTTCCATTGCACCTGCATCAGAACCAGCATTAGCTTCTGTTAAGGCAAAGGCTGCTAATTTCTTACCGGCTGCTATATCGGGGAGCCATCTTTGTTTTTGTTCTTCTGAACCTGATAGAAGAATTGGATACAGTCCGAGACCTGTAGCTCCAAAAGCTAAAGCAATACCAGCATCTACCTTTGATAACTCTTCTGTTACAATACATAGGTCAAGAACTTTTCCGCTAATTCCGTCGTATTCCTCTGGAACTAAAACGGCAAAAAGGTCACTCTGTGCCATTACTTCGACTACATCCCACGGGAATATGCCTTTCTCGTCATACTCTTCAGATAATGGTTTTATCTTCTCATGAGCTATTCTTCTGGCAATCTCTTTCATTTCTAATTGATCTTCAGTTAAGAAATAATCCATTTTTATATCCTCCAATAATATTAATAAATTTTAAGAAATTCTTGTTCTTTCACCAGAAAGCGTGCAAGAACATTATATGTTGCTTTATAAACAACTGTCTCTTCATTGACCCTAACCCAAGTCTCCATTTTAGCTTTACCGTTCTGCTCTTTCATCTCTGTAACGATGCGAATAAAGGTTAATTTACTCTGCGTTCCATCTTTGAAAAAAGCTATGACAGTGCATGCGGGATACTCGAAATATTTGGCTAAGTCTGAGTAATTTTTTGTGAAATAATCATTTGTGATCAAGTGATTAAATACATTCTCTACTTTAAAAATCGCATTGTTACTTTTTGGTATCTTTTTATTCATTCTTTCAGATCTAAGAGACCAATCACTCTCTTTGTGTCTAATCAGGGAAAAATCTTTTCTGGGACTTAGAATTTGCAATGAATCCAACTCATTGGCATTCCAATCAATTATCTGTACCTTCTCATAGTGGCTGATTACCTCGCCTTCAGGTTCTTTCTGCGTGGCTGCTTTTTGGAAATCGCTCTCTATGGTCGGTTTAATACTCTTATAAAGCATAGTTACTGCATCGTCTTGTGATTTCACAGATGGCTTATTGTCTAATAAATAGAGAACTAAGAAAGCTACTGCTAATGATAAGACTAAAATAAAGTAAATTAGCTTTTTCTTTTTATCACTCATATCTTATTTTCCTGTCTCCGGCATAAGTAATGAAGGTGGAACTAAAGAGACTTCCTGCTCTTCTTCCACCCCACTGATTATTTCCACATGGCTCAAATTATTGATTCCTGTAACTATAACTTTAGTATCGGTAATCTTATTATTCTCGACAATATAAACAATATCTTCGCCCTTTTCATTGCTGAAGAGAGCAGTGATAGGAAGAATAATAATATCGCTTTTAGAATCGCCCATAATTGTGATTTCAGCAGTCATGCCCGGTTTGATAGATTCATTAACATCTTGAAGCTCAATCTCAATCGGGAAGACTTTAACATTATTAACACTTTTTGCCATAGCAGCTACCTGTGTAATAACCCCATGATATTCAAATTTAGGGTTCGCTGGAATAGTAATCGTTGCAGTTTGGCCCTCTTTATATTTGTTGATATCAATCTCGTTAATATTAGATTTAACAATCATTTTAGAAAGGTCGGCTATTTGCATGATGGCAGTTCCATCCGAGAAACCTGAGTTAATCGAAGAGACCATTTCGCCTTCTTCCACATTACGGGTAATTACAGTACCACTGACAGAGGAGAATATCTTTGATTCTTCACCCTTAGTGTCAATCTCTTCCACTTGTTTATACTGCTCTTGAGCAATTTTATAGCTTATTGTGGCTTGCTCCAGATCTTTAGCTGCTGTATCAATAGCATATTGGCTTTCAAAACCGGCATCAAAACGCTCTTGAATATCACTAAAGTCTCGTGTTGCCCAGTCAAATCTAATTCTGGCTAAGTCTAAGTTAGAACGCGTATTGGTAATAGTATTAGCTTGTTGATAATCTATCTCTATAGTAGCTATTAAATCTCCGGCTTTGACATGATCATTAATATTCTTATAGAATTTAATTATTTTGCCTGAAACCTTAGATTTTACCTCAACAATTGTTTCCGGTTCAATCTCTCCGGTAATATCAATTTGGGTAGCAATTGTACCTTTAGTTACTTTAGCAGTTTTTAACTCAAAAAGGTTGGTTCCTTTCGGAGCACCATTTTTTTTAGAGAAGTATTTCATTCCTCCCCAAACAAGTACGACTAACACTAATAGCGTGAAAAAGACTTTCCAGAATTTCTTCATATTACTCTACCATTTTCCTGCAATTTTCTTTGAGAGGAGATGATTGATAGCTTGTTGTTTTAAATAGATTTGATAACCTATATCTAAGTTATTCAGTTCAGCTTCTCTGAGTTCGGTTTGTGATTGATCTAATTCAATAGTTTTGATAATTCCTAGGTTATAATTAACCTTGGCTATCTCGAAGTTCTCTTGAGATTGTTCAAGTATTTTGTCATTTATTCCTTTTTTAAGCATTTGATTTTCTAGGTCTGCCACTAATTGTTCATAGTTAGCTTTAAATTCTTTAACTTGCTTATCTAAATTGATCTCTTCTGAGAATAAATTTTGTTTAGTTCTGAAATGACTTTCATGTTGTTTAAATTGATTAAGAATAGGATAGCTTAAGGAGAGTCCCCAAGTTGAACTACCTGTATAGTTTGAGAATTCAAAAGGTTCGTTGTTGGTTGAACCACGACCATATGACCATGAAAGATTAAGTGAAGGCAAGAAGCGAAGCCTGTCTTGTTGTAAAAGAAGCTTATTATGCTCAATGCTCATCTCTCTTAAAAGAATGGAGAATGACTTCTCATTTTCAATATTGAAGCTATATTCAGGGGCTATTTCTAATTCAATATCTTGTAAGAAAAGAGAATCAGCCTCGATGTTGAGTAAGAGAAGTAAATCTCTCTCTTTCTGGTTTATAGACTTTTGGGCATCTAAAAGATTAAGCTCACTGTTTAAGGTGTTAATCTCTGCTTGATTAGCTTCATACGGTGTTTTTCTTCCTTGTTGCTTAAGGAGTTTAGTCTTTTCTAAAAGATCCAACTGCACTACATAGTTTTGTTGATAAACTTCTAATCTCTTTTGATTCAAAAGCAGATTGATATAAGAGTTTAAAACATTCCAAGCAATCGATTTAGTGGTTTGCTTATTACTTAGGTTGTTCATCTCAATATTATTTTTAGCTGTTTTCCAATTGAAATAATCAGGTAGAGTTGACAAGATATTTTTACTGACAGAGAAGCCTAAACTTTCAGAAGTTTTGCTACGGCTACCATTTGATACATTGTATTGGATAGAGCCATCCGGAGCAATATTCCATAAAGTTGTATTGTAGTTGGATTCTACTTTGTTCTGTTCAATTATAAGTTGCTGACTCTCATGAGAGTTCTCTAAAGCTAAGTTTACTGCCTCGTCTAAAGTTAAAACTTTAGCTGATAAAAAGGTAAGGGAAAATAGTATGACTAAAATGTTTAATTTCTTCATTAAGACCTCAGTTTATTTTTTTTAGTTGTCCGGTTTCTCTATCTACAAGCACTAGTTCAACATTAGCTTGAGAAAGCATCTCTAATGCCATAGGATCATTATAACTCTCTGCCACAAAGATTCTTTTAATCTCCGAGTTGATGATCATTTTAGCACAGATTACGCAAGGTTGAGTAGTGCAATAAAGTTCACCGTGTTGAATTGAAGTACCGTTAACAGCTGCCTGAATTATAGCATTTTGTTCAGCATGAACACCTCTGCATAACTCATGTCTTTCACCGGAAGGAACATTTAGTTGCTCTCTGATACAACCGGTAACAGAACAATGGGGAACTCCTTTGGGAGCACCATTATAACCGGTTGAAAGCACTTGATTGTTTCTCACAACCACAGCACCAACTTTTCTTCTCAAACAAGTTGAACGTGCAGAAACTAAATATGCCATTTCTATAAAATACTTTTGCCAGCTTGGTCTTTCATTCATTTATATATCCTCAAAATTAATAACTTAAATGTTATCTATTATCGTGTTAATTTGGTTTCTTAAATGCTCAGTATTTGCTCCTGCTACTTCTGCAAAAGCTTTTGATGAATCTGCAAAGATGATACCACGGGAAGAGTTAATTAAGAATCTTGCATCTAATTTAGAGTAGAGCGTGCTTTCAATAACTTCTTGTAAGGAACCACCTTGGGCTCCGATTCCCGGAACTAAAAAGAGCGAGTTAGGCATTAAATCCCTAAGTTCACGCAATTGTTCTGAATGGGTAGCACCTACCACTGCCCCAAACTGAGTAAAGGGAAGTGCTGCAATATCTTGAGAAATTCTTCTGTAAAGATCATGGGGTTTAAAATAATCCCTGGCTGAAGGGTTTGAAGTTAGAGCTAACATGAACACAAACTTATCTTCAAAAGGAATTAAAGATTGCACAACATCTTTTCCCATCAGAGGGTTACAGGTGATAGCATCAACTTTCCAATCATTAAAAAAGGCTTCAGCATAATTAGTCATTGTGTTCCCGATATCTCCCACTTTTACATCTAAAATAATCGGAATATGGTCAGGAATATACTCTATGGTTTTCTTTAAAGATTCAAGTGAAGCTAGCCCTTGTGAAAGATAGAAAGCAAAGTTAGGTTTATAACAAGCAACAAAATCTTTAGTTGCATCTATAATTTCTTTATTAAACTCAAAGATTGGATCTTTTGAATTCTTAAGATGTTTCGGTAATTTACTAAATTCACTATCCAGGCCAACACAAACATAAGAGTTGTTTTTCTTAATAATGTTGTGATATTTATCCCAAAAAGTCATAGTTATTTATCATCCTTCACAAATATTTTTACTGAATCTTCTCCATCGATATCTTTAAAGCACACTTTAATGATCTCTTCAGAAGAGGTTGGTACATTCTTTCCTACATAATCAGCTTTTATTGGTAATTCTCTATGACCTCTATCAACTAAAACAGCAAGCTGGATATGTTGAGGTCTTCCGAAATCTAAAATAGCATCAATAGCAGCTCTTACAGTTCTGCCTGTATAGAGAACATCATCAACTAAAATGATATTGCTGTTTTGTAGCTCAAAGTTAATCTTTGAACCTTTAATTACAGGTTGATGAGCAATAGTAGTCAGGTCATCACGGTAAAGAGTTATGTCAAGAATCCCCACAGGTACTTCTTTATTCTCAATTTCAGATAAGATCGAAGCTAACATGTTTGCCATAGGCACACCACGACTTCTAATTCCTATCAAATAAACATTTTCTAACCCACGATTTTGTTCTATAATCTCATGAGCTATACGTCTTAATGTTCTATTAATTGCAGGAGCATCCATAATCTGGCTTTTAATTTTCATACTTCCTCCGGAAATGATTTTCACTATTTATCATATTTTTGCAGACAAAGGGATTTGTCAATAATTTAATAATTTTACTTCTAATTAGATAATAAAAAGAAGTAGAGATGATTAACTTTAGGGTAGGGTTTATTTAGAATCTGAATTCTAATCCAAGATAATTGTAACTAAAATCAAGGTTAAGTTTTCGTTCTTCTTCTTCATAATTAAAGAGAGCTGCATCAACATAAGCATCCATTACAGAAAGAATAATGGTACCGCCTAGCCACCAGAACCCATTATTGCGGTTCCGAAGTTCATCTCCTGCTTTCTTGTTCCATTTTGTCCAATCTGCTTGATTAGTTGCTTTACTTCTCTGGTCTTTACAACTATTAAATTCTTTTTGATGGTAAGCAGTAAGGGCTATGAAACCTACTTCTGTGCCGCCCCAAAAAAGAGCCTTCCAAGGGGCTTCGTTATAATATTGCCCGCCACCGGGGATAAAGAATGAGTAGAGTGCTGCTTTAGCCGGGTTTTTCCCTGTCTCATAGGCGAAACCTGAAACAAACAGCAAGGCGATAATTAAAGTTAAACAATATTTTCTCATTCTTGGGTACTCATTTTATCTATTTAATTTTATTAACATTACAAGATATAGCGTGAGAGGTCATCGTTTTCCACAACATCATCAATGATTGAGGTAACTAACTCTTCATCAATATTTACTTCAACAAATTCATCAGTAGGCATCGCAAAAAGATAGCTTTCCATTAGTTTATTAAGAATAGTGTGTAGTCTTCTAGCTCCAATATCTTCCATTTTCTCATTGGCTTTGAAAGCGTAATGAGCAATAGATTTTATCGCTCCTTCTGTGAATGAAAGTTTTACATTCTCAGTTTGAAAAAGAGCTATATATTGTTTAGTCAGGGAGTTTTCGGGATAAGTCAAGATTTTCTCAAAGTCAGAAGCAGTTAGACTACTTAATTCAACTCTGATGGGAAATCTTCCTTGCAGTTCAGGGATTAGGTCAGAAGGCTTGGCAATATGAAAAGCTCCGGCTGCAATAAATAAAATATGGTCTGTTTTAATAATCCCGTGTTTGGTTGGCACATTAGAACCTTCCACAATGGGAAGTAAATCCCTTTGGACTCCGGAACGTGAAACATCTCCACTTGCCTTCTTATCAGTAGAGGCTATTTTATCTATTTCATCTATAAAGATAATGCCTTGATTCTCAACTAAATCTTTAGCTCGTTCAATAACACTCTCTTTCTTAACCATTTTCTGAGCTTCTATTTCTTTAAAATAGGTAATAGCTTCTTTAATAAAGAATGATTTCGTCTTAGGCTTTCCACCTTTATTCATGATATTACTAAGCATATCGGAAAGATCTAAATCCATCATTTCAAAGTTGTTGTTAGAGAAGATTTCCACCTGGGGTTTCTTAGGAATATCGCTGATTTCCACATCAATCTTGCGTTTATCTAGCTTACCTTCATCAAGCATGTTTTCCATCTTCGCCCGTGAACGATCGTATCTTTCCACTCTCTCTTGATAATCTTCTAAAGTTTCCTCAGAATCCCTCTTTTTAATGGGAGAAATTAGTTTATTTAATACAAGTTCGCGTGCTTTCTTTTCTGCTTCTACTAAGACATCTTCCAACATCTGAGCATTTACTTGATTAATCGCCAGTGCCATTAATTCGCGCACCATTGATTCTACATCGCGACCAACATAACCCACTTCGGTAAACTTAGATGCTTCTACTTTTATGAAAGGAGCATTAGCCAGCTTGGATAAACGACGTGCTATCTCTGTCTTACCAACTCCGGTTGGTCCTATCATGATAATATTGTTAGGCACTATCTCATTTTGTAAATCAGAAGGGACTTGTTGTCTTCTCCATCTATTTCTCATAGCAATGGCTACAGCCTTCTTAGCATCATCTTGTCCGATAATGTATTTATTTAATTCATCAACAATTCTTCCGGGTGTCAATTCATCATGATCTATAAGATCTATCATATCAATATCCTATTTAAGTTCTTCAACTACTATGTTGTGGTTTGTATAAATGCAGATATCTGCTGCAATATGAAGTGAGGCTTCCACTATTTCGCGTGTAGATAGGTTACTATTTTCAGATAAAGCTCGGGCAGAAGCAAGAGCATAATTGCCACCGGAACCTATAGCACAGATGCCGTTTGAAGGTTCTAAGACATCGCCAACACCTGTAATTAGGAGAATAGCTTCTTTATTACCGGCAATAATCATGGCTTCTAGTTTTCTCAGAATTCGATCAGAACGCCAATCTTTGGCTAATTCTACTGCTGCTTTTCTTAAATTGCCTTTGGCTTCTTTAAGTTTAGTATCGAATCTTTCAAAGAGCGTAAATGCATCAGCAGTAGCACCTGCAAAACCGGCAACAACTTCACCATTATAAAGGTGGCGAATCTTACGAGCTGTATCTTTAATTACGGTATCACCTAAAGTTACCTGCCCATCTCCACCGATTACTAAATTGCCCTCTCTAAGTACCCCTAATATTGTAGTTCCGCGAAATTGTTCCATTCTACCTCTTTTCCTTTCTACTTTACACAAATTGAGGGCATTTTATACAGCCCTCAACTTGAATATTATAATTTCTCTGATTAATCAGTCAACAAATATAAATATTAACTAGATTTATCTTCAGTTAACAGATTATCTTTATCATCTATATTTTCATCATTCTTATGATTGAGGTCTGATATTTTAGTTGTAGAATCTTCTATCTCTACAGCGGGAGCATCAAAGCTCAACTTCTTGGCTTTTTTATACTTATCACTAATAAAATCTAATTCATCGCCAACCACGAAAGTTTTAACAATCTCAAATATCTCTTCAGCACCCATGGTCTCTTTTTCTAATAACTCATGAGCTAACGAATCAACTAATTCTCTGTGAGTAGAGATAATATCCTTAGCTTTCTTGTAGGCTTCATTGATGAAAGAGTGAATTTCAGAATCAACTATTTTAGCTACTTCTTCACTGTGTAACTCTTTCTGTCCTATTTGTTTACCCAGAAATACTTCTTGCTCTTTCTTCATTACAGAAATAGGACCAATCTTATCACTCATGCCCCAATTGCACACCATCTGCTTAACAATATCGGTTGCCCGTTCTATATCATTAGAAGCACCTGTGGTAACTTCATCAAAGACAACTTCTTCAGCAGCACGTCCACCCAATAAATGTACTAACATAGATTTGAGGAAACTCTTAGAGTAGTTAGACTTTTCTTCACCTAAGAAGTGAGTAGCACCGCCTGTCATGCCACGTGGGATAATAGAAACTTTGTGGGCAGGTGAACCATGTTCTTCAAATAGAGCACAGACAACATGTCCGATTTCGTGATAAGAAGTGATGTTTCGCTCTTCTTCAGGAACAATTCTACTCTTCTTTTGCTTTCCTAAAGTTAGTTTATCTTTAGCCTCTTCAAAGTCTTCCATTTCCACAAACTTCTTGGAAGTTCTGGCAGCAATAAGAGCTGCTTCATTAACTAAGTTAGCTAATTCTGCACCGCTAAAGCCAGGAGTTGCCCGGGAAATAACTGTAAGGTTAACTTCCGGAGCAAGAGGCACTTTTTTAGAGTGAACTTGTAAGATTTTAGTTCTTCCTGTAATATCTGGAAGGTCAACTACAACCTGTCTGTCAAAGCGTCCGGGTCTCAATAAAGCAGGGTCAAGCACATCAGGTCGGTTGGTTGCTGCAATGACAATAACAGATTCGTTCATTTCAAAACCATCCATTTCGACAAGAAGCTGGTTAAGAGTCTGTTCTCTCTCATCATGTCCGCCACCTAAGCCAGAGCCTCTGTGTCTTCCTACAGCATCTAATTCATCTATAAAGGCTATTGCCGGAGAACTCTTTTTAGCTTGAGCAAACAAGTCGCGAACTCTTGAAGCACCGACCCCAACAAACATTTCTACAAAGTCAGATCCACTCACACTAAAGAACGGCACATTAGATTCTCCTGCTACCGCTTTGGCAAGTAAGGTTTTACCTGTACCGGGTCTGCCTACTAAAAGCACACCTTTAGGGATTTTACCACCGAGCTTTTCAAATTTTTTAGGATTGCGTAAATATTCAACAATCTCTGATAACTCTTCTTTAGCTTCATCAACACCGGCAACATCATCAAACTTAATCTTGACTTTAGTAGCATCAAAGCGTTTTGCCTTACTTTTCCCAAAGGAGAAGGCAGAGTTTTGTCCTTTATTCGCATTTCTAAACATAAAGAACCAGAAAAAGAAGATTAAAATTAGGAAGGGAAGAAAGCCGAGTAAGGCACTTGCCCATTTAGAAGGGACTTTTTCTTTCACAGAACCATTGGTTTTTTCCACAATTTCCTTTTTGAAATCAGGATCATATTGAGACCACCGGGTAAAGAAAGATTCTTCGCCAATTTTATAGTTAAGAACATCACCTTCAATCACAACTTCTGTGATAGTACCGGAGTTTAAGGCACTCAAGAACTGTTTGTTATCCACTTCAGTTTGCGTTTTATTATCTTGAAAAAGTGAGTAAATTAAAGTTATTCCCAGTAGAATGACAATTAGAAACGAAAAGATGTTAGTGCTGGGCTTTTTCAATTGTCCGGGGATTTTTCCTTTCTTAGGATCATTCTCAATCTTTTTATCGTTTTTGTTCAAATCTTTATTATTTTGTTCTTCATTATTCATGAATAAATCTCCTCCTTAAGAATGCCTATAAATGGCAGATTACGGTACTTCTGAGCATAGTCTAGACCGTATCCTACAACAAATTCATCAGCAACATTAAAACCTACATATTCAACTGGTATCTCAATTTTATGTCCGCTTGGCTTATCTAAAAGAACGCAAGTAGTTACACTTTTAGGGTTGTGTTTGCCGATATAGTCTTTAATATATTTTAAAGATAGCCCTGTATCCACAATGTCTTCAACCACAATTACATCTCTATCTTGAAGATCAGCATCAATATCTTTTTTAATTTTAACAACACCGGAAGATTTTCTGCTCTCACCATAGCTTGAAATAGCCATGAAATCTATTTCCAGAGGAATAGTAATAACCCTCATTAAATCAGCCATAAAGGTAGATGCCCCTTTAAGAATACAGATTAAAACAGGGTTTTTCCCTTGGTAATCTTTTGAAATCTCTTGTCCTAATTCTTTAATTCTCGTATGAATCTGTTTTTCATCATATAATATTGCGGATATATCTTGAATCATGTTTTTTATCCTTTACTTTTTCGTTCAGCAGAACGCATTTTTTTATTACTTACTTTTTCCAATTCAATTTTTAATATATTAGTTGTATTATTATCAATAGCAACTCGATTATCAATCCTCATTCCACCAATCCAGATTATTTTCTTAGAATCAGTAAAAACAGGTATCTTATCTCTATCGAATTTAGACACTTTTTCGTCAATGAAAAAATCTTTCAATTTCTTAAAACCTGATAATCCGAAGGGTATAAACCTATCGCCACTATCTCTATTTCTGATAATAAGAGGAAATTCCAGCTTATCATAATCAAGAAATATTAAGTTGCTATTACTGGAGAGAACCTTGTCGGAAGGAAGCTTTTTGATCTTCTTCATTTTGACACGATACTCACCAAAGCTAAAACGCGGTCTAATTGTCTCTAAAGTCTTAGCATCAGGCATTTTGTTTTTGCTTAACACAGGGTTTTTAGTAGTGAAGATTAGATTATCATACTCTTTCAAAACATAGATTTTATTAGGAAGATTGAGCATTTTAGAACCATCAGAATTAAGAATATTCTCAATCTCAGTGATGTTATTTTGATAAACATCTGATTCAACATTAGCCAGCAACAACATGCATCTCTTAAAAACATAATATCTGATTATTTTCTTAGTAGTGTTGAGCACCTTTATCGATAAGGTAATTCTATCTTCTGTTTGTCTAAGCAAATAACGCTTAAAGCTTCTCTCGATATACTCTTCAATAAACTCTTCTGTTTCAATCATTAAGGAAGATAAGGAAACCAGTTTCTCACTTACTGTAGGATTCATATTCTCATTAATCCAAGGGAACAGATCATTTCTCACTTTATTTCGCGTGTAGTTAGATTCTTGATTAGATAAATCTTCTCTCCACTCAATTCCCTCTTCTGTTAAGAAAGTATAAATTTCTTTTCGTGTGAAGCCTAATAACGGTCTGATTATAGTATTGGATTTAGGAAGTATCCCACGCAAGCCTGTGATTCCGGAGCCTCTTATTAGGTTCATCATCACCGTCTCCGCATTATCTCCCTGGTTATGTCCCAAAGCTATATAATCCAGCTTATAATCTTTTAACAGAGCCTGAAAATAGTTCATTCTCACATCACGGGCAGAGGCTTCAAAATTAGCTTTAGAATCAAGATGCACACTTTTGATTACCAAACAGAGATTATGTGAAAAACAAA
>JBAYZI010000042.1:0-19769 GCA_041672585.1 Cloacimonadales bacterium (SeqCode) | reverse complement strand
GACCGATCTTGGTTCTCGAATCAACAATTATAACGCATGGAATGCCGTTTCCTCAAAACTATGAAACTGCTAAATCGTTAGAGAATCTCTGCAGATCAAATGGGGTAACTCCTGCTACGATTGCTATTTATAAAGGGAAAATACATATAGGTTTAGATGATAATATCCTGACTGAACTTAGTGCCCTAAAAGACCACACAGAGAAGGTTTCAACTAGAGATATAGGTTATTGCTTAGCCCTCAATAAAAGTGGTGGTACTACTGTGGCAGCTACCTCTTTTATCGCTGATTTAGTAGGTTTAGAGATTTTTGCAACCGGTGGAATCGGCGGTGTTCATCGAGGCGTTATAGATTCATGGGATATCTCTGCGGACATGCAATCCTTGAAAAGTAATCATGTTTTAGTTATTTGTGCAGGTGCTAAAGCCATTCTGGACATACCCAAAACCTTAGAGCTGTTAGATAGTTATAGTGTCCCTGTGTTTGCCTATAAGAGCGATGATTTCCCTGCCTTTTATAGTAGTAAAAGTGGCAATATAGTGAAAAGGGTTGACACTCCTGTGGAGATTGCTAGAATATGGCAACGACAAAAAAGTTTGGGCTTAACTAGCGGTATGCTAATAGGTAATCCCATCAGTACAGAGCTGGAAATCCCGGCTGAAAGTATTGAAGAACAGATCCAAATTGGACTAAAAGAAGTTAAAGAACTGAGTATCAAAGGTAAAGATATAACCCCATTCTTGTTACAACGACTGTATGAACTTACCTCAGGAGATTCTTTAACTACGAACATAAACTTAGTGAAAAACAATGTAAAATTGGGGTGTAAAATATCTAAAGAGATGAGTAAATTATGAAAATAGCTATCTATGTAACTTCACATGGCTTTGGTCATGCTAGCAGAATGTGTGCTTTAACTACTGAATTGATGAAGTTTGGCTGTGAATGCTTTATCATTAGTGATCGACCGGCATTTCTCTTTCCTACAGAGAATAGCCTGTGCCATCTTATCGCTCGGCAAACAGATACCGGTATGTTGCAAAGTAGTTGGAAAACTCCTGATGTAGATGCAACTTTTACCAAACTTAAAGAGTTTTGGAACAAGAAAGATGAGATTATAGAAGTAGAGAAAGAGTTTTTAAGCACTAATGGGATTGATTTCGTGATAGTTGACATCCCTCCTTTGCCAATTGTAGCAGCTAAGGAGCTTAATCTCCCTGTTCTGGCTATTACTAATTTTGATTGGTATTTCAATTACAATGAGGTTGTTTCCAACAAAACAGATGAGACAATCAAGCAGATAATTGCAGAGATTTATGCTATTTATCAAAAGTGTGATAAGTCTTATATCTTGCCTTTCTCTAATTTCAAAAGTGTTGAATCTTTACCCAATCAAATTAAATGTGGTAACTTAGCCAAACTCACAAAACCTAATAAAGAGAAGATTTGCAAAGAGTTCAAGCTGGATAAATCTAAGAAATTAGTTCTAATCACTTTTGGTGGCATAACTTCTGATATTACTTATTTTGCTTCTTTAACAGCGAATAAAGAGTATATTTTTTTGACTAATTCTCCCATTGGTGAAGCAGATAATGTTGTTCTTTTACCGAGAGATTACAACTACTCTCTGCTAATTGCTTCCTGCGATGTGGTAATCACTAAAGTGGGGTACAGCACTTTAGCAGAAACCTGTGGTGCCGGCACCTATTTATGTTATGCTTCCCGCGACAACTTCCCTGAAGATGAACCGCTGATTGCTGAATTAGCCAACTATCCGCATAGTCAACATTTTGAACTTACTGATGGTCAATTAAAAATAGAACTACCCACCGGGAAAGTTACTAAATACCATGATGATAGATTTGAGTTACAAAATGAAGAGATCGCTCTTGCTATGCTGACAGAGATTATTACAGCACAGAAGAATATCTCTGCGGTTATTGATTTCGGGACTAATAATTCAACCCTTCTCATCTACTCACTTACTAAGAATAATTACAAAATAATTCATAAAGACATTAAAATCACAGGTATTGGCTACAACCTTAAAGATAATCACTTAGCTCAAGAATCTATTAAAAGAGCTGAAAAAGAGCTGACTATTCAATTAAGCCTCTGCCATGCTCTCAAGCTCAACCCTAAAATATTAGTAACCAATATTGGCAGAATTGCTACAAACTTCGGTGAATTTCAAGCTTTGCTTAATGAGAAATTTAGTACCGATTGGGAGATTGTTTCTGCTAGTTATGAAGCTCTTTTGGGCAATAAATCTTCACATTTCTTGACTGCTACGAAAGGTGAGTTTTACAACTTAGATATTGGCGGTTCTAGCACTGAAATATCTCTCCTTATTAACACCAAGATTGTGGATTCAATCAGCCTTGAGTGCGGTATCTTAAAATATTATAGTCTCTACAAAGATAAAAGATTAAACTTTGAACAGATCTCTGAATTAGTTCAATTAGATATGGAAAATCAGCTGAATAATGTAGAGTTTGTGAAATATAGAACTCCCTTAATGGTAGGAATTGGGAAAGTTTTCCAAAACCTTGCCTGTATTTATGATGGCTTAACAAATTTTAGTCAAAGCAATGAAGTTAAATTCTATGATTTACAAGATTTCCTTGCCAATCTTCATGATCTAATCAACAATAGAATGAATTACAATTATCATGATTATGATGGCAAGATATTAGATATAAAGATTTTTTATGTCTCCTTAGCAATTGTGCAAGGGTTAAGTAATATCTTATACACTGATGAGTTAGGTGTCAATCCCTATGGCATAGAGCTTGGTTATGTAATACTACAAAAGGAGAAGAGTAGTGAAATATGATTTTGATACAATAATAGACAGAAAGAATAGTGGTTGCTTTAAATATGATGCCATGAAAATGGTTTATGGCAGAGACGATTTGTTAGCCTTATGGGTGGCAGATATGGAGTTTGCCATTGCCCCGGAAATATTAAGCAAGATTAAAGAACGCATTGAACACCCAATCTTTGGCTATAATTATAAAGATGATACACAATACAGTAATTTTATCAACTATGTAGAAGAACATCACGACTGGAAGTTAGATCCAAGTTGGCTACAGATGAGTCCCGGGATTGTGCCTGCAATTAATTTTATGGTTAAGATTTTTACTAATCCGGGACAGAGAATCTTAATTCAACAACCTGTGTATACTCCCTTTAAAGATGCAGTTACTGCCAATGATAGGACTTTGGTAGTAAATAATCTAATCGAAACTGATGGCTATTATACTATTGATTTTGATGATTTAGATAAGAAGCTGGAAAACTGTAAAATCTTCATTTTCTGTTCTCCGCATAATCCGGTAGGCAGAGTTTGGACTAAAGAAGAACTCCTGAAAGTTGGTGCTTTATGCCAGAAACATAAGGTAATTCTGATCACAGATGAGATTCATAACGACTTGATATTTTCTGAATCAACTCACACTCCTATTGCCAAACTCAACGACTTTGCCGAATTCACTATAACCTTAATGGCTCCTTCCAAAACATTCAATATTGCCGGATTACAATCAGCAATTATAATTTGCTCGAATCCAAAACTTTTAGACCCTATTAAAAAGTTTCTTACTGATGTCCATATTTTCGGTTCTAACGCTATAGGGGCTGTCGCTTTTGATGCTGCTTATGAGAGAGGCGGAGAATGGCTAAAAGAATTATTGACATATCTGGAAGCTAATAGAGATTATGTATTTGAAAGAATATCCAAGATGAAAGGTGTCAAAATGCTGAAACCGGAAGGAACTTTCTTAGCCTGGTTAGATTTTAGAGAAAATAATATCTCTAATCGCGGTCTCCAGAATTTTTGTATTCATGAAGCTAAATTAGCCTTGAATGCCGGTATCTCTTTTGGCAAACCAGGTTCCGGATTTATGAGATTAAACTTTGGTTGTCCACGCTCGATTTTAGTTCAAGCTATGGATAACTTAGAACGTGCTTTGAAGAGGATTTAAGTAATATGTTACAAGAACAGATTTCTCAAGCCTACGCTGATAAAGATTTTAGCCCGACTAAAGCTCTTTCTGCTTTTAAAGAATTCTTAAAGTTGTTAAATGCCGGAGAGATTAGAGCTGCTGACAAGATTAATGATCGCTGGGTAGTAAATTCATGGGTGAAGCAAGGGATATTATTAGGTTTTCGCTTAGGTAAAATCGTTGATATTCCTTATTCAGATATGAAGAACTTCACAGATAAAAGTACTTATCCGGAAAAGCAAATCACTGCCAAGATGGGCATCCGCTTGGTTCCGGGTGGTTCTTCTATTAGAACCGGTGCTTATATCAGTAGTGGTGTTACCATAATGCCTCCTTCTTATATCAATGTCGGTGCCTATGTTGATAGCGGTTCTATGATTGATTCTCACGCTTTAGTTGGCTCTTGTGCCCAAATCGGCAAGAATGTTCATCTCTCTGCAGGTGCTATCATTGGCGGAGTGCTTGAACCTATCAATGCTGCTCCTGTCATCATCGAAGATAATGCATTTATCGGCGGTAATACCGGTCTTTATGAAGGCGTCTTGGTGCAAGCCAATGCCATCATCGCAGCCGGCACAATTATCACCAAAGGTACACCTGTTTTTGATGCTGTTAATAATAAGTTTTTAGAATTTACCGGTTCGCCTGTAATACCCCAAAACGCTGTGGTAGTTCCCGGTAGTCGTCCTTTAAAATCGAATCCAAGTTTTCAGATTTATTGTCCGATAATTGTGAAATATAGAGATGAAAAGAGTTCCGCTTCTGTTGAACTCGAAAACCTTTTAAGATAAGATAAGGCAAGAAGATAAATATGCAAAAATCACTAATTAGACAAATCTTCGATTCAGCATTACCCGGTTCTATTAATCTCGGGTTAGGAGAATTACAATTTCCTATGCCGGAGTATCTGCATAGTGAAGCAGTTAGAATTCTTTTTGAAGAAGATATTCGCTATACTCCCAACGCAGGTTTACTCAAATCAAGAGAAGCTATCGCTAAGTCGTATCACCACGCTAATCCGGAAGAAGTAGTAATCACCAACGGAGCTCAAGAAGCTCTATACGCTACGATGAAAGCACTTTTACAGCCTGGCGATGAAATCCTATTACCTGATCCCGGGTTTAGTGCTTATGCCTCAATGGCGACCATGATGGGAGTTGTCCCTAAATTCTATAAACTTGATGAAGACCGAAACTTCGCCCTTTGCAATGAAGCTCTTTTCGCTCAATTCACCCCCAAAGTAAAAGCTATTCTGGTCAATACTCCAGGAAATCCAACCAGTACTGCTCTCACAGAATTAGAATTAAATACTATTGCTAACTTCTGCAAAATCAATGATTTATATCTTATATCTGATCAAGTTTATAACACTCTCTATCTGGAAACTAAACCAAAATCAACAATAGAATTCTACGACAAAACTATTGTGATTTCCAGCCTTTCCAAATCTCATTGTATGACAGGTTGGAGAGTCGGGTGGGCAATTGCAAATCCCGAAATTACTAAATTAATCACTGTGGCTCATCAATATATCTCTACTTGTGCTAATTATCTGGGACAGCGCTTATGTGAATATGCTTTTAATGAACAGGGAGCTGCCTTCCAACGCGAGTTGCGGGCTATACTCAGAATGAACTACCATATTATTCACGGCACTTTAACTAATGTAAATCTTATTAAAAATGATAGTGCTCCTTATGTTTTTGTCAATATTAGACAAGATGGATTTGAGTTTGCTAAGAAGATGTTAGCCCAAAAGGTCATTGTTATCCCCGGTATTGCTTTTTCACCACGACTACCCACTTGGATAAGAATATCTTACTCTTTACCACAAGATCAATTGGTGCCGGCGTTAGAGCTTGTTAATAAATCACTTTAATAGTATGGGCGGAACATTTTCCTCCTTTATTCTTTAGCCACAGAAAACACTGAAAACACAGAGAAGAAAAAGTTAAAAATGAAAAATGAAAAGTGAAAAGTTGCGGTATTGCTTCCCCCTTCGCTTTAGTAGCTTCGGAGGATGTATCGCAATGATGATTTTTAGAAACTCCGATATGTAAGGTGCCTATTGCATACGCCCTTTTTAACTGGGATTGCGGGCGGCTCGTCTGTATTTTCTTAATTCCCCCAAATTATGTAGAGACGCAACATTTTGCGTCTAATTAATCAGAAGAATGCCGAATTTCGGCGGGGTGAGGTTTTAATTCCCCTCATGCGGAAGGGTGACGACGGGGTGGTCTCTTAAAATACCCTACAACTGTGTAGTCTCTTTATTTCCTCTTCACTCTCTTTCATTGATCGTTTGATTATCGAGAACTCATCGAGCTACCCTCTAACGTCCCGAGGAGAAGATGAGGTATGAAGATATTTTTCCCTTTAGCTTAATAGTTATTGTTAGGCTAATGTAACATATGCGAAGATTTAATGGCAGCCTATTAGATTAATCTAATAGGTGAAACAAACAGAAACTAAAAACAAGAATCCGGACAAAATCACCCAAAGTTGGCACTATAGTAAGTAGGGGATTAATATGAATAGTTAATAATTGAGGAATGCATGTTTAATCGTTGATTTGTTTAATTTGTAATTGGTTGGTATTGGCTACGAAGCCTCTTTACTGGGATTGCGGATGCCCACATCCGTATTTATTTCCCTTCAGCGAAGGGGAATCTTATCCTTCCAAAGCCTCTTTACTGGGATTGCGGATGCCCACATCCGTATTTATTTCCCTTCAGCGAAGGGGAATCTTATCCTTCCGAAACATATCTTATTTCTATCTACTTGATGGATAGAGTTTTAATACGGACAGAGGCGTTCGCAATCCCATTAAGAAAGACCTCGCACTTAAATTTGTTTAATGGTTTAATCGGTTTCGCTACTTCCTAAATCCAGGATGGATGATAATATAATAGGAAGTGTTCGGAGACACTCCAAAGGAATTCGCAATGATGATTTTAGGGTACTCCTTTGTTGGGTACCCTGTTTTTATCAAGAAAAGAGCAAGCTGTTAGAATCCCATACAAATATATAAGAATTAATAAATCATTAATAATTGGGATAGTGTGGCTTTATTGTTATAGTGTGTTTATTAGGTTAAGTATTAGTTGAAAAGTCCTTATTTTTTACACAACTGCCTTAGCATGATATTTCTTAAATTTAATTAAATAATCTCTAGTTCGGTAGGAGAAAACATGAAGAGAACTCTTCGTTTTATGATTATGATTTTTATGTCTATATTAGCAGTTACACCTGCTTTTGGGTATACTTTTTCGGGTACAGGCACATCAGGCGTTCCTTATCAGATAGCCACTGTGGCTCATTTGATTGAGTTGAGTGGAAAAACTATAGGGGTTAACACATTCTTTAAGCAAATGAACGATATTGATTTTCCTTTACCCATGCCTACATTAGGTGTCGGGTTTGTTCCGATAACCAATTTTAAAGGTACTTATGATGGTCAAAATAATAAAATCTCCAATCTGTATATTAATAGAACAAGTTGGAACTCTGGTTTGTTTGGTATTACTGATGGAGCTATAATCAAAAATGTAAATATGGTAAATGTTGCTATTAAAGGAGATGCATACGAAGGAGGCTTAATAGGTAAGGCTATTAACACACAAGTCATTAACTGCTCTGTAGCCGGTACTCTTACCGGAGCTCAATATTCTGGAGGCTTAGTAGGCTGTTCTGAGGGTTCACAATTTAGCAACTCTCATTCAACCGTTACTGTGACAGGAGCAGGCATTAATGTAGGAGGCTTAGTTGGTTGTGCTAGTTTGAGTTCTATTTTTACCAACTGCTATGCAACCGGTAATGTTGATGGAACAAATAATAGTACAGGAGGATTACTAGGTAATATTAGTGCTTCAACAATGACCAACTGTTATGCAACCGGTAATGTTACAGGAACAGCTACTAATACAGGTGGTTTAGTAGGTTCTGTTATTAATAATTCTACTGTAGAAAGCTGTTATGCAACAGGAGATGTTTATGGAGGGAATACCAGTAGAGGTGGCTTAGTAGGCAACATCAGTGCTTCAACTATCAAAAGCAGTTATGCAAAAGGTAATATTACTGGGAACGGTAATAACACAGGAGGCTTTGTAGGCACTTCTGCTACTTCCACAATCACCAATTCTTATGCAACCGGTTCTGTTATTGGAGATAGCAACTATAGAGGTGGATTGGTAGGTAATTCTACTACTACAACAATCACCAACTGTTATGCAACCGGTCCGGTTAATGTAATGTTCGGTTCCGGCGGCTTGATAGGTTTAAGCAATAATACAGGCTTAGTAACAAACTCCTTCTGGGACAAAGAGACTTCAGGACATGCGACTAAAAGTGCCGGTGGTATAGCCAAAACAACCTCACAAATGCAAGATATTACAACCTTTACAGGAGCAACTTGGGACTTTTTCGGTGAAACCCCAAATGGACTTTTAGAGATATGGAAAATTGATCCTCTTTTAAATAATGGATATCCCTATTTAACATGGGCAGAGGCTTATGATAGCACTCTCCCTGTTACTTTGACGGCATTTTTGGCTGTTCAAACTTCTGAAAACTTTGCTAAAATAACCTGGATAACAGAGTCCGAGTCTTCTTTAACCGGCTATAATATCTATAGGAATGAGATCAAAAACCAAGATACAGCTACTAGGATTAATAGCACTTTAATAGGTGCGAATAATAGTAGTCTTGGGAGCACTTATAGTTATGTTGATGAGAAAGTAGAAGTGAACACTACTTACTACTATTGGTTACAAGTTAATGAATTTGATGGTTCCTCTAATTTCCACGGTCCTTATAGAATCAGAATAGAAGAGAATCATAATCATGGAGTTGTAGTCCCATTAAAGACTACTTTAAGAAACATTTATCCTAACCCGTTCAATCCTTCCACTTCAGTAAGTTTTTATATGGAGAGACCGGAGAATATCAAGATTAATGTCTATAATGTAAGAGGACAGCTAATTACCAACCTACTTAATAATAGCTTTGCCAAAGGTTTCCATAATGTTGTGTGGAATGGACTAGATTCCAGTGGTCAAGCTTGTGCTTCAGGAATGTACTTCTTTAGAATGGAAACTGCACATAGTACTCAAATGATCAAGGGTATTTTGATGAAGTAGAAGAACAATTAGCAATTAGCAATTAGTAATTAGTAATTAGCAATTGAAAGGAATTATAGGGTATCCTTAGTGGGTACCCTTTTTTATTTGTGAGAAAACACTGATGTAGGGGCGTATTGCCATAGGCACTCTTTGCTCACCACAGAGACACAGAGGGCACAGAGAAGAAAGAAGATGAATGAATACGGAGGCTCTTAATTCCCCTCTTCCCTTGCGAAGCAAGGTTTATGGAGAGGGGTGCCGAATTTCGACGGGGTGAGGTCTTTTGAAGAAGTGAAAAATGAAAAATGAAAAGTGAAAAAAGAAAGGAAGAGTTTAACACAAAACCACAAAAACCCACCAAACCACAAAAAAGAAAAATCTGTACACGAATTTGATGCATGTTGAATCGTTGATTTATTTAATATGTAATTAGTTGGTATTGGCTACGAAGCTTTTTACTGGGATTGCGGATGCCCACATCCGTATTTATTTCCCTTCAGCGAAGGGGAATCTTATCCTTCCAAAGTATATCTTATTTCTATCCCCTTGATGGAGATAGATTTAACACGAACGTGGGCGTCCGCAATCCCAGTATGTCTAGTACCTCTCTAACAACAAACCAAAGTCATCGTTAATCATTACAGTTCTTGCATCACCAATATGTAGGGAATTAGACCCCTTCTGCTCTAACCCTCAACCTAAATCACTAATAATTACAATAGCTATAGTTCTTTATTTCAGAGTATTAGCCTAGAATATAAAGATAATTTATTAGTATGTTGACAAATAATATTACTTTCTGAATTTAGGGCTATATTAACGGCTTTTATGAAATATTAACATAATGAGGTAAAGAATGAAAAAGATAGGCTTAAGCTTATGTTTATTACTGCTGATGGCTTCAGCGGTATTTGGTGTTTATACAGAAATAGGTGATGGAGTTGAGACTACAAATGATGCTCCAGTTAATGGGTGGTATGATTATAGCTGGTCCAGTTATATTCTAACTGCTGAGGAAATTGGTCAAGCACTGGTGATTAATGAGATCCAGTTCAATGTGAATAATAAACCTAATAGCTATCAAACTGATAACCAACAGGTTTATTTGAGATTAACTTCTGAAAGTGAAATTGCTGAAGAATACCCTGATCCTGCAAATAGCGATTTTACGCTTGTTTATGATGGTTCAGTTACCTGGGACGGCAGTGGCTGGCAGGGTGTTGAGTTTGATACTGCCTTTAGTTATGATGGCACTTCTAATCTGCAAATTGTTTGGGAAAACCATGATGGCTTTTACAGCTCTGGTTTTCCTGAGTTCTTAATAACTGAGACTGATGAATATAGAACAGTCTATGGCTATAATGATAGTGCATTCTATGATGGAGTTGATGGTCGTGATACTTCTTTCCCCAACACTCGTTTAGGCTATTTAGCAGAAGGTGCTCCCAAAGCTGCTACGCTTCTTGCACCTGTCGATAACTCACGCAACAATGAGCTCGACACAGTGTTAGAGTGGTCTCTGGGCGAGAACACTGATTTTGTAAAGGTATATCTCTCTACAGATAAAACAGCTGTAAACTCTAATTCTTCAGAAGCACTTGTTGTAGATGGTGTTCTAAGCACTTCATTCTCACCAAGCTTAGACACTTACTTAACCTATTATTGGAAAGTTGTAGCTTCTAATTCTGCAACAGAATATACTACACAAACAGCAATATTCTCTTTCTCAACTGTTCTGCCTGAAGGTTTAATCCAAATTGGTAATGGTACTGAAGTTAATACAGGTTTGCCACTTGAACCATACTATGGCTATTCCTACAGCCAAACTATCTACCCTCAAGTAGATATTAATAGTGCAGGGTTTATTGAAACAATTGCTTGGGACTATAATGGCAATAGCTCTTGGGGTCCTGATGCTATCAAAATCTATATGGGACACACTTCCGAAACTTCTTTTGCTTCAAGCACTAGTTGGTTCAATGTTGAAGATTTGACTTTAGTCTATGACGGAACTATTACAGTTCCTGCAAGAAGAGATTGGGTTCCCCTCACTTTAGCTACTCCATTCTTCTATAATAATGAAGCTAATCTTGTGATTGCTGTTGATAAAAACAGCGGAGTATATTATAATTCCTATGATGATTTCTATTGTACTGGCGCAGATGATCATGTCTCTCTGGGATATGTAGATGATACCATAAATCCGGATCCTCTTGATCCTCCTTCTGGAAGTCGTGAGGATTATTATCCTAATCTTCTGCTTTCCCTAAACACTGACGGCATAGGTTCAGTTGCAGGCATAATAACTGATGGAACAAACGGTTTAGCCGGTGTGAATATCGTAATTAATGAGACAGGCAAAACTACCCTTTCTGCAGCTGATGGCAGCTTCGAATTTCCTTATGTTACTGTTGGCAGTGATTATAGCTTAACAGCTTCTCTGAAGTATTACAATGATGAAACAGTTGCGTTCAATGTTGTGGATGACGAGGAAACTTCAGTTAATCTTACCCTAATATCTCAGTCAACAGTTTCTATTTCAGGAAATATTACTTCAGGCATAACATATTCAGGCGTTCCGGCAACCATAACTCTTTCCGGCTATGATGATTTCTCTACCACAGCTGATGAATTAGGTAATTATACCCTAACTAATGTCTGGGTGAACAGTGATTATAGTGTGGAAGTAGCATATTTAGGCTATAATAGTTTATTTGCAGAGTTATCTGTAACAGATACTAATATGTCAGGAAATGATTATGTTTTATCTGAATTAGGAAAACCTGTTTTAACCGGTGTCTCAGCTAATGGAGCCATAAGCCTAACTTGGGTAACGAGCGATAATAGCAGAGCTTTACAAGGTTATAACCTGTATCGTGATGGTGTACTGCTCAATCCTGAACTCCTTACCGAGCCTTCCTATATAGATAGTGATGTAAATTATAATGAAGCTTATGAATATTATGTGAAAAACATCTTAGATGAAGGAGTGTCTCAACCATCGGATGTTATTCAAGTCTATGCATTTAGTTTCCCAGGGAATGGCTCTCCAGAGACACCCTACCAAATCGCTAATTTAAATGATTTAGCCATCTTAAGTTGGTATTCTACTTTACGAGCTTCTCATTTTATCCAAACAGCTGACATTGATGCTAGTGCCACAGAACAGTGGAATGAAGAATATGGAGTATTTAGAGGCTTTAGACCAATAGGAATGGGACTAGGAGACGGTATTGTTCGCATATTCTTAGGCTCCTACAATGGTAATGGCTATGAGATTTCGAACTTATATAGCAACTGGCCAGGAAACAGTGCAATTGGTCTCTTTGGTGAAATTGAGAATGCTAATCTCTCGAATATTACCTTAGTGGATGTTGAAATAATTGGCATTCAACTAGTGGGTGGCTTAGTAGGTTATGCACAAGATTACTCCACAATCAGCAACTGTTCTACTACAGGCTCT
The DNA here is from genome assembly GCA_041672585.1 of Cloacimonadales bacterium (SeqCode). Classification (GTDB taxonomy): domain Bacteria; phylum Cloacimonadota; class Cloacimonadia; order Cloacimonadales; family JAFGVF01; genus JAEKNW01. The sequence continues at coordinate 7,176 of JBAYZI010000042.1, read as the reverse complement.
GTAGGCTCTGTAGCTGTAGAGTCCAATGCTGTCGGAGGATTAGTTGGTCTTTCACAACTTTCCACAATCAATAACAGCTATTCTACCTGTTCTGTAAGTGGAAATTCATTGATAGGCGGTTTGGTAGGTGATATACTCTCCTCCACAATTAATAACAGCTTCGCAACAGGTGATGTGCTTGCAAAACATGAGCAGGCAGGTGGCTTAGTCGGTTCTGTCGAGATGTCACATATATATAACAGCTATGCAACTGGTGCTGTGAGTGCAACACAGAAAACGGCAGGTGGGTTGGTAGGCCAAATGCAAAATTACAGTTCCATCGCTAACTGCTACTCAATAGGTGCTGTAGTTGCACCGGAATTCTTTGGAGGTTTGATAGGCTATGCTACTGATTTGGAACCTTCAAACTCTTTCTGGGATAGGCAAACTTCAGGACAAGACACAAGCTCCAATTCTAATAATTATTATAGCAAAACAACAGCCCAGATGAAAGATGTTTATACCTATCTTAATGCAGACTGGGATTTTGCTCGCGAAACCGATAATGGAACTGAAGATATATGGTCATTTGTTGATGGTGATTACCCTCATCTTGCTTGGGAAGGATTATTTAATTCTAACTTTATCGCTGAGTGGGACTATACCTACTTAGGTCAAAGTGTTAAATTTATTAACTTAGCTGCTGGTCCTGTTACTGAGTTCCTCTGGGACTTTGGTGATGGCAACACTTCCACAGAGATGAATCCACTTCATACTTACCAGGCACTTGGCACTTATACAGTTTCTTTAACTATTCAAAATGAATCAGGAAGTGATATTTGTACCAGAGAGAATTATATTAAAATAGTTCCCGGTACCACTGTAGAAGCTACTATAAGCAATCTTTACATTAGTGAAGTTAGTGATGCAGTGTTGCGAGATAATCAATATATGGAGCTTTACAACACTAGTGCTGATACTTTATCTGTAAGTGATATTAGTTTGAGAATGGATGAAACTGATGAATTCTACATAGGTTTTGATTGGAACGAGTATGTTGGAGATCTATATATTCTTCCTCATAACTTCCTCATCCTCTCTGCCGGTGCCAATAGAGCTATTTTTGAAGGTGAATTTGGTGTTCTCCCTGATGGCGTTACTTTCCTTCAAGGCGTCAATGGCATGCTCTTTGGTGAGGGCGATGCTGGTCATAGATGGCAACTCATATACAATGAATCATCTAAAGATGCAAATCCGATAATTGACGATACTCTTCTTCCTGTCGGTGGTGAAGGTTTGACAAGCTATCCACTTATACTGGGTGGTGAAGAGTGGGCAACAGTAGCTTCTGAATTAGCTACCCCTGGTGCAGCTCATGAAGATCAAACTCTTCCTGTAACCTTATCATCATTTATGGCAGTGCAAACTTCAGAGAACTATGCTCAAATCAATTGGGTAACAGCTTCTGAGAATGGTGTCTTAGGTTATGATATCTATCGTGCTGAGACAGAAGTTGCTAATGATGCAATTCGCATCACACCTACCTTGATTATTGCTGAAAACGCTGCTACAGGAGCAAGTTATTCTTACACTGATAATGAAGTGGAATATGAAGTAACCTACTACTATTGGCTACATATTAGCGACTTTGATGGTACTTCCGAAATGGTTGGACCTGTTACTGTTAAAATCAGTGGTGAAGGTGATCATGAAATTGACGAGATCCTATTAGGTACACAATTAATGGGAAACTACCCAAATCCCTTTAACCCTTCTACTACTATCTCTTTCTCTGTTGCTGAACCACAAGTTGTAACCATTGATGTTTATAACCTTAGAGGTCAGCTGGTAAAGAGAGTGCTTGATAAGAAAGTCGAAGAAGTTAATGTGAAACATAATGTTGTGTGGAATGGGGTAGATGCTAACGAACGCAGTGTTGCTTCAGGAATCTACTTTACTATTATGAAAACTGGTAGTAAGAGATTTACACATAAGATAGTTTTGATGAAGTAGGAGCTTGCTTGGCAAGAATGAAAAATGAATAGTTAAAAGAGAAAAATTAAATTCTAAGGGTATTCCTTCGGGGGTACCCTTTTTTAAATCTGTTAGAAAACAATGATATGTATGGTGGGATGGTCTCTTAATTCCCCTCTTCATTCGCAAAGCGAATCTCTGAAGAGGGGAATTAAGAGGCTCCGTATTCATTCATCTTCTTTCTTCTCTGTGCCTTCTGTGTCTCTGTGGTAAAGTCCTTCTTTCTTACAATTGCTAAATGCTAATTACCCCGTGTTTCTCCACCTTATCCACATACTTATTAATCGCCACATAGGGGAGGTTTCCATATCTGAGATACCCTAAGAAAAGCGGAATAATCATCACCACATTAAAGATGAAGATAAAGATAACAGAAGCAAACATTTGCCAGCGTAAATCCTCATAACCTTTAAGGGATAAGCGGAATAAACGATAGAGATTATGTTTGTATTTGGTCAGCATTACAGGCATAGGAACCAGTACAGCTAGCCACCATAGTACTAAAATAACTCTGACTAAACGTAGCACAGGATCGCCAATACATAAGAACTTATACAAGGCAAAAATAACAATATTAACTAAGACAAAGAGATAATATTTAGGAAGCTGTTTAATAATATATTTTGTTAAATCTTTGTTATAGCCCATCTCCATAATCTCATTCTGAATACCAAAAGGAACTAAAAGAAGGGGAACAAACAGCAAGAAGATAAGATTCTCAACACCATATCTTAACATTTCACTTGGATACTTCATTATGAAAAAGTGAGTTCCCAAAAAGGCGAGAAAGAGAAAGGTAATAATAGTAAGGGTTAAATTGAAACCAAAGCTAAAACTATTCTTCTCTTTAACTTCAGCATAACTCTCTTTAAAAACAGTCCAAGCCATAAAGTTCTCTTTTATATTCTGTGTTTTCTTCCTGCATTTAGGACAATAGAGATCTTTTGTTTCAATTTGGGCATTACAATGTTTACAGCGCATGCAAACTCCTTTTAATCTTGTATATAATTTATTTGGTTAATTAGGTTAAAAACAGCATCAAGGTCATCAGTCTGGTTTATAGCATTTCTAAGTTGTGAGCCGTCGCGTGTACCTTTGGTGTAATGATTAAAGTGTGATCTCATTTCTCTTAAAGCATACAGTTCATCTTCAGGTTTCGCATTAGCAAGAGCCAACCGGTAATGCTCACGGATTATCTCTTTCTTATCAAATTCTTGTTCAATATTGTTATAGCTGTTTATTATCTCTTGAAACAGCCAAGGTTGACCCAAAATTCCTCTTCCTATCATGATACTATCACAGTGAGTTAGCTCATACATCTCCTGGGCATCGGCTACAGATTGAATATCACCATTACCTACTACAGGTAAGGAAGTATGCTGTTTTAGCTCTTTGATATGCTCCCAATTACTGTGTCCACCAAACATCTCAGTTCTGGTGCGTGGATGAAGAATCAGGGCATCAGAACCACTATTCTCTAGAGCTTTTCCAAAGCTAAGATAGTTAATGTTCTGCAAATCCCAGCCTGAACGAAATTTGGTAGTAACTAAGATATTATGTTTGTGAGCTACTTCTTTAACAGCTTCGGTTATTCTACAAGCTAAATCTACATCTTTCATTAAAGCAGAACCAGCCATGCGATTTACTACTTTCTTAACAGGACAACCCATATTTATATCAATAAAATCAGGGTAAAGTCGGCTAAGAATCTCAGCACCTTTTGCCATCATCTCCGGGTCTGAACCAAACAATTGAACTCCAAAAGGACGTTGCTTTTCTTCAAACATCGCATACTTGATAGAGTTGTCAAAGTTGTAGTATAACCCATCAGCCGAGACCATTTCAGACATTATTACTTCAGCTCCACACCTCTTGGCAATGGTTCTAAAGGCATTATCTGTGTAGCCGGCAAGTGGAGCTAGCCAGACTTTCTTATCTGTTAAGGAAGCTATTTCCATACTTTTCCCAGAGCAGATTGTAGATAGTAATTCCGGAAGCTACAGAAGCATTAAGCGACTCCATTTGCGATGCTACAGGAATAGTAATCTTGCGTGTTGCCAGTTCTCTATTAGCCGGAGAAATTCCTTCAGCTTCATTGCCAATTATGATAATCATATTCTTGTTGAAATCTTTGATTCCGCCCAGTGCTTCACCCTCTAATTCTGTTGAGAAAATATCACACTCAGGAATGCTAAGCGTTGCAAATTCACTTATTTCAAAGGGAACCGAGAATACTGCACCCAGGGAAGCTCTTATCACCTTAGGACTAAGTATTTCACAGGAATCAGGCGAGATATAGATGCCTTGAATGTTGAATGCTGCAGCGGTTCTGAAGATAGTTCCCATGTTTCCAGGGTCACGTAAGTTATCTAAGTAGAGAAAGTTACCTTCCTCCGGCATTTTAAGCTTAGGTTTGCGGAAAACAGCTACTATCTCTTGGGGAGATTTAGTTTCTGTCAGCTGTGAGATAACATGATGAGGCACATACTCTATGATATCGCGTTTACTCTTTTCAATTAGAGACTTTGTCTCTTTTTTTTCTTCATCAATGAACAGTAGTTCAGGGAAAGAACCATTGGTAATTATCTGTTCAATAATTCTTTTACCTTCAACTAATACTTGATTGGAACTATTTCTAAACTTCTTTTGAGTTAGCTTTTTCAACTCTTTTAATTGGCTTTTATTTATCATTTTTATCTTTTTCCGGGTTATGGTTTATTCTAGCAAAAATCGCCTCTTCATCAATTTCATCTATTTGACCTGCAGGTACATATTCGTCAGCATATTCTCTATATAATCCGGATGTGATTAAAAACACAAACAAATCTTTATCAATATGATTATCCTTCACCATGTAGGAGAGAATATTCATTGCTTCAGAAAGTTTTTTACCTGCTTTATAAGGACGGTCAGAAGCAGTTAGAGCTTCAAAAATATCTGAGATAGCGAGAATTCTTGATTGGGTAGGAAGTTGGTCTGCTGTGAAACCCCAAGGATGACCTGTTCCATTAAGCTTTTCGTGATGTGATGAAGCATAGATAGTTACATTTTTGTACTTGCGCGGATAGGTTAGCTGATTAAGAATCTCATAAGTATATTTTACATGATTATTCATAATTAGGCGTTCTTCATCATTGAGGGTACCGCGTCTAATTTTAAGATTACTGCAATCATCTTCCTCAAATAGTTTATTCTCTTTACCATCAAGGAGATAAACAAACTTATCGATTCTGTCTATTGTTGCTATTTTATCATCAGATAAGAATTCTCCACCGTGATTAACCACTTCCAGAAATTCCATATCTTCATCTAATTGCTTAATAATCAATTCTTTATATTCTTTTTGATTCTTAGGTTCTGTAAGTAAATAGGCGAAATTCTCTTTCTTGGTAAAAGCAGCATTTAAGTAATCAGGACAGCCCAAAAGAGCCTTGGCTATCTGAATGCGTAGCTCTACTAACTGCAAACCATCTATCACTTTTTCAATCTTCTTAGATTTGTTCATAACAATATCAGGAGTGGCTATTTTACCCACATCATGCAACCAAGAGGCAACTGACAACTCATCTAATTCATCATCTGTAAAAGAAAAGTCTCCAAAATGTCCATTCGTAGTCTCATTAATCTTACTTGCCATAAGTTTGGAGATTACCGCTACTCTGGCAATATGTCCACCTGTATCTTTAGATTTACGGTCAATAGCAAGCGCAATCGCTTTGATGAATTGCTTGAACAGGCTTTCTAAAGACTTGATTAGTTCTCTGTTAGTTAAAGTGATAGCAGCCTGTGAGGCAAGTGATTGAACCATGACAATAGCTTCTTTGTTGAAACTAATTATTTCAGAAGTTACAGGATCAAGGGAGTTGATTATTTGAATCACCCCTAACACCTCTTCATCATGATTCTTTAAAGGAATAGCCAACATAGATTTAGAACGATAATTATTAGCCGCATCCCATGCCATTGTTCCTTTTAAATCAAAACGAGGCTCATTATAACAATCGGGAAAATTCAGAACCTCTTTAGTGTGAACAACACAAGAGGCCATGTTAGCTAAATTCGCAGAGCCATCTTCTTTTTTATAGAGAGGAACGGGAGGTAATTTAATCGTGCCAAACGAACCTCCGGCTTTAAAGTTCTTGGATTTAGTTTGCATTACCTCAAAATTCAAGAATTTCCCACTGTCAGAAACAGAATATATAGTAGCTGCATCAGCATGAGTATAAGCTAACGCCTCTTCAATAATTAAATCGAATATCTTATCTAGATCTTTCTCTTGAGAAAGTGCTAAACCGATATTAGACAATCTGTTAATATGCTCTAGTTGCTCTTCAGCTAAAATATTTACCCGGTGAACAACATCATTCAGAACTCTGTTTATTTTTTCATTCTCACTTAATCTATACATAAGATACCTCTTACTTGAAAATCTTTAAAGAAAATACTTGTCAGTTTTAGTAGTCAAGATAAAGCTGTTTAAATAATAGTCAATGAAATTATGGAGGAACTATGATTTTTAAAGAAAGTGATACAGTTTTTATGATGATTGATATTCAAGAAAAGTTTGAAAACTTAATTTTCTCAATGGATGAAGTGATTAGAAATGCTAACATCTTGAACAGAGCTACAGAGCTTTTAGATGTTCCTTTAATAGCAACAGAGCAGTACCCCAAAGGCTTGGGTAAGACCTCTTCAGAGATCTATCTGCCTGAGAATACACCTCTTATAGAGAAGACACAATTTAGTGCTTACACTGGAGAGATGGTCGAACTTCTTAGGATTCATAGACGCCCTAATATTATTGTGTATGGGGTAGAAGCTCATGTCTGTTTATTACAAACTGCAATGGATTTAAAGAAGAATAACTTCAATGTTGGCATTGTCGCCGATGCTGTCTCTTCCAGATATGTAGATAATAAGCTTTATGCTTTAACTCGTTTAGAGAGCCTGGGGATTGAAATAGTAACTACAGAGATGATCCTGTTTGAACTTATGAAGAGTGCCAAACACCCTAAGTTTAAAGAGATCTCTAAATTGATAAAATAGAGCGTAGCTGGAAATATTGCTTGCCAAGAAAATACAAAATGATATTTTGTTAAAACATCATAAAAAACAGTTAGAGGATAAACTATGAATCAACATATTGCTGAATCAGCACACTTA
>JBAYZI010000041.1:0-20096 GCA_041672585.1 Cloacimonadales bacterium (SeqCode) | reverse complement strand
TCTGTCCCAAACCAATCTTGATGGGGCTGAATATTCAAAACACTGCCCTCAAAGAAGAAATTAATATTCTCATTACCGTGGACAGAGTAATGTAATTGATTATCAAGATCGGCAAAGTAGTCTTCTAAATCAAGAGTGTAATCCAGATAATCTTCATCAATGCTTATATTAGGAAACTCTGCTAGCATAATTGGCTCATCATTAACATTAATGACATTAACTACAACCGCTTGACTAATCTCAAATCCATAAGTGTCGGAAATAACTATAGTTACGGTTTTAGTACCAAACCAATCAGCCGGTGCAGAAAAGGTAATATGACCATCAGCATAAGCTAAATTAAGATTAACATTATCTGTTATGCTTACACTTAAAGTATCGCCCTTGGTCAAATCACTATCAACCACATAATCGGGCAAATAGTAAGCTGTATATGTTTCATCTTCTTGGAAGGTGATATCTTCTAACACGTTGATGAATTGAGGAGATTGCGGGATATTATCTATGATTAAGCTTACTGCCAATTGAGAAGAGAGATTATCAGCGTTAGTGGCTGTGATAACAAAGTCATACACACCTGCAGAATAGTAATCGGTTTCCCAAGCAATAGCACCACTTCCAGCTCCGTTATCACTGAAAGTTGCCTGTGCAGGTAAATTCATTACGGATAAGGAGAGAGCTTTGTCTAAAGGGTCGGTAGCATTAATTTGGAGATTAATCTCATCATTCTCTTGATATTGAGTATCTCCTAAATATTCTATTACCGGATTAGGAACTCCAATAAAGAGACGACCATCAACTACTTCAGTTGTTGGAAATCCTTCATTCAAAGCACCTAAAATAAATATTAATTCAGTAGAGCTACCCTCTTCTCCTTTTGCAGAGAAGAGAATATTAAGTGGATTCCCTGATCCTGTAAAGGGCGAAACTCCATAATGAGAGATTCTTAGTTCTCCATTAACGATATTCCAAATCGGGGTATTCCAACCTTCTGTAAGTGCACCACTTAGGACATCTTCAACTTGCACAGCACTCGTGTCTATAGCTATCTTGAGATAGATAGAATAGACTTCTTCAGAGCTTAATCCTACGATTTCAAGCGGTACAGCAAGAGTATCATCAACTTCCATCGCCACCTTAGGCAGAAGTATCTTTACGCGGTTTGCGGTTTGATATTCTTGAATGAGAGTAGCTTCTTGCAAAGCATAACTCCCACTAATCCAACTCATGATTAATAAAATCAGAGGGATTACTAACTTATTAGTTTTCATTAGAACCCCTATTTCATTAAGACCATTTTAATAGTTTTATTATATCCATCAGCCATTTTAATTTTAGCAAAGTAAATACCACTACTAACATTCTCGGCATTCCACGCTATAGTTTGGTTACCTTGTCCCATTTCAGCATTAAGCAGAGTAGTAACTTTCTGTCCTTTGAGGTTGTAGATATCAATCTTTACAGTTTGCTGTTTAGCATTAAAGAAGCTAATATTGGTAGTTGGATTGAAAGGGTTGGGATAGTTATGATAAACCGCAGAATTAGTTTCAACAACATCATTAGTGTTAGGGGTTATTGTGTTTTGATTTTCATCAAAGATAATAGAGAGAACTTCCAGACTTGAATCGTTAAGCTCTCCTGTTTTCCTGAATTTAAGGGTCATTACTTGATATTCAGAAATTGGAGCAACAGAGTAAGAAGCAGTTCTTAAATAGCCATTTTGAGCATTGACAAAAGTAGTTAGACTGTTTTGCGAAACATGAGAAACATACTCTACATATTCCAACACAGTTTCATCATAATTAATTTTGGTAGCAAGGGAGTAAAAATCATTGCTGTAGTTTATATTAAGATAAAGATATTGATTATCTTGTTCTACATCATAAGCAACACCGTCGGTGAAATCAGCTTCTCTGGAACTGGTCCAGTTTCCACTAATATCCCCAATAGCTATTCCCATAAAGGTTCTGGGGGTGAAAGCAGGAGAGAGTAAGAACGAATGAGTTTCAGGGGTGAAGAGCATTACACCTGCAGGGAACTCTTCAATTATGCCAACGCTATATCTGGCAATAGTAGCTGCATCATAGATATCAACATCGCCATCACCATCAACATTACCGGCAACAAGCTGATTTCCGGTGAGGTTAATTAATCCTAAAGCATAACGAGCTGCCATAGAAGCATCTAATGGACTAATTAACATTTCAGGAAGTTCGCCGACATAATTTACTGCTAAAGCGTAGTTTCCATAATAGTAATCTGTAAAGAGAAACTCTCCTGAAGAGTTGGTTATGGTATTTCCTGAAGAATATCCTTCTGCATTTACAGCCACATCAGAAATCGCTTCATTATTGCTGTAATACTTTGTCCAACCGGTTATATTATAAACATTTCTTAAAGTAAATTGTCCTGATACTATTGTTGGTACAGGAGAACCATTATTATATTGGAAGTTATTAATTGTCAGGTCTGTATTCTGGAGATCAGCTCCTGCATCATTAACTAAGAATTTAAGTTGAAAAAGATCTCCGCTACCATTAAGATTACCAACGCTAAATCCATTTACAGCAACTTCTCCCATTATTTGTCCATTGCTGTTAACTGTCCAATCTTCTGTTAGACACTCTTCAGTTTCTGTGGCAAGATAAGTTAATAGTGAGGGAGTAAAGCCAATAGTTATTTGGAAGGCATTAAGGTCAAAGTTATCATAAGCATTTAAAGCTTGAATAGCTACGGAAATAGTATCACCGGCTGAAGCATAATAATCGTCTATAACGACTTTTAATTCTCCTACCATCACTTGTCCCGGAGCAAAAGAGACGACAGGTGTATTAAACCCATCATCAATAATGGCATAGATATAGTACTTTCCATAAGGAGTATTTGCAAAATCCCATTCATAACTAAAATCATCATCTTCACTAAGATTACCGACGATTAATACGCCATCGGTTGTCTGTTCTCTGTTATAGTACAAGCTAATACTTGCATCATCATCGTAATCACCGGCTATCCACGAAATAGTTGTGGAAGCAGGATTAATCTCTAAAGCAGATGGTGTTATTACAGATATTGTGGCAGGGGTATTGATTAAATCACAACCTGCATCATCAATTCTGCTGACCATTGCACCTTCATAGTTAACAGTGTTTGAGATAGTTTGAACAACTAAACCATCAATACCTGTTACTTGTCCCCACCAGTTATTTTGCATAATTGCTGTTGTTCCGAAAAGATTATCTACCGTGGTCTTATAATCGTAGTGATATTTTAAGTTTGTTACCCAAGCTCTAGCGTTCGGGCAGTTTTCCACTTGATATAAATTTAAAGCTAAGCTTGTTCTATTAGTAATTAATTCATCAATCTGACCGGTTAATGTCATTTGACTCATATCATGGGATATATTGTAAGAAGGGAAGTAATAACTATATTCATTTAATAAGTAGAAGATACCATTTGCTTGAATCCGAGTGAAATTTCTATAGTTTCTATATTGACTTGAACTTGAACTACAGTAATAATTATCGCCATCTTTCATATATGTTAATCTATCTAACTGCATAGGCGCACCAGAAGGATTAACCTTTAAGTAGAGATCTTCAGGGAAAACAACTGCCCCCGTAGTAGTTCTCCACTCATATTCATTTTCGGTATCATAACTAAAGCTATTCTCTTCATAACCATTATAGGTTATATTTGAATAGGTAATTACCGGCTCTGAACGAAAAATAGAAATACCGCCAAATCTATTATTTTCGATATTGCAATAAGTGAATTCCGCCGGAACTCCTGCTATATTAACACCAAATTTGTTATTAGAAATGGTGCTGTTGGTAAAAGAAGGAGTGCCATTATTGCTGGCGATTCTAACACCTGCTCCAATATTATTGTTGATTTGGCAATTATTGAAAGTAGGACTCACATTTACAATATAAATACCATTTTCCTTATTGCTGTTGAATTTACTATCATTAAAAGTAACACTTTGGGTGGATGCTAGCCATAAACCATGCACTCCACTGCGAGCAATATTGACCCGAGTAGCATTAATGGAAACCGGAGACAAAGCTTTCATGCCAAATCCACCTGAGTTACCAATAGAAACATCTGTCATATTAACAGAACCTGATTCAATAATCATGCCATTTCCGGTAGTATTCTCAATTACAGTATTGATGAATCTACTCATATTGAGCGTGTTTTCTATTCTTATGCCGTACTCTCCAGAATTAAGAATCTTGAGATTATTAGCTTGTAAGCCAACCCCATTGATACGAATCGGTCTGTTGGCATTGTGAATTTCCACATAAGTAAAGTTAGACTGCGATTGACTACTTGCTGAATTAAAAGTAATACCAGCCCAATCTTTATGACCCGGTTCGGTTTCTAATGAAGTGAAAATCACCTTATTGGTTTCAGTTCCGAGACAGATTATTCTTCCAGAAACAAACAGATCAATATCGCCAATTGTGTCAGCATTTTGGTCTATCTTAGGAATAGTAATTGTTACTCCCGCTTCAATGGTTAAGGTAACATTTTCATCAATCCATAAATCTCCTGTAATCGCTAAATCTTCATTCCAAGTTGTGTTGGTTGTGATGTGTCCGTTAATTGCAATAAGTGGTAAAATAAAGTTTAAACATAATATCAAAGTGATAATTATTTTCTTTCCTGACAGCATTGAATAACTGCTTGTTTTCCATGAATTGTTTCTAAAATATAAATTCTTAACAGTAAGCATAGAATCTCCAATAATGTTATTTTAATAATTTTATTCAATGAACAAATATTGTTTGATACGTGTCAAGTACTTTGTGTGATTCTGCTATTTTTTCAGTGTTTTCTGTGTGTTCAGTAGCTAAATAAAGAGGGCAACCACAAATGATTGCCCCTATATAATTCAGCATTAAACCATATATTTATTGCTTAGCAAACTCATCTAATTTCTTTTCAAAGAGAGCCTTAATCTCATTCATGCGAGCTTCAGTTTCAGCTTCATAACGAAGCACTAAAACAGGAGTAGTATTAGAAGCTCGGCACAAGCCCCAGCCATCTTTAAAAGTAACTCTTACCCCATCAATAGCAATAGCCTCGTAACCTTCAGCAATGAAAGCATCACGGATTTGATCAACTATTTTAAATTTCTTAGCTTCGGGTACATGATAATGAATTTCCGGAGTGTTGAACATTTTAGGTTGATCTTCTAAGAATCTACTGACAGGAATATCTTTCTTAGCAGCAATTTCAGCAAAACGACAAGCAACATAAATCGCATCATCGAAGCCTAAATATCTATCACCTAAGAAGACATGTCCGGAGAGTTCGCCTCCCACTTTGATACCTTTGTCTTTCATCTCATTCTTGATATTAGCATGACCTGTTTTAAACATCACAGGCACGCCACCATGTTTAGCAATATCATCATAGAGGTTTTTAGAGGATTTGACATCAGCAATCACAGTTTCACCGGGATTTTTCTCTAAGAAATCACGCGCGATAATATTAAGAATTTGATCACCATAGAGCATATTTCCTTTTTCATCGATAACGCCAAGTCTATCAGCATCGCCATCTAAACCAAATCCCACATCTGCTTTAAGTTCAAGAACTTTAGCAATGAGGTCTTTATTATTAGCGAGAACTGTTGGGTCTGGGTGATGATTAGGGAAAGTTCCGTCTGGCTCGCAATATATTTCAGTTACATCGCAGCCGAGGTCTCTGAGAATACCGGGCAAGAAAGGACCACCTGCACCGTTTCCGCCATCAACAACAATTTTAAGCGGGCGTGTCATTTTAATATTATCAACTATATAATCATGATAATAAGGGATTACTTTTCTGTCATGAGTAAGCTTACCACTACCGGTAGCGAACTTTCTGCTCGCAATAATCTCATAAATCTTTTGGATTTCTTCACCATAAACACTACCAAGTCCGAGATTTAGTTTAATCCCGTTATAGTTGGAAGGGTTATGACTAGCGGTAATCATAGTACCGGCATCTACTTTATAGTACCAGATAGCAAAGTAGAGAATTGGACTAGCTGCAAAGTCGATATCCAGAACATCGATACCGGTTTCTCTTGCTCCTTTAATGAAGGCATCTTTATATGCAGGAGTTGTTAATCTTGCATCTCCGGCAATTACCAAAGTTTTTTTATCTAAATTCCGTAAGTAAGTACCAAAACCTTTACCAATGAGATATAAGTTCTCTTCATTAAGGTCTTGATCTACAATGCCACGAATATCATATTGTCTGAAAATACTTCTATTAAGCATATCTAATTCTCCTTTGAAGTTTTATAATATTTTTCTATGTGTGTTTTTATTTTATGAAAAGCTTTTGCGCGATGACTAATCTTATTCTTAGCAGAATCAGTCATTTGTGCATAAGTTTTTTGTGTCTCTGTTACTTTAAAGATTGAATCATAGCCGAAGCCTGTGCTACCCAGTTCTTGAGTTGTGATTTCTCCGACAACTACTCCGTGGGCTGTGGCGATTAAGCCATTTTTATCAGCCAGTGCAACTACGGTTCTGAATTCTGCGTAACGGTCGGTCATGCCCTTCATTTCGAAAAGCATCTTCTCTCTGTTATCTTGATAACTGCAATTATCTCCGGCATAGCGAGCAGAATAGACTCCCGGTTTATCTTGTAAAGCTCTGACAAACAAGCCGGTATCATCTGCCACTGTGAGTAGTCCTGTAAACTCAGCATTTTCCAGTGCTTTCTTACAGGCGTTTCCCTCAATAGTCTCTTTATCTTCAACCACATCAGGTGCATCAGGAAATTCATTTAGTGAGAGAATTTCATAGCCGTCTAAGATATTCTTAATTTCTTTTATTTTGTCTCTGTTTCTTGAACCTATGAATATCTTCATTTATCTTTTTTCCGTGCCCATTTTTTAACTTTCTCTACTACATTCTTATCTATAAACTGATCTGATTTCTCTAACAGGTTTTTAACTAAATCAATAACGTTTTCTTCCCCGCTCCAGTTTTCAGAAACCACATCAGGAGCGACTTCATTAAGCATTTTATCTAAAGAGAAGAGTACTAAAAAGAGGTCATCTGTGTAACCAAAGAAGGGGATAAAATCCGGAATAATATCTAAAGGTGACATGACATAAGCAACCACACCGGCAAGAAACAGCTTTTTCCTAACCGGCACTCTTTTATCTGCCAAGAGGCGAGAAATCAGCATAAACAGATCAGGTAATAGCAAAATGAATTGAGTTACTTCATAGCCTGCTTTACCTGTCTTTTTCCTGGTCCATTTATCAATATTACCTCTCATCTTTTCATAGAATTTGAACTTCTTATCCCCCAACAGCTCAATTTCTTCGTACTCTTTTTCATCAAACTCTGTTACTTTAACTTCAATGACATCAATGATATCATCTTTTACTTCTTCATCCATAACTCCTCCTCTAACAGATAATTAAATCTCATTTAATTCTGTTTTAAGTGCAGCAATTACTGCATCGTCTTCGATATCGGGATGCCATTCATCATAATCATCTATTATTTTAGCACCTCTGATTTGGTCTTTTAATTTTGAATTTATGGTTAAGGAGATTATCTTTTTCAAGACTTCTTGATAGCCGGATTTTACTTCAAGTTGTGGCAAATCTATCTCTAAGATCCCTACTATTTCTGTGATGAGAGTAGATTCATTGCCTGCGAATAGCTCTTTAAAGACATAGTAGCGCATGAATAGCTGATAAGTGTCTAAAGCCTTAACTAAATTCTCATGCGTGAGGAAATTCTTGCCTAGTCCGGGAATATCTAAATCAGTATAGATCTTTTGTTTCTTGGCATCTACTAAAAGGGTGTAGGCTCTGAGTACTAACTTCATAATCTCAGCTCTAAATACACGATAATCAAAAAGCAATCTCTTAGATTTATTTCTTTCTTGATATTTAGTTTGGTTGCGGAAAATCGCATAGCTGTTATCACTTAAAACCCAGCCCGGAAGAATCTCATTATAGGCAGGAGGAACATCTTTTTGAGTAGCAAAAGGCTGACTTATCAAGGAGAAGGGAAACTCTACTTTTTGCGGTAAGGTAGTTACTCCGGTAGCAATAATAGAATATGGAGCAAGACGATAGTCAGCAGGGAACTTAACATTGGAACCGAGTCCAAAGAACTGACCTTCACCACAGAAGAGCTCTTGGTCGGGAAGTTTAGAAGTGTGGTTTGATCCGATATTAGCACCGTAACCGACATTTCCTCTTCCTCCTATCCAGAGTGAACCTATCAACATTGATTGATGATGGAAGCCTATAAAAGGTCCTAAAATAGAAGCGGTTACTTCACCTTCGCCAATTATAGTGTTGGGTCCGATAATGCTATTTCTAACTTTACCGTGTCTTTCCACGCCTGAGTATTCACTGAGTAAAGAATTCTGAACAAGTGCCATGGACTCAACATTTGTAGCCCATTGGCAGAGAGAATTTTCCATAATAACGCCATCTTTGATTCTGGATATCTCTTTTTTATCAGAGAGAATAGTGCTGTTTTCTATTTTGATAGTGTTGTCTATTTCTGCACTTATTCCGATAAAAGTATTTATTATTTTCCTATTATTAATGACTCTGGCATTCTGAGAAATAATCCCGAAATGTGAGCTGACACTTTCTGCATAAGCTTTCACTAATTCGTGATATTTATTGTAAGTACTCTCTTCTTTTTTACCGGTAATCAGTTCACTAATGTAGTTAATATCTTGTTCTGCATAGAGGGGAATATCTCTTCCTCCGACTTCAGAACCTACGGAGATAATTGTTCCATTACCAAAGTTATTAGTTTTATCGGCTGAGATTAGGTCGTTTCCAACGATTACAGAGTTCTCACTAATGTAATATCTATTGATGAGTCGATTATCTTTAATTAAGCATTCCGAATCGATATAGACTTCATGTAAGTTTGAGTTATAGATACCGTTATGATGACTATAGTTATTATAGACTTTTATTTTCTCGCCGGAGTAATTACCTAAGAAGATTCTACCGGAGAAGTTGTTGTTATGAATAAACTCAGCTGTGAATTCAGGTTCTACAAATACTTTTGACCAGTCAGAACAGCGGTTACCCAAACTCTCTAATTTACTGATTTCTGTTTTAGTTATAGGTCTGACAATCTTAATTAATTCATTGGTGGACAAGTTGTAAGCTGCTAGTTTTTCAACTATATTAGGTAGATAGAATTTATCCCTAAAGTTATCAATTAATCTTTCTAATTCCATAATTATTCCTATTTTTAAAGTATGTCTATTTATTTATGAAGTCCCTAAATCCCCTTGAGGGGAATTAAGAACCACACCCCGTCAGCAAAGCTGCCACCCCTCTCCAGAGACCTTGCTTCGCAAGGGAAGAGGGGAATTTAAGAAGCCCCTAAATCCCCTTGAGGGGAATTAAGACTTTCATTGCTTTGGCAATGATGCACTCAAGATGAGTGCGTTCCCAGTGAAGAACCACCCCGCCGGAGTACCGGCATCCACCTTCGCTAAAGCTTCGGAGGATAGACTCCCTCCTTAGAGGGGAATTAAGAGCCGTCCCCTAGGGTTATAGGCGTGTTACTCGTATCAATCTCGATAACTATACGAGCAAATCAAGGGAGTCCCAAGGAAAAGAAGTAAAAGCGGAATTAGAGAAACTCTTAAAAAATCTCTTCAAGCTCTGCTCTTACCTGATTATATCCTCTTTTTCCCATTAAAGCGTAAGTTGCGATTTTCCCTTCTTCCACACCCGGTTGATCTAAAGGATTAATCTCTAATAAAGCACCTGTGAAGACAGTTGCAATCTCGTAAAGCATGATAAATTCACCTAAGTTCTTTTCATTAATCTTAGGGAATTGGATATTACAGTTGGCACGGTCTGATTTAGAAAGTGCTATTTCTGTTGCCAAGCGTTCGGTATTCAATAACTTAGAGAGTGTCTGCCCACCCAGATAATTAACTTCATCGCGATCAGGGTATAAATTAGGGATAGTATAGTCATATTTAAAAGTTTCG
Organism: Cloacimonadales bacterium (SeqCode); assembly: GCA_041672585.1. Taxonomy (GTDB): domain Bacteria; phylum Cloacimonadota; class Cloacimonadia; order Cloacimonadales; family JAFGVF01; genus JAEKNW01. The sequence continues at coordinate 10,085 of JBAYZI010000041.1, read as the reverse complement.
ACTTCTAAAAAAGTTATGACTTTATCGTTAGGACCTTCGCGGTAGAGCTGAACTTGCGAGTGTTGATCTGTGGTACCCAAAGCTTTAACAGGGGTTTGTCCGACAAAAACTTCTTCATTATTGAGGTTATATTTTTTTCCTAGACTTTCAGCCCAGAGTTGACGATACCAATCAGCCATATCATAAAGAGCATTGGCATAGGGCATCATAACAGCAATATTTCTGCCTTCTTTTAGGTAGAGATAGTGAGTTAAGCCGAGGAGATACGCCGGGTTCTGTTCAATATCAGAAGTAGCACATAAGTCTCTCATCGTGCCTGCACCAGTAAGTAATTGGTCAATATTGACACCTACAAAAGCAGAAGAGAGAAGTCCAACATCTGTTAGGACAGAGAATCTGCCCCCGACATTATCAGGTACTTCAAAATCATAATACCCTTCTTTGCGAATAATCTCTCTTAGGAAACCTTTCTCTTTATCAGTAGTTATCACAATATGTTTCTTATAATCATTAGGGAAAGCTTCTTTAAGAATTTGTAAGATAAGGAGATAGACCGACATTGTTTCAGCAGTTGTTCCAGATTTTGTTACCACATTGAAGAGCGTTCTTTTCAATTCTATTTGGGCTAAAATATCGTAGATTAGAGTAGGGTCAACATTATCAGCCACAAAAAGTTTCTTGGTCAGACCTTTTTCTGTCTTAAGTGCAGAATAGAGAGCTTTGTTGCCCAGAGCAGAACCACCAATCCCGATCACCACAATACTATCAAAATCATCTTTAATACTGTTAATGTAGGTGTTGATTCTTTCGGTATTCTTCTCAGGTAAATCAAAGAATCCCAATATATTAGCTTCTCTTTGTTGCAAAATAGTTTGGTGAGCTTTATCCACCATTGCTTGATATTTTGTTAAATCTCTGTTGAGACCTGTCTTGATTAAATCACTCTTGAATAAATTAGTAAAGTTAAATCTTAAACTCATGGTGTTACCTCTTTTAGCATTTGATCAATAGTATCAATATCAGTGTCAAAATCAAAATCCCTTAAGCGTTGGATATCTTCTTCCTTCACCTCTAAAACGCGTTTCTTAACATCTAAGAAAGCACTTGGGGCAATACTGAAAGTGTTGATACCTAAGGCTAAGAGCAGAGGAATATATTTTGGTGTAGAAGCCATTGCTCCACAAACTGCGATGGGTATATTGTGTTTCAAAGCAGCTTGAGCAGTTAGTTTCATCAGCTGAATTATCGCCGGATGATGAGGGATGTAGTAGCCGGTCAAGTGTTCGTTAGTTCTGTCAACCGACAGAGTGTATTGAATTAAGTCATTAGTACCAATACTGAAGAAATCAACTACTTGGGCTAATTGGTCGCTACAAATAGCAGCTGAAGGGATTTCAATCATCACCCCTATTTCAATATTCTCATCAACTTCGTAACCTTTAGTAATAAGATTACTCATTACTTTTTTGACAAAAGTTTTGGCTTTCAGATAATCTTTTGTGCCCATCACCATAGGAAACATAATCTTAACATTACCAAACACGCTGGCTCTAAGAATAGCATTAATTTGAGCTCTAAAGATATTTGGATGGCTTAGCGAGAAGCGGAGTCCTCTATTTCCTAGGAAGGGATTCTCTTCTTTAGCATAAGCAACGATGTTAGAGAACTTATCTCCACCAAGGTCAAAGGTTCTGATAATGACAGGTTTACCCTTCATTTTTTCAGCCATTGTCTTATAAATTTGAAATTGCTCTTCTTCAGTAGGTAAAGAATCTCTATCCATAAAGAGGAATTCAGTTCTGAATAGACCGATTCCATCAGGAGCTAGAGTAGTAGAATGGTCAACTTCGTCCGGTACTTCAATATTGACTTCCAGATTAATTTCTCTGTTAAAAAGCTTATCCGGTTTGATATCAATAAGGGTTAGTAGCTCTTTTTTATACTTATTAAACTTCTCTAATTTCTCTTTATATTTCTGAAGTTGTTCCGGTTCCGGATTTACGATTATTTTACCTTCATTACCATCTAAGATGATGAGGTCGTTGTTTTCTATTTGGGAAAAAACATCAGAAATACCGACTATACAGGTAAGTTCGAAGGAACGCGCAATAATTGCATTATGGGAAGTCTCTGAACCTTTCTCCAGATAGAAACCTTGGACACCTTCACGAGCCAAATTAATAATCTGACTGGGGGTAGTTGAATAAAAGAGAGGAATATCATCACTCTTGAAGACATTCTGTTTGAACCCTTTACGTCCTATTAGAATATTGAGGATTCTATTACTTACATCAGTATAATCAATAGCTTTTTGAGCAAAGGAGTCGTTGTCTAAGCTTTCAAAATAGTTGGCAACTTTTACAAAGTGAAGATGAATCGCCTGCTCTAAGCCGAATAAATTATCTTGAATAAGTTTAATGACCTCTTTCTTCATTTCGGGATCTTGCAGAATCATCTTATGGGATTCGAAAATATCTTGGTTAGCTTTATTAACCGAGTACTCTTCAATAAGATTATCAGTATCTTTGATTACCTCATCAATGACTTTCTCAAATTTATCAATCTCAGCTTTAATTTCTGAAGCCGAAATATCCCTTTTCTTAATCTCTAATCTTCTTTGTTTAATAATTCTAGCATTGCCAATGGCAATTCCCGGAGCTATAGCTAATCCTTTTAATATTTTCATTCTATTTCACCAAACTTCTCTTTAAACAGTTTTTCTATCTCTTTTAATAAATATTCTTCATCCGGACCATCTATAATTATGTTTAGTTCAGAACCACATTCTGCAGCTAACATCATAACGCCCATGATACTTTTCCCGTTAACTTTCATTCCCTCTTTCTCAATATGAAACTCGGAGCGAAATTTAGTAGCTGTTTTTACCAACATTGCTGATGGACGCGCATGAACACCAAGCTTATTTACAACCTCTATAGTTTTCTCTATCATCTTGTTTATCCCCTATTTAGCTATTACTATGACTTTGACTGATATTAATTTTACGCAGTAAGGATTTGCGTTTGATCTCTTCTTGAATCTTGTTCGTGTAATCTTCTGCTGCATCGTAGCCATAGTTTTTAAGAATGAAATTCATAGCTGCAACTTCAACAATCACAGAAACATTTTTACCGGGAGAGACCGGAAGGTAAGTAATAGGGATGTTGATACCAAGATGTTCAACAAAGTTATTGATTAAGCCAATCCTCTCGTAATCCATGTTTTCACGCCAAGGCATCAGTTCGATTTGCATATCTATTTTTAGATGTTGCCTTACGCGTTGGATACCAAACATTCTTTCGACATTAACCAGTCCTACGCCTCTAATCTCCATAAAGTGTCCAAAATCTTTTGCCGGGTAACCTAATAAGTTATCGTCAATAGCCGTTATTTTAACGGTATCATCCGAAACTAAGCTATGTCCGCGATGTACTAAATCCAAAGCACACTCGCTTTTGCCTATACCACTCTTACCTGTCAACATTATGCCTATCCCGTAAACTTCAATTAAAGTAGCATGAATTGTCATTTCAGGGGCAAATAACGTATTCAGGTACTTGGATAAAGTTTGATAGAGATTAACAGTTGAGAGGCGGGTTGAGAAAACAGTAATACTCATTTCATTGGCTAAATACTCTACTATATAAGGTAGGGTCAGCCCTTTAGTAACAATTAGACAAGGGATTCGATAAGTAAACATACTCTTCACGCGTTCGTAAACTTCATCTTCTTTAAGCGATTGGAGATATCTAATCTCTGTTTCTCCCAGAACTTGAATTCTATCAGCAGAGAATCTACTTAAAAATCCTGCCAAAGCAAGCCCGGGTCGATTAATATGAGGCGAAGTAATACTATTATTAAGCGTCTTCTCATCAGTAATCAGACTTAACGCGAATCTATTCTTATTCTTGTCAAAAAAATCTTTCAGTGTTATTTCTTTCATGTGCTAGATACCATTATTAATAAGGGTGCACTATGAAAGTACACCCTTTATAGTTAAATATTAAGGTTGAAGAAGTTTATAGTGAGTTCCATCTTTTTTCACAAGGACATTAATTCTGTCGCTTTCTACATTCTTAAAGATAAAATACTCATTCTTTTGTGTTTCAAATCTTGCAATAGCTTCATCAACTGTCAGTGTATCTGTAACAACTCTTTTGGTTTTCACTAGTTCATGATGTGTACTTTCGTCACTTTTCAAATAAGTTTCGGTTCTGGTAAAATAAGGGTCAAAATGTTCTTTTAATCCTTTCTTTTGATGCTCTGTAACTTTGTCTTTAAGTTTCTTAATTTGAGCTTCCATTTTTTCGATAGCATCATCAATAGCAAGATACATATCCATCGCCTCGTTCGTACTTTGCAAGGAAAATTTTGACGCTTGCATAGAGATCTCACATTGGTTTCGACTCGACTCTACAGATAAAGTAACATGAATAGTAATTATTTGGTCAAAATATCTCTTGAGTTTAACCAAACTTTCTTCAACATAGTCTCTAATTGCATTAGTTAGTTCGAAATGACGGGCAGTTATTGTAATATGCATAAAGCCTCCTACTTAGTTATATATTGTTGTATTCTTTCGGCATGGTAAGAGCTTCTGACCAATGGTCCGGATTCTACAAACAAGAATCCAAGTTCTTCACCATATCTTCTATATTCATCAAAAATATCAGGATGCACATACTCTTTCACAGGTATATGCTCACGACTTGGCTGGAGATATTGACCGATAGTAACGACTTGAACCTGATGAGCATAAAGGTCATCTAGTAATCTCTTAATCTCTTCTACGGTTTCTCCCAAGCCAACCATAAATCCACTTTTGGTAATAATGTTAGGGTCTAATTCTTTGACTTTCTTAAGTAAGCTCAGTGATCTCTGGTAATTAGCCATAGGTCTTACTTCAGGATAAAGTCGGGCAATAGTTTCGACATTATGATTTAAGACAGTCGGCTTTGCCTTAACAATCTCCGCTAAAGCTTCCCAATTACCTTCTAAATCAGAAATCAGGGTCTCGGTAGTAACATTACTGGGGCATTGCTGCCTAATTTCCTGAATAACTTTTACGAAATGAGATGCACCGCCATCGGGTAAGTCATCTCTGGTAACGGTTGTAATCACAACATGCTTAAGCTTAAGTTCCTTAGATAATTCTGCAATGTGGGAAGGTTCTAAAGGATCGGGAGGAAGCAAGGCGTTCTTTTTATCAATAGCACAGAATCTACAATTACGGGTGCATACTTCTCCAAGAATCATGAATGTAGCTGTACCGCGTTCAAAACATTCACCTTGATTTGGGCAACGAGCTGAATTACAAACAGTATGGAGACCAAATTTAGACAAATAGTGCCTAATTACATTCGCTTGTTCATTACCTAATCTGTTAGCCTTCAACCATTCAGGTTTTCTAAGTTTGTTCATCGACATTACCAACCTCTAATTTATCTTTATAGTATAATCAAATTTTGTGAACTGACAAGGAAATTGTGTCTTCAATTGACTCCATCACAATTTCGGAAAGAGTAGGGTGGGCAAAGACTATTTTCTCAACATCATGAATGTCAGCATCTTTGCCTATCAGAATGGCACCTTGAGCAATCAATTCTGCTGCCTGTAATCCGACAATATGCATCCCAACTATTTTTCCTGTCTTGGTTTCGGCAATAGTTTTAGCAAAACCAAAGGTGCTTCCCATGCCCATAGCTTTTCCGCTGGCAGAGTATGGGAACTTTCCAACTAATATCTCGCCATACTTGGCTTTAGCCTGCTCTTCTGTTAAGCCCACAGAAGCAACTTCCGGATTTGTGAAAGTGCAGCGGGGAACATTCTCATAGATGATAGGCTCGATATCTTGAGGATTATCTTCTACTTCGCTTTTGATGAGGCTAGCCACCATGAGACCCTGCTTGGAAGCTGTATGAGCCAATTGTTGCTTGCCGTTTAAATCACCGATAGCAAAGAGATTTTCCACTCCGGTTCGCATATATTCATCAACTTGGATGGAGCCACGATTACGAGTTAATTCAAGATCACCAAAATCAATATCACAGCCGGGAGAGCGTCCAACGCTTACTAACACTTGTTCAGCTTCTACACTCTTACCACCTGCTATGTTTAATTTGACTCCGTCTTCGGTCTCTTCATAACTCTCAACGCCCTTACCCAAGATAAGTTTCATTTTATTTCTTTTAAAAGCCATTGCGACTCTTTTAGAGATCTCTTCATCTTCCAAAGTTAAGAGGCGTGGTAAGAACTCTATAATGGTTACTTCTGTACCTAATTGTTGGAAGATAGAAGCAAATTCACAGCCTATTACACCACCTCCGACAATTGCCAGAGTCTTGGGTAGTTTTTCTAATTTAAGAATGTCTCTTGAAGAGATTATCTTCTTATGATCGAACTTCATAAAAGGCAATTCTGTGGGTTTAGAACCGGTTGCCAGAATCACATAATCTGCAGTAACAGATTCAGTAGCAGAAGTGATGGTAAACATTCCATCTTGCTTACTAATCTTGCTTACGCGTTCCTGAATGAGTGGAATCTCTAACTTCTTGAACATGAATTCAATACCACTCACTAATTTCTCCACAACTTCATCTTTTCTCTTATAAATTTGGGCAAAATCAATATTAGTATTTTCAGTATTGATTCCAAACTCTTTAGCTTCTTTAATCTCGGTGAAAAGTTCGGCAGTTTTAACTAAAGTTTTAGTGGGAATACAGCCCCAATTCAAACAAACTCCACCTAATCTCTCTTTTTCAAAGACAACAGTATCAATCTTGTATTGTTTTAATCTTAAGGCGGTTACATATCCTCCGGGACCACCACCGATTATGGCTACTTTAAAGTGCTTCATTAGCTTCTCCTTAATCTACTGTTTAGAATATTCAGCTCGTCTCTATATTTAGCGACGATACGGCGGGACACACTTAACCCATCTTGTTTCAACGTTTTAACCATCTCTTGATCTGTTAATGGGTTTGCTTTATCTTCAGCATCAACATATTTAATAATATAAGTTTTGACCTTCTGGCGCGATATTGATTCAAAATTACTGTCAATACCGGCGGTAGAGGTGAAGAATTTTTTCAGAGGAAATACCCCAAAAGGAGTATCGGCATATTTGTCTTTCACAACACGCGAAATCGTAGATTCACTTACCCCAATATCTTCAGCAATTGAAGAGTAATTAAGCGGTGCCAAGACACCTGTGCGGTTATAAAAGAAATCATATTGATGTTTAATAATAGAATTCATAACTCTCTCTAAAGTTCTAACTCGCATATACATAGACTTAATTAAGAATTTTGCCGAATTTATCTTATCACGTACAAAATGAACAGTTTCTCTATCTACATTAGAAGAGCCAAGAAGCTTTCTATAACGTGAATTAATTACCAAATTAGGAGAGTAAGAATCATTGATAATCACTTGAAAATCATCACCAATCTCTTTAACTATAATATCCGGAGTAATATATTTTTCACTACTATCTAATAATCTTAAGCCCGGTTTGGGGTCTAATTTTGAGATTTGCTCGCGAATAAAAGAGATATATTCGTTAGAAACTTGGTATTTCGCTGCTAGTTTCTGATGTCTTCTATGAATTAAATCATCAAAGTCATCTGCTATGATGCTCACCAGTATTTTATTCTCTCTTTGTTCATCATCTAATTGCGAGATAAGGCATTGTGAGATGTTGCATGCTGTAAAACCTTGTGGTTCCAAACTCATAATAATCTCATGAATTTCTTCTGCTCTTTTCAGACTGAGCTCGAAAATATCAGCTACTTCCTTAATAATTTCTTCACCGGGAAGGAAACCATATTGATCAACCGCGTCTATTAAATAGGTAGCGAATTCATATTCCTCTTCACTCATGGGATAAGAGTAGAGCTGGAGCAGATATTCAGCCATTTTATCTTCCGGAGCTTTTAAGTATTTTTCATATAATGAACCATCGTCATCATCTTTATTTGAAGAATAGTCACGATTACCGCTGGTCATTTGATGAAACTCATTCCAAGAGTCTAAAATCTCGGTTAGTTCTTGAGCTTCTTCTAAAGTTTTCTCAACCTCGCTATTTTCTTCCCCTAAATCTGCTTCTACAGTTGTATCTTCATCTTTAGGGATATCATCTTCACTATCGGCGTCATCAATATCTCGCATTTCTAAAAGAGGGTTTTTGATGATTTCCTGTTTAAGATGAAGCTCCAACTCCATTAAAGGAAGTGTGAGCATTTGCAGAGATTGCAGCATCTTAGGCTTAAGTGCCATCTCCTGCTTTTGCTTTATCGTTAAGATTTGATCTAACATTATTTATCTGACCGGAGTGTCGCTCTGAAACCTATCGCCAAGATAGAGTTCACGGGCTTTGGGGTTATTGATTAACTCTTCAGAATTACCTGTAACCATAATCTGCCCTTCAAAGATGATATAAGCTCTATCAACAATCTTGAGGGTTTCAGTAACGTTATGATCAGTAATCATAATACCAATATTTTTAGCTTTGAGTTTGAGGATAATATCTTGAATATCATTGATGGAGATTGGGTCCACGCCGGCAAATGGTTCGTCCATAAAGAGGAAAGAGGGGTTGGTTACTAAAGAGCGGGTAATCTCTAACTTACGGCGTTCGCCACCAGAGAGAGTGTAAGCTTTCTGCTTTGCTACTTTTGTTAAGTTGAGTTCGTCTAAATACTCTTCTAAGAGTTTTTTCCGATCATGTTTAGGGGTATCAACAGTTTCCAGAATAGCCATAATATTCTGTTCTACAGTTAATTTATGAAAGATTGACGGAGCTTGAGCCAGATAACCTATTCCGAGCTGAGCTCTCTTGAACATTGGCTTGTGAGTGATATCAATATCATTGAAGAGAACTTTACCTTTATTGGGTTTGGTTAAGCCGAGTATCATGTAGAAAGTGGTAGTTTTTCCGGCACCGTTAGGTCCTAAAATACCCACGACTTCCCCTTGTGATATATTTAAGCTCAAATCATTGACGACTCTTCTCTTGCCATATATCTTAACTAAATTCTTTGCTTCGATATGATTTTTTATTTTATCCATATAGATATATTAATGAGTTTTGAGTAACTTGTCAAGAGAAATTGTGCAATTTTTTTTCCACAAATCGAAAAATCTTATTTTAGCATCGCCTAACTGCAAATAAATAATGAAAATAGGGAGATTATCGTACCGAATTATAAACCTCTATCTTCTTGCAAATAGCCGACCTCTGCGGAGAGTAACAGTCAAAGCGAAATAGTTTTGATGAATGAAGTCAGGTAAATATAATTCTTGAAAAAACTACTCTTTTATTTTCTTAGTACCCCTTTTAGCACTTTTAAAAACATAAGAACCATTGATATTACCATCTTGTCTGATCTCTTCAATTCTATTATCTTCGGTGAATGTTATCTCCAGATGTCTAGAAGTAGAGTTGTTGCGTGAGTACTCTTTAGATTTAGTTTTTTCCTCTTCTGTAATAATTTCATAAACTACATTATTCTCAGCAACCATTAAGTTTGGCTTTTTATCCTCAAAGAAGATATCGATTCTTTCAGCAGTCATCCAATTAGTATATTCTTCAGTTTCTTCAAAAGAGAAGTCCAGACGGCACTCATTAATGAACTCAATTTGGTTAATCTGATTATCGACAAAGAGGACATTAAATGATTCAGCATGTCCGACCCCGAAATCAGTCTTTATGCGAGGTTCTCCGGTAAAGACAGCCTTTCCTTCATCATTATAATAGATTAAGAAGCTACTGTAAATATCAGCATCAGGCAGTCCTGTATGCACATTGAACATAGCCACAACTTTATTGAAATCGGCAAAGTACTCCATCTTCTCCGAAGAGATGAGTAGGGAGTCTTTTTTATTCTCAATAATTGGGTTATTTTTCATGTAGCCATAACCGGTATTACGATTATACTCCATATAGCCGGCATTCGCAATGATATTCTCTTTATATTCATTGGCAACAACTTTATGAATCGCCTCTATTTGTTCTAATTTACGATTATAAGTTAGAGTATCTGCTTGAAACTCACGTTTTAATTCATTATGGCTACCATACTCAT